>JBARAK010000217.1:0-19511 GCA_049791955.1 Caulobacteraceae bacterium
CCGCCGGGACGGGGGCCGCGGCAGGCTGGGCCGCTGCCTGACCGGATGCGCCGCCGATGCGGGCGATGACTTGGTTCGGGGTCACCGTGCTCCCGTTCGGGGCCAGGATCTCGCTCAGCACGCCATCGGCGGGGGCGGAAACCTCTACCGCGACCTTATCGGTCTCGATCTCGACCAGGACCTCGTCCTTCTTCACCGCATCGCCCGGCTTCTTGCTCCAGGCCGAGATGGTCCCCTCGGTCACCGACTCGCCCATGGCGGGCACGGTCACGTCAAGAGCCTTGGCCGGGGCTGCAGGAGCGGCTGCTTCCGCCTTGGCCGGAGCCGCGGCCTTGGAGGGAGCCGGAGCGGCCTTGCCCTTGGCCGGCTGGGCGGCGCCGTTCTCGCTCACCGCGCCGAGCTTCTGGCCCTGGGTGACGGTGGCGCCTTCGGGGGCCAGGATCTCGCCCAGCACGCCGTCGGAAGGAGAGGCGACTTCAAGGCTGACCTTGTCGGTCTCCAGTTCCACCAGCACCTCGTCCTTCTTCACGGGGTCGCCCGGCTTCTTGGTCCAACGCGCTACTGTGGCTTCGCTGACGGACTCGCCGAGGGTCGGCGTGACGATGTCGCTCATGATGGGAGAGGTCCTAGGTTTCGTTTGCGGGCGGACGTTTAGGCGAACGCCTCGTTCAGGAAGGTTTCGAGCTCTTTCAGGTGACGGCTCATCATGCCAGCGGCCGTGGAGGCGGAAGCCGGGCGGCCGACGTAACGGGGACGCTTGGCCGAGATCTCGAGCTTGTTGAGCGTCAGCTCCAGCCACGGATCGACGAAGGTCCATCCGCCCATGTTTTTGGGCTCCTCCTGGCACCAGACCAGTTCCGCATTCCGGAAGCGGCCGAGCTCCTTGCGAAGCGACTGCATCGGCCACGGATAGAACTGCTCCAGGCGCATCAGGTAGACGTCGTCGACCCCCTTCTTCTCACGGGCGTCGAGCAGGTCGTAGTAGACCTTGCCCGAGCACAGAACCACGCGGCGGATCTTGTCGTCGGCCTTGAGCGTCACGCCGGCGACGGCCGGGCGTTGCTGGGCGTCGTCGTGCAACACGCGGTGGAAGGTCGAGCCCTCGGCCAAGTCTGCCAGGGTCGAGACCGCCTTTTTGTGACGCAGCAGCGACTTGGGCGTCATCAGGATCAGCGGCTTGCGGAACGGCCGGTGGATCTGGCGGCGCAGGATGTGGAAATAGTTGGCCGGGGTGGAGCAGTTGGCGACCTGCAGGTTTTCCTCAGCGCAGAGCTGGAGGTAGCGTTCCAGACGAGCGGATGAGTGCTCCGGCCCCTGGCCCTCGTAACCGTGGGGCAGCAGCATGGTCAGGCCGGACATACGCAGCCACTTGCGCTCGGCCGACGAGATGAACTGGTCCACCACCACCTGGGCGCCGTTGGCGAAGTCGCCGAACTGGGCTTCCCACATAGTCAGGGTGTTGGGATCAGCCACGCTGTAGCCGTACTCGAAGCCCAGCACCGCCTCTTCCGACAGGGCCGAGTCGATCACCTCGTAATAGCCCTGGCCCGCGCGGATGTGGTTGAGCGGCAGGTAGCGCTCTTCCGTCACCTGATCGACCACGGCGGAATGGCGCTGCGAGAAGGTCCCGCGCACGCTGTCCTGGCCCGACAGACGGATCGGATAGCCTTCGTCGAGCAGGCTGGCGAAGGCCAGGTGCTCGGCCAGCGCCCAGTCGAAGTTTTCGCCGGTCTCGACCGCCTTGCGGCGGCCCTCGATCACGCGCTGCAGGGTCTTGTGGACGTTGAGCCGCTCGGGGATGGCGGTGATCTTCTCGCCCAGGTCCTTGAGCTTCTGCGCCGGCACGCCAGTGTCGCCCCGCGGCAGTTCCGCACCCGGCTCCAGCTTCATGCCGGACCACAGGCCGTCCAGCCAGTCGGCCTTGTTGGCGTGGAAGTTCTTGCCGGCGTCGAACTCCTGGTCGAGGAAGGTCTCGAACTCCGACATCATGGCGTCCACGTCCGCGTCGGTGGTCACGCCCTCCGCCACCAGGCGCTGGGTGTAGAGTTCGCGGGTCGAGAGCTGGTCCTTGATCTTGGCGTACATCAAGGGCTGGGTGAAGGTCGGGTCGTCGCCTTCGTTGTGACCGAAACGACGGTAGCAGAACATGTCGATCACCGCGTCCTTACCAAACAGCTGGCGGTACTCGGTGGCGATCTTGGCGGCGAAGGTGACGGCTTCGGGGTCGTCGCCGTTCACGTGGAAGATCGGCGCCTCGACCATCAGCGCCGTATCCGAAGGATAGGGCGATGAGCGCGAATTGCGCGGGCTGGTGGTGAAGCCGATCTGGTTGTTGACGATGAAGTGGATGGTGCCGCCGGTCTTGTAGCCCTTCAGCCCCATCAGCATGAAGCACTCGGCGATCACGCCCTGGCCGGCGAAGGCGGCGTCGCCGTGCAGCAGCAGCGGCAGCACCTTGCCCCGGTCGGCGGTCTCGTCGGCGCGGAAGTCCAGCGTCTGCTTGGCGCGCGCCTTACCCAGCACCACCGGGTTCACGATCTCAAGGTGCGAAGGGTTGGCGGTCAGCGATAGGTGGACGCTGTTGCCGTCGAACTCGCGGTCCGACGAGGCGCCCAGGTGGTACTTCACGTCGCCCGAGCCCTCGATGTCGGAGGGAAGCGACGAACCGCCCTGGAATTCGTGGAAGATCACGCGGTAGGGCTTGCCCATCACCGCGGCCAGCACGTTCAGGCGTCCCCGGTGGGGCATGCCGAGGATGATCTCGTCCACGCCCAGCGCGCCGCCGCGCTTGATGATCTGCTCCAGCGCCGGGACCATGGCCTCCGCGCCGTCCAGGCCGAAGCGCTTGGTGCCAGGGAAGCGCTTGTGCAGGAAGCGCTCGAAGCCCTCGCCTTCGATCAGCTTCTTCAGGATGGCGATCTTGCCTTCGCTGGTGAAGGCGATCTCCTTGTCCTTGCCCTCGATGCGCTCCTGGATCCACGCCTTCTCCTGCGGATCGGAGATGTGCATGAACTGCACCCCCAGATTGCCGCAATAAGTGCGCCGCATGATCGCCAGGATCTCGCGGATGGTCGAGGTCTCCAGACCCAGCACGTAGTCGAGGAATATCGGACGGTCGTAATCGCTTTCCGCGAACCCGTAGGAGGACGGCTCCAGTTCGGGATTGTCCACCTTGGGCTCGATGCCCAGCGGATCGAGATTGGCCGACAGGTGGCCGCGAATCCGATAGGCCCGGATCATCATGATCGCGCGCACCGAATCCAGGGTGGCGGCGCGGATGTCCGCCACGGAGGCGGCGGGCTTCTTCTCGGCGATGACCTTGGCGACCTTGGCCTCCACCGCGGGCCACAGGCCGTCGATGGCCGGCAGCCATTCCGGCCGCGGAGCCGGGACCGGGGTGCGGGTCCAGCTCGGCTCGGCAGCGGCGGCGGTGATGACCTGGGCAGGCTCCCGCAGGCTCTCGAAATAGGCCCGCCAGGACGGTTCGACCGAACCGGGATCCTTGGCGTACCTCTCGTATAGATCCTCTACGAAGGCGGCGTTGCCACCATACAGGAAGGAGGTTTCGCCCATGATCTGATTGATCCGAGCGGTATTCCGTAGTCCTGCGTCGTCCGCCATCGTCTTTCCCCTGGCCCGATCCGGCCAGGGTGTCGTCAGGAGACGGCAGACGCGGATCGCGCGGTGCGTATGTGGTTCGCCGAGGCTCCTAAAGGAACCTCATGGCGAGATTTTAGCCCTTCAAAACCTGCAGAAGGGTTTCGCCCAGCTTCGCCGGTGAGGGCGAAACCTTGATTCCCGCGGATTCCATCGCGGCGATCTTGTCTTCCGCGCCGCCCTTGCCGCCGGAGATGATCGCCCCGGCATGACCCATGCGGCGGCCCGGAGGCGCCGTGCGGCCGGCGATGAAGCCGGCCATGGGCTTCTTGCGCTTGGACTGCTTAATGAATTCGGCAGCTTCTTCTTCGGCCGAGCCACCGATCTCGCCGATCATGATGATCGACTCGGTCTTGTCGTCGGCCAGGAACATTTCCAGCACGTCGATGAACTCGGTGCCCTTCACCGGGTCGCCGCCGATGCCGACCGCAGTGGTCTGGCCGAGGCCCGCGTTGGTGGTCTGGAACACCGCTTCATAGGTCAGGGTGCCCGAGCGAGACACCACGCCGACCGAACCGGCCGAGAAGATGTTGCCTGGCATGATGCCGATCTTGCACTGGCCCGGCGTCAGCACGCCCGGGCAGTTCGGGCCGATCAGGCGCGACTTGGAGCCGGACAGCGAGCGCTTCACCTTGACCATGTCTTCCACCGGGATGCCCTCGGTGATGCAGATGATCAGGGCGATTTCGGCGTCGATGGCCTCGAGGATGGAGTCCGCGGCGAACGGAGGCGGCACGTAGATCACGCTCGCGTCGGCGCCGGTGCGCTCGCGCGCCTCGGCGACGGTGTCGAACACCGGCAGGCCGATGTGGGTCATACCACCCTTACCGGGGGTCACGCCGCCGACCATCTTGGTCCCGTAGGCGATCGCCTGCTCAGAGTGGAACGTACCCTGGGCTCCGGTGATGCCCTGGCAGATGACCTTGGTGTTGCTGTCGATCAGGATGGACACTGGCGCGCTCAAGCTCTCTCGTTCGCAGGCGCAGCAGGCAGCGCCGTCGGGCGGGCTGGGATTAGCGCAGGATCGTCGCCGGGGGAACCCTGTTCGAAATAGTTTTGGTCGACCAAACGATTCAAACCGGCCAACCGCCGCCTCATCACGAATGGACGCGCTGTCCGCAGCCGCCAGAATATGGCTGCGGCGTATCGAGGAAGGCGCGCACCTCCGAGCCCACCATCGGGCGGGCGGTTCCTACTTTACGGGTTCAGGGACCTGGTAGTTGAAGGCGGTGGCCTGAGGCGTGTCGACCAGCATCACGGCCGCCAGGGCTCCGGCCTTCAGCTCAGCAGCGGCGGCGCGCCCCTTGAGCGGCGACACCCGGCCCGTCGCCTGGTTCACCAGATAGACAGACGCCTGCGGATCCCGGAACGTGGGCTCGCCCTGCAGCGCGGCCTTTTCCGCAGCGACGCCGGCGCTATCGGACTGCGGGCTGGCCACGAAACACACGCGCACGTTCGTAAGTCCGCCGCCCACGGCCTTGGGATCACCTCTTGCTTCGCCTTCGCCGACCACGAGAAGATGGGTTGCTGCGCCGACCGAGTGCAGCCGCATGGCGAAGGTCTTCAGCTTCACCCCACCGGGCAGGGTCGGCGGCGTCGTTCCGCTGGGAAGCGTGATCCACCCCGCCGCCTCCGCAGTGGCGAGGGCTGCAAGCGCCTCGCCCTTATGGGAAACGCAAAGGGTGCGGAAATCCTGGTCCATCGCCTGGCCGTGGGCGGCGGCGGCGGCGATGGCGGAAGCCGCCAAGGCCATCATGAAACTGCTGGACCTCACTATGCCCCTCGCCCCGATACAGGCTTAACAGGCCAGAGGGACAGGCCACGTGTCCAGGGAAATGGAAGAACGCCCCTCCTCACCCACAAGCGGAGGAGGAGGGGTCGTCTAGTCTGGAACCTGAGATCAGGCGGCGCGGACGGCGCCGACGATCTTCTCGGCCGCGTCCGACAGGTCGTTGGCGGCGATCACATTCAGGCCCGAAGCGTTCAGGATGTCCTTGCCCTGCTGGACGTTGGTGCCTTCCAGGCGCACCACCAGCGGAACCTGCAGGCCGACTTCCTTGACCGCCGCGATCACGCCCTCGGCGATGATGTCGCAACGCATGATGCCGCCGAAGATGTTGACCAGGATGCCCTTCACGTTCGGGTCCGCGGTGATGATCTTGAAAGCCGCCGTGACCTTTTCCTTGGAAGCGCCGCCGCCCACGTCGAGGAAGTTGGCGGGCTCGGCGCCGTAGAGCTTGATGATGTCCATGGTGGCCATGGCCAGGCCGGCGCCGTTCACCATGCAGCCGATCTCGCCGTCCAGCGCGATGTAGCTGAGCTCGTACTTCGAGGCCTCGATCTCCTTGGCGTCCTCTTCCGAGGTGTCGCGGAGCTCGACAATGTCCTTGTGACGGAACAGGGCGTTGGAATCGAAGCTGATCTTGGCGTCCAGGACGCGCAGTTGCTGGTCGCCCGTGATGATCAGCGGGTTCACTTCCAGCATGTCCATGTCCTTGGCCACGAACGCGGCGTAGAGCTGGCCCAGCAGCTTGAACGCCTGCTTGGCCAGGTCGCCCTTGAGTTCGAGGGCTTCGGCCAGCGCGCGGCCGTGGTGCGGGAACACACCGGTGGCCGGGTCGATCTGGATGGTGATGATCTTCTCGGGGGTGTGGGCGGCTACTTCCTCGATGTCCATGCCGCCCTCGGTGGAAGCGACCACCGCCACGCGCGAGGTCGCGCGGTCGACCAGGAGCGAGATGTACAGCTCCTTTTGGATGTCGGCGCCTTCTTCGATGTAAAGGCGGTTGACCTGCTTGCCGTGCGGGCCGGTCTGGTGGGTGACGAGCACGCGGCCGAGCATCTCCTCGGCGTTCTTGCGGACGTCCTCGACCGACTTCACGACGCGCACGCCGCCCTTGGCGTCGGGGCCCAGGCCCTCGAACTTGCCCTTGCCGCGGCCGCCCGCGTGAATCTGGGACTTCACCACGAAAACCGGGCCGCCCAGCTTCTTGGCGGCGTCTTCGGCTTCTTGCGGGGTGAAGGCGGCGTAGCCCAGCGGCACGGGCGCGCCGAACTCCTTAAGGACGGCCTTGGCCTGATGTTCGTGGATATTCATGGGTCCGGGCCTCTGCTGCGTCCGCCAATGCTGCGGCGCCTTATAGAGGACAGCCATGCCGCGGCGCAACGCGGCGCCCCACTTGAACCTTGGCTAATAGCCTGCATCTACGCCGCAGCCTGCCCATGGGCGCGTTTTGGCGCGACTCGCGGCAGACTTCTCCATCCACGGTGAGACGGGTTCGCATATGGCGCGCGACGGCGCGATCTACGTCTGCCAGTCCTGCGGGGCCGTCCACAGCAAGTGGAGCGGCCAGTGCACGGCGTGTAGCGCCTGGAACACCCTGGTCGAGGAAGTCCAGTCCAGCCGTCCGCCCGGCGCGCTCTCCGCGCCCAAGGCGGGCAAGGCCCGCGGCGGCCTGGCGTTCGAGACCCTGGATGTCGAGACCCCCGCCCCGCCCCGCATCGTCACTGGCATGGAGGAATTCGACCGCGTCTGCGGCGGCGGCGTGGTGCCGGGCTCAGCCATCCTGCTGGGCGGCGATCCCGGGGTCGGCAAGTCCACCCTGCTGATGCAGGTCTGCGCTTCGGCGGCCATGAACGGCGCTGCGGTAGCCTACATTTCCGGCGAGGAGGCGGTGGAACAGGTCCGCGCCCGCGCCCAGCGCATGGGCTTGGGCCACGCCCCGGTGAAGCTGGCGGCCGAGACGGCGCTGCGCGACATCGTCGAGGGGCTGAAGCGCGACAGTTTCGACCTGGTGGTGATCGATTCCATCCAGACCCTGTGGAGCGACCAACTGGAAGCCGGCCCGGGCTCGGTGGCCCAGGTGCGGGCGGCGGCGGGCGAACTGGTGCGGCTGGCCAAGAAGCGGCGCGTCGCCATCGTCCTGGTCGGCCATGTCACCAAGGATGGCCAGATCGCCGGGCCGCGCGTGGTCGAGCACATGGTGGACGCCGTGCTCGCCTTCGAGGGCGAGCGTGGCTACCCCTTCCGTATCTTGCGCGGGGCCAAGAACCGCTTCGGCGCCACCGACGAGATCGGGGTGTTCGAGATGGGCGACGGCGGGTTGAGGGAAGTGAAGAACCCCTCCGCCCTGTTCCTCAACGAAGGCGGCCAGCGCTCGGCCGGGGCCGCGGTGTTCGCCGGGATCGAAGGATCGCGGCCCGTACTGGTGGAATTCCAGGCCCTGGTGGCGCCGTCCGCGTACGGAACGCCGCGCCGGGCCGTGGTCGGTTGGGATTCAGGGCGTCTGGCCATGGTGCTGGCGGTGCTGGAGGCGCGTTGCGGCCTTGGATTCGGCGACCGCGATATCTACCTGAACGTCGCCGGCGGGTTACGTGTCACGGAGCCGGCGGCGGACCTCGCCGCAGCTGCTGCGTTGACGTCCTCGGCCCTGGATCAGCCCTTGCCACAGGATTGCGTCGTCTTCGGTGAGATCAGCCTTTCGGGCGATGTCCGAACGGTCGGACGCACCGACTCCCGCCTGAAGGAAGCGGCGAAGCTCGGCTTCGCGCGCGCGCTCGCCCCCGGGGCCTCCGTCAGCGGCCCCGTGGCCGTGGCCGGAGCGACGCGGTTGGCCGACGCTGTGCGACGAATTGGCGACGGTGATTGGCGATGAGACCTCGTCAGGTTACGGAGCGCCAATCGGAAAGCGCGCGTGAACCTGTTCGACCTCGCAGCCGGCCTCATCCTCATAGTGTCCGCCATCGTCGGCTTCAGCCGGGGGGCGGTGCTGGAGTTGGTGACGCTGTTTGCATTCACCATAGCGGCGGGGCTGGCGGTCTATCTGCTGCCCTTCACCGCGCCCTTCGCGCGCCACAGCGTGCATCCAGCCTGGGCGGCCAATGCGGCCGCAGTCATCGTCACCTTCCTGGTCGCCTACATCGCGCTGCGCATGCTGGGATCATCGATCTCGCGCGCGTTGCGAAGCCAGGCGACGCTTGGGGTGGTCGACCGGCTGGTGGGGCTCGGGTTCGGCGTCCTGCGCGCCCTGGTGATCCTGGGCGTGGTCTATCTGGTCTTCACGGCCACGCCGCTCGGCCGACCGCCGTCGTTGATCACCAGTGGCCGGCTCTACCCCCTCACGCGGGCCGCCGGTACGACCCTGGCCTCGGTGGCGCCTGGAGGACTGAAGGACATGCTCGGCCTCGGCAAGATGCTCAAGGACCGGGCGACCGACGCAGCCGCCGATACGGAACAGAGCGGCGTCCCGACACTGCTGCCGCCCACGACGCCATCCAGCGACCCGGATATGACGCCCCCCGACGTGGCGCCTGCGCCTTCACATCGCACCCTGAGGGTGACCACCGGCGAGCCGGACCACCCACATCCCCATCATCACCATGTTCATCCGTCCGAGCCGGTGGAGTGATCCCATGACGTTCCCTCGCTTGACCTCCCTGCACGATACGCACGGGCACGTACGAGACGCCGACGACGACCAGATGCGGCTCGAATGCGGCGTCTTCGGCGTCTGGAACGCGGCCGACGCCAGCGCGGTCACGGCGTTGGGCCTGCACGCGCTCCAGCACAGGGGGCAGGAAGCCTGCGGCATTGCGGCCTACGACGGCCATCTGTTCCGCACCGAGCGCCACATGGGCCACGTCGGCGAGGCCTTTTCAGGCAATGACCTGACCACGCGCCTGCCCGGGCGCTCCGCCATCGGGCACACCCGCTACGCCACCGCCGGCGCCAGCGTGATCCGCAACGTCCAGCCGATGTACGCGGACCTTGAGACCACCGGCATCGCCCTGGCCCACAACGGCAACCTCACTAACTTCCGCCACCTGCACACCCAGCTCGTGGCCGAGGGTTCGATCTTCCAGTCCACCTCCGACAGCGAGGTGATCCTGCATCTGGTGGCGCGCTCGCGCAAAACCTCGATGGAGACGCGCTTCATCGACGCCCTGTCGCGAATCGAGGGCGGTTACGCCCTGGTCGCCTTGACCAATGAGTGCCTGATCGGCGCCCGCGACCCCCTCGGCATCCGACCGCTCGTGCTGGGCGACCTCAACGGCGCCTACGTGCTCGCCTCGGAGACCTGCGCGCTGGACATGATCGGCGCCAAGTTCGTGCGCGACATCGAGCACGGCGAAGTGGTGGTGATCTCCGGCGAGCGGACGATCCATTCCTCGCGGCCCTTCCCGGCCGCCCGCGCCCGCCCCTGCCTGTTCGAATACGTCTACTTCTCACGTCCTGATTCCGTCGTGAACGGCCGCTCGGTCTACGATGTGCGCAAGCGCATGGGCGCCCGCCTGGCGCAGGAGACCGGGGTCGAGGCCGACGTGATCGTGCCGGTGCCGGACAGTGGAGTGCCGGCTGCGCTGGGCTTCGCCCAGGAAAGCGGCCTGCCCTACGAGCTCGGCATCATCCGCAGCCACTACATGGGCCGCACCTTCATCCAGCCGACCCAGGGCGTCCGCGAACTGGGCGTGCGCATGAAGCACAGTCCCAACCGCCAGGTGCTGGCCGGCAAGCGGGTGGTGCTGATCGACGATTCGGTGGTGCGCGGGACCACTTCGCTGAAGATCGTGCGCATGGTGCGCGAAGCCGGCGCCAAGGAAATCCACTTCCGCTCCGCCTCCCCGCCGATCAAGTGGCCCGACTTCTACGGCATCGACATGCCCGATCGCGACCGCCTGCTCGCCGCCACCAAGTCGATGCAGGAAATGAAGGAGATTCTGTAGGTCGACAGCCTGGGCTTCCTCTCGGTGGACGGGCTCTACTGGGCCATGGGCGCCGGCGCGCGCGACCCGGTGACACCGCAGTTCACCGATCACTACTTCACCGGCGACTACCCCACCCGCCTGCTCGACCGCGAGATCGCCGAAGGCCGCAATGAACCGAACGAGCGCCAACTGTCGCTGCTGGTAACAGCGTAACTTCTGTCCGGCGTGTTCAATTGAGCGTGGCTTTCGTCTAACCCATCTCCCAAATCCGCTACGTCGCAAGACGCCTGCCTGAAGGCCGAGATGACCCTTCCCGCTCCCCTGCCCGCCGTGATGATCGAGCCGCTGGTGCGATCCGCCCTCCTGGAAGACCTGGGGCGTGCGGGCGACCTGACCACCGACGCCATCATTCCCGCCGGGACCATGGCCCGCGCCGCGCTGGCCGCCCGCGAGCCCGGGGTGGTGGCTGGACTGGATGTGGCGGTCATGGCTTTCCGCCTGGTTGACCCGGCTCTGAAGGTCGAGGTGCTGAAGCCCGACGGCGCACGCATCGCGCCCGGCGACGACATCGCCATCGTCTCAGGCCCCGCCCGCGGTCTCCTGAGCGGCGAGCGGGTGGCGCTGAACTTCCTGGGCCACCTGAGCGGCGTGGCCAGCGCTACGGCCACCATCGCCGACGCCATCGCCCACACCCGCGCCAAGGTCGCCGACACCCGCAAGACCACCCCGGGCCTTCGCGCCCTGCAGAAGCATGCGGTGCGGCTGGGCGGCGGCATGAACCACCGCTTCGGCCTGGATGACGCAGTGCTGATCAAGGACAACCACATCGCCGTAGCCGGCGGCGTGCGTCCCGCCATCGAGCGCGCGCGCGCCTATATCGGCCACTTAGTGAAGATCGAGGTCGAGGTCGACACCCTGGCCCAGCTCGAGGAGGTGCTGTCGATCGGCGTCGACGCCGTGCTGCTCGACAACATGGGTCCTGACACCCTCCGCGAAGCCGTAAAGCTGGTCGCCGGACGCGCGATCACCGAGGCGTCCGGACGGATCACGCTCCAGACCGCCCCGCCGATCGCCGAAAGCGGGGTGGACCTGCTTTCAGCCGGCTGGCTGACCCACAGCGCGCGCGTGCTGGATATCGGACTCGATCACAGGGACTGAGGGGGACGCAGGCCACCCCCACCTATCCTGACGAAGCGGGAAAGCTCAGCTCACCGTTTCCAACCGCGCCAGGGCCGCCTTCAGCTTCTCCAGCGCGGCCTGGGCCTCCGCGAGCTTTTCGCGGTTCTCCTCCACCACCTCGGCCGGAGCGCGGGCGACGAAGTCGGCGTTTTCGAGTTTCTTGGCGGTGCGGGTCACATCCTGTTCGGCCGAGGCCATGGCCTTGGACAGCCGCGCCTTCTCCGCCGCGAGGTCGATATACTCCGCCACCGACAGGGCGGCGGTCGCCTCGCCGGCCACGAACAGCACCGCCCCATGGGGCGCCGCGTCAGCCTCGCGCACGGCGTCGAGCCGGGCGAGGGCGCCCAGGCGCTCGCGGTTACGCTTCAGGCGCTCCTGGGTCAGGGCTCCCGCCCCGATCAGCGTTAATGGCGGACGAGCCGATGGCGGCACGTTCATCTCCGCACGGATGGAACGCACCTCGCTCACCAGATCGATCAGCCAGTCGACCTCCGCGGTCGCGCCCTCGTCGATCCATTCCGACGACAGGGCCGGCCACCTGGACTCGATCAGCAGTCCGTTGCGTGCGGGGCCAAACTCGGCGGTCTTTTCCCACAGCTCTTCGGTGATGAAGGGCGAGATCGGATGCAGCAGGCGCAGGATTTGGTCCAGCGTCCAGGCCGCAGTCGCCCGCGTCTCGGTCTTGGCGCGCTCGTCCTCGCCGTTCAGGATCGGCTTGGCCAGCTCGAGATACCAGTCGCAGAACACGTTCCAGACAAAACGGTAGAGCACGTTAGCCGCTTCAGCGAAGTCCGCGCCATCCAGCGCCGCGCTCACCGCCTGGGCCGTCTTGACCGTCTCGCTGCGGATCCAGCGATTGAGCGTCTCCCGCACCGTGGCTGGATCGTAGGCCGGGTCGTGGGTGCACTCGTTCATCTGGCAGAAGCGTGCTGCATTCCACAGCTTGGTGCCGAAGTTGCGGTAGCCCTCGATCCGGTTCTTGGACAGCTTGATGTCGCGTGCGCCAGACAGGATGGCCATGGAGAAGCGCAGGGCGTCGGCGCCCAGGTCGTCGATCACCTCCAGCGGGTCGATGACGTTGCCCTTGGACTTGGACATCTTCTGCCCACGCTCGTCGCGCACCAGTCCGTTGATGACCACGCGCTGGAACGGGACCTCGTCCATGAACTGGATGCCCATCATCATCATCCGGGCGACCCAGAAGAAGATGATGTCGAAACCGGTGACCAGGGTGGAGGTCGGGTAGAACCGCTTGAGGTCCTGGGTGTCCGCCGGCCAGCCAAGGGTCGAGAACGGCCAGAGCGCGGATGAGAACCAGGTGTCGAGCACGTCCTCGTCCTGACTCAGCTCGACATCGCGACCCAGCGCCTGGCGAGCAGCGGCGTGGGCCGCGGCCTCGTCCTCGGCCACGAACACCTCGCCGTCCGGCGTGTACCAGGCCGGAATGCGATGGCCCCACCAGAGCTGGCGCGAGATGCACCAGGGCTCGATGTTGCGCATCCACTCGAAGTAGGTCTTCTCCCAGTTCTTCGGCTCGAACACGGTGCGCCCGTCCTCGACCGCGGCGATGGCGGGCTGGGCCAGGGTCTTGGCGTCGACGTACCACTGGTCGGTCAGATAGGGCTCGATCACCGCGCCGGAACGGTCGCCGTGCGGCACCACGTGGCGGGTGTTGTCGATCCCGCGCAGCAGTCCGAGCTCTTCCATCTTCGCCACGATGGCCTTGCGGGCGGCGAAGCGATCCATGCCGACATAGTCGTGGGGCGCGTTGTCGTTCACGCGGCCGAACGGATCGAGGATATTGATCGCCTCCAGCCCGTGCCGCTTGCCGACCTGGAAGTCGTTGAAGTCGTGTGCGGGGGTGATCTTCACCGCCCCGGAGCCCTTCTCAGGATCGGCGTAAGCGTCGGCCACGATGGGGATCAGCCGCTCGACGATCGGCAGCCGGACCATCTTGCCGATCAGGTGGGTGTAGCGCTCGTCGTCGGGATGCACGGCGACTGCGGTGTCGCCCAGCATGGTCTCGGGCCGGGTGGTCGCCACCACGATCTCGCCGGAGCCGTCCTCCAACGGATAGGCGAAGCGCCAGTAGTGACCGTCCACCTCGCGCTGCTCGACCTCCAGGTCGGAGATAGCGGTCTGGAAGTGCGGGTCCCAGTTCACCAGCCGCTTGTCGCGGTAGATCAAGCCGGCCTTGTGCAGGTCGACGAACACCTTGCGCACCGCCCTCGACAGGCCTTCGTCCAGGGTGAAGCGCTCGCGGCTCCAGTCACACGAGGCGCCGAGCCGGCGAAGCTGTCGGGTGATCGTTCCGCCCGACTGCGCCTTCCAGGCCCAGATGCGCTCGACGAAAGCGTCGCGGCCCATGTCCCGGCGGCTGATATTGCCTTCGGCGGCCAGCTGGCGCTCGACCACCATCTGGGTGGCGATGCCGGCATGGTCCGTGCCTGGCAACCACAGCACCGCCTGACCCTTCATGCGGTGGTAGCGGGCCAGGATGTCCTGCAGCGTGTTGTTCAGCGCGTGGCCGATGTGCAGCGAGCCGGTCACGTTCGGTGGCGGAATCACCATGCAGAACGGCGTGGCGTGCGCATCCCGGCTCAATATGTGCTCAGGGCGGAAAGCGCCGGAAGCCTCCCAGGCCGCATAGAGGCGGGGTTCGGCTGTTTTCGGGTCGAAGGTCTTGTCGAGCATGGCTATCGCCGGAAAAACGCAATGCGGGGCGGCGTGGCAAGCGAAATCGCGGTTTCTCCCGATGCGCCGCAGCCAGCCCGTGGTTGAGCGGCCCAAAAGTTAGGCCCACGCCAAAGTATCACTTGCCAAGGAGGGCCGGCAGGGAAACACTTAGGCAAATGCTTAAGCAATCATCCGAACTGGACGTCATGTTCGCCGCCCTGGCCGACCCCACGCGCCGGGCGGTCCTGGAGCGGCTGAGCCGGGGCCCGGCGACGGTTAGCGAACTGGCTCGGCCGTTCGCCATGTCGCTGCCGTCGGTGGTCCAGCACCTCCAGGTGCTGGAGACGAGCGGGCTGATCGGCTCAAGCAAAAGCGGGCGGGTGCGCACCTGCCACATCCAGTTCGACGCCCTGAGCCGGGTGGAACGGTGGGCGGCTGAACGCCGCGCGGCCTGGGCGACCCAGCTCGACCGCCTGGACGATTACCTGCGCACACAGGAAACCGAGGAGGAACCCGATGTCCAAAGCTGAACAGATCCCGGCCGTCGCGCCACGCGTTGCGCACGCCATCTTCACCCTGGAGCGCACCTTCGCCGCCTCCCCCAGGCGCGTGTTCGCCGCTTGGTCCACGCCGGCGGGCAAAGCCGCCTGGTTTGGCGGTCCGGCTGATCAATGGACCCCGACGGAGCGGCAGTTCGATTTCCGCGTGGGCGGGGTGGAGACTGCGGTCGGCAAGTGGAACAGCGGCGTGGTGTCGAGCTTCCGGGCCGTCTACCAGGACATCCTGTCCGATCAGCGCATAGTCTACGCCTACAGCATGAAGCTGGACGACCGCCCGATCTCGGCCTCGCTGGCCACCGTGGAATTCAGGGCCCATGGCGAAGGAACCCAGCTCATCGTCACCGAGCAGGGCGCGTTCCTGGACGGCTATGCCGACGATGGTTCACGCGAACAGGGAACAGCCTTCCTGCTCGACAGGCTACAGGCCGCACTGGCCGAAGGCGTGTTGAACTAGAAACGGCTTCGACCGGCCCGCCCAGATCCGGGCCGGTCATCGCTCGCGCAAATAACGATCGTGCGTCAGTAGTCGTGGCGGCGGGCGATCCGCTCCACTTCCGCCTGTACGCGGGCCTCCACGATGGCGGGAAGATTGCGGTCCAGCCAGTCGCGCAGCATGGGCTTCAGCAGCTCCCGCACCACATCCTCGAGGCTGCGGCCTTCCTTGGGCATGGTGACGGATCTCGCCAGGGCCCCGAAATGGCTGGCGCTGCTTTCCGCAGCGTAAGGCCCCACCAGCGGCTCCTCGGCCGACGGCGGCGGCGTGTAGGCGGGCAGCGGCGGCGCGGCGGCCCTGCTGGAGAAGACGTCCAGGTCGCCGACCGTCTCCTCGAAATGCGGAGCCTGGGGCATCTTGAACGGTTCCACCGCCGGAGGGGGATCGAACGGCTTCAGAGGTTCGGGAGCGCTATGAGCCACTGGCGGGTCCAACGGCTCGGTCAGTTCGAGAACATCGTCCTCGAACGGAACATGCTCCGGGTGCGTCGTTGTGACGGTTGGGTGGGGAGCCTCTAGCGGCGGCGGTTCGGGCGCATGGGCCTCGGCGGGTGGCGGCGCGGCGGCGGGCGTGTCGTCTTCAGAGATGATCCGGCGGATGGAGGCGAGGATTTCCTCCATCGTCGGTTCTTGGGCGTTGGTGTCGGACATGGGCGACCCGCGATTGAATGGAGGCTTTGCAGACCCTAAGCCGCCTGCGCCTATCTCGCAATCTTGGGGGCATGGCCTCCAAGGCCGCAGGCAGACCGGCCGCGATCAGCCTGGATCGGCCCACATGCGCAGGAGCCGCGACTGTACATGCTGGATCCGGGTGTAGTTCTCCCAGCTCATGCCGAGCCCTTCCAACGCGGCCACCTCGTTCAGGTCGTAGAGCAGTTCACGGCGGGCGCGGTCAGCGATGCGGCTCTCGATGAAGGTGAGACCAACGACGCGCTCCCCCGCCGTGACCGCGGTCACCTCGTGCAGGGTGTCGGACGGATAGACCACCGCCGAGCCGGCCGGTCCCTTGATGCACACCCGCTGCGTGCCGAGCGCGGCGCAAAGCTCTCCGCCCTCATAGGCTTCCGGCGGGGAGATGAAGATGGTGCAGGACAGGTCGGTGCGGATCGGCCGTGCGCCTATGGGAAGGAAGGGGGCGTCCGAATGTGGTCCATAGGCCTTACCCGGCGGGTAACGGGTCAGCATCGGCGGCGCCATTATCTTGGGAAAGATCGCGTTGCGAAAATCCTCATGCCGCTGAAGCGCCGCCGCCATTAGCCGCGAGGTTTCCTGGTAGATCGGATCGCCGTAGTCGAGCTGCAGGTTATCCTTCACCTTGGAGTGCGGGTTGGTGATGCGCCCATCGATGAACGTCGCCGTGCGGGCTACGTGCTGCAACCGCTCCAGCTCTTGAGGCGAAAGAAGATCGGGGATTTCCAGGAACATGGTCGCGTCCGCCTGCCTCAGTTCGAGTTAGGTTTTTTATCCGCCTCAAATGAGTCCGTTTGGACCGGAAACGCCCTGGACCGCAGACATAGGCGCTCTCACGCCACGAGCGGCTTGGGCGGCGCGGCGCAGCGCCGCCAGCACCGGGGGATGGATTTCGCCCATCCGCTGAAGCCACTCCATGCCAGCCGCGACTTCGCCCCCGAATTCATCCTCGGCCTGAGCCTGGACTCGCCGACGGAGGTCCGCATCGTAGGCATGTTCCAGGTCCTTGGAATAGCGCCCCATGAGCGGGCCCGCGGCAAGCTCCGCCACAAAGGCCGGCTCAGCCGGTACATCGAGGTGGGTGAAGGCGTCCTGCAACCCCCGGACGGGATCGGTCAGGAAACGATCGAAATCGAGCCACAGCACTCGCGACCCATGCCGCTCGCATGCCGCGTGCAAAGCGAGGGCCTCGCACAACCAGCTCATAGCGATGGCCTCCCCTTCCGACGAGGCCACGACCGTAGTTTCCAGCCGCTCTTCAAGCCGCGCCATCCGGTGGGGCGTCATGCCGGAAATCTCCTTGCGGGAGGCCGGACCGCCAAGGATGCTGCGCATGTAGCTCGGCGGAGACGTCGCCATGGCCACGGCCCGGGCCTGGACATCCCGGGTCAGCAGTTCCTCCGCCATGACGGAAACGAAGCTGGTTGCCTTGATCAGCGCCGTCTGCCTCGGTCGCCAGGTGCGCGAAAGCAGGCGCAACAAGGTGTCCAGTCGGACCTCGGCGGCAGGTGAGAGCTGCGGCCAGGCGTGGGCGAGCGGCCGCAGCAGGCCCGGTTCCCGCAGGCTGAATACGGCGGGGTGCTCACCTAGCAACCGCGACATCAGGGTCGAGCCGACGTGGCCGATGTGGAAGATGAAGTGCGCGTGGATCGGCGTCCCCGCGACGGCCTCGGCTAGGTTGAGCCACGACCGGGTCCCGCCCTCGACGCTCCCCGGCCCCATGCGATCGTCCAGGAAGCTGGCGCGACGGTAGTCCGCCTCCTCCAGCCGGATCAGCCGAACCTCGCCTCTTAGGTCCTGGATCGGATAGAGCGCCGGCGAGGCGCCGATTTCAGCCATCCCGATCAAGCCGCAGAATATCCGTATCGATCGACCAGGGGCTGCAGGATCGGCATCACCGGCGCCAGGCCGTCCGCGTAGGCCCGCCACTGGCCCGTACCCCCACGGTAGAGGCTCTGCGCCGCCCGGCTGGCATCTGGAATCTGCCCGTCGGATTGCTTGGCCTCCTGCGTGGCTGAGGCCCACTCCACCTCCAGAAAGTCGCAGATCGCCTTCACCTCGGTATCGAAATCCTCAATCAGATCTTCGTGACGATGGACCCGCCACGGCAAATCCAGCTTCTCGCGATAGACCTCGGCCAGATCCATGATCCCGGTGTAGAACCGGGCTAGGTCGTTGAGTTCGGTGAAGGGATAGAGCGCAGGGGTGACTTGGAAGCGGCGGCAGAAGGCGTTCAGCACCACGTCGCGCGGATCCCGGCGGACGAACAGCACCTTGGCGTCGGGAAACAGCTTGGCGATGTAGGGCAGCCAAAGCGTCCTCAAAGGCAGCTTGTCCACAAACACCTTGCCCTTGGGATCGACGCCGTAGGCGCGCACCCGCTCCCAATAATCAGTTCGCAGGCGCTCGGCCGAGGCCGCGTCAAGCGCCGCGAGATTGTCCAAGGCGTCATTGGTGAAGAAATGCACCCCCACGTCGCCGAACGTCGCCTGCTCATCGAGCGTAACGATGCCCGGATGGCGGACCAGCGCCTGTTCCAGCAGAGTGGCGCCTGAGCGGGGGAAGCCCACCAGGAATACGTGGCCGGTCGCCCCTGCGCTCTCGCCGGAGCCGCCGGGCGCCGGGCGCCACGCGTCCGCAGCCGCCCGCTCGAAGTAGCCGATCAGGCGCGCCGTCAGGGCCGTCGCCCCTTCGACACCCTCACGGCCGTAGGTCGATTTGTAAGCGTGGCGGAGCAGTTGGTTGGCCGCGGTATAGACCGGGAACGCCTCCGACGGACGGCCCATGGCGTCTAGGGCGTCCGCTAGCAGACGCTGCGCCGTAGCCTCGTGCAGCGGCGCGAGGACGCCATGCCGGATCAATTCGCCCATCCGAGTAGCCACCGCCGCATGGTCGCCTTCGCGCTGATCAAGCACGGCGAGGCTTACGGAGGCGGCGGACTGGAAAGGCTCAAGCGCCAGGGCGCGTTCGGCATAGGCCCGCGCCGCAGCCCAGTCTTCACGTTGTAACGCCATGGACGCCATCGCGCCGAGGGGGTCGGGGAAGGCCGGCGCAAGGCGGGCCGCGGTCTCCTGCGCTGCCCAGGCTCCATCCAGCTGCCCCATCATCTCGAGTGCGAGGCCCCGACCGTTATGGGCTGCGGCGTAACTCGGGAGCACCGAGAGAGCCATCTCGAAGGCGCGCAAAGCCGGCGCCGCCTGCCCCTGCTTGGAATAATTGCGGCCGATGGCGTTCAGTATGACTGGGTCGGCCGGCGCGAGACGGAAGGCGCGCTCCAGCAGCCCCATCGCCTCGATCAGCCTACCTTGCAGTTCGAGGTTATAGGCGGAAAGGTTGAGCAGCAGGGGCGTTTCCACGCCCTGCTCCAAAGCCGCATTGGCGAGCTGGATGGCCTCGCCGGTGTCGTGGATCGCCAAGGCGGCGTGAACGGACGCCAGAACCTCATCGGCCCGCAACGGCTTCTTCTTAGAACTCTTCACCATGCCATCGTCCTCGACTGGAGCCCCACCGTATCGTCACCGGCGGGCGGCCACAAAGTGCAAGGCGCGGGCG
>JBARAK010000218.1:0-5000 GCA_049791955.1 Caulobacteraceae bacterium
TCCAGGGACAGCGTCGACACCGACCGCGCCCACTTCGCCGCCCGGATGGTCTCGGTCGCCTCGGGCACGCACACCGCCCACACCCTGACCCTGCCCAACGGCGGGGTGGTGCGCGAGTACACGCGCCCCGACGGGACGGTGTTCGCGGTCAGCTGGCATGGTCCCGGCCGCCCCGACCTGCGCCAGCTGCTCGGTCCCAGCTTCGACATCCTGCAGGCCGACCAGGCGACCCACGCCGGCCACCGGCCGCGCCGCACCCCGCTGGCGGTCAACCGCAGCGACCTGATCATCCACAGCGGTGGACGGCCGGGCGCCTTCTGGGGCCTGGCCTATCTTCCGAACGAGGCGCCCGCCGGCTTCTCGGGCAAGGACCTGCAGTAGGGCGCGATGATGATCGGACGGTTCTGCGCCCTGGCGGCGCTGCTGGTTTCCCTGGCCGCCTGCGGCGGCGGCGGTAGCGGAAGCAGTTCCACCGCGGCCCCGGCGAGCACGGCCTCCGCCCCCGCCACGACCACCACCCCGCCGCCCCCGCCGGCCCTGACCAACTTCGCCACCGTGGTGGTGGACGCCGGTCCGGCGGCGCTGAACACCGGCCCCGACGGCTTCATCCAGGACAACGCCCCCTTCGTCACGGTGACCCTGTGCGCGCCGGGCAGCACCACCAACTGCCAGACCATCGACCACGTGCTGCTCGACACCGGCTCGGTCGGGCTGCGCGTGCTGGACTCGGTGCTGACCCCCAGCCTGCTCACCGCCATGCCCACCCAGAGCGACGCCAGCGCCAACCCGGTAGGCGAGTGCTTCCAGTTCGTCGACGGCTATGTGTTCGGCTCGGTCCGCTCGGCCGACTTCACGGTCGGCGGCGAGGCGGTCGCCGGCATGCCATTGCAGGTGATCGGCGACACCGGGGCCTTCGCCACCCCGCCCGCCTCCTGTTCGTCGGGCGGGGGGACCAACCTCAACACGCTGCAGAGCCTGGGCGCCAACGGCATCCTGGGCATCGGCTCGACCACCACCGACTGCGGGAACCTCTGCACCACGGCGGGCGGCAGCGGCGCGGCGTTCTACTACGACTGCCCCGCCAGCGGCTGCAGCGCGATCATCGGGCGCGCCGCCTCGGCCTCAGCTCCGTTCCAGCAGCTGCCCAACCCAGTCGCCGCCCTGGCGGTGGACAACAACGGCACCATCCTCAGCCTGCCCGCCGCGCCCGCCGGGGGCGAGACCAGCCTGACCGGCACGCTGTTCTTCGGCATCGGCACCCAGACCAACAACGCCCTGGGCTCGGCCACGGTGCTGGCCACCACCAACAGCGCCACCGGCCCCAACGGGCCGGGGCTGCTGACCGTGACCTACAACGGCCAGGCGCTGGACGAGAGCTTCATCGACAGCGGCAGCAGTCAGTACACCTTCGTCGACAGCACCATTCCGCTCTGCACCGACCCGGACTTCAAGGGCTTCTACTGCCCGACCGCTCCGCTGGCGCTGTCGCCGACCATCACCGGGGCCAGCGGCGCCCAGGTCAGCGCCGCCTTCACCCTGGCCAACGGCCAGACCCTGCTGTCGACCACCTTCTCGGTGCTGCCGGGCCTGGGGGTGAACCCCAAGGCGGTGAGCATGCTGCAGTCGCCGCCATCCAGCTTCGACTTCGGCCTTCCGTTCTTCTACGGCCGCAACGTCTACACCGCCATCGAGGGCCGCACCGCCGGCGGCATCGCGGGTCCCTACTTCGCGTTCTGAAGCCAGAACGCCTTCTTCCCTCGCGGGAGTAAGGAAACGCGTTGCGCGTGGTCCAAGCCACCCGCACCATGCCCGGCCCCACCGCCCGCAAGGACGAATCCCGCCGCCATGCCCACCTTCCGCGCCCTGCACCGATGGCGATCGGGCGAGATCGGGCTCAGCATCGTGCTGACCCTGCAGATCCTGATCATGTTCGTGATCGCCCCGCTGGCGGCGACCGGCTACCTGCCGGGCGTGGTGGTCGACATGTTCCGCATCGGCCTGGCCGCCGCCGCCGTGCTGCTGCTCACGCCGGGCCGCTACAGCGCCATTGCCGTGGGCGCGATCTTCCTGGTCTCGCTGGCGCTCTCGCTCGGCTTCCGCACCGGGATGAGCGCCCTGGTCGTCAACCTGGAGCGGCTGGCCGCCGTCACCGCCTTCGACATCGCGGTCGCGGCGGTGGTGATCCACAAGGTGTTCGGCGGTGGCCGGGTCACCCTGCACCGCATCATGGGCGCGGTGATCCTGTACCTGTCGATCGGGCTGATCTTCGCCAACATCTACCGGGCCAGCGCCCTGCTGCTGCACCCGGCCTTCACCGCCCTGCCCCCCAACAGCGGCGGGGCCCTGAGCCAGTTGCTCTACTTCAGCCTCAGCACCCTCACCACCACCGGCTTCGGCGACATCGCCCCGGTCCACCCCTTCGTCCGCAGCCTGGCCAACCTCGAGTCGGTGATCGGCCAGCTGTTCCCCGCCACCCTGCTGGCGCGGCTGGTCACCCTGCACACGGCGAAGCCCGTGGAGGATGAGGCGTAGGGGCGGAGCTTCGAACCCCGCCCCTGGGGCGTCCCGCTGTCAGGCGACATAGCCCCCATCCGCGGTCACGCTGGTCCCGGTGATGAAGCCGGCTTCCTCGCTGGCCAGGTAGGCGACCAGTCCCGCGATCTCGTCCGGTTCGCCCAGGCGGCCGAGCGGGATCAGCGGCTTGACCATGTCCGCGTGCGCCGCGGTCATGTCGGTCACCGTCGGACCCGGCTGGACGTTGTTCACGGTGATCCGGCGCGGCGCGAGATCGATCGCCACGCCACGGACCAGCACCGCCACCGCCCCCTTGGTCATCGAATAGATGCTGGCGCCGGGAAAGCCGGTCCTGATCGCGGTGTTGCTGCCGATGGTGATGATCCGGCCGCCATCCTCGATGTGCGGCGAGGCGTAGTGGAGGGCGGCGAACACGCCCCGGATGTTGACCGAGACGATCCGGTCGAAATCCTCGATGCTGAAGGCGTCTATGGTTCCGCGCGTGAGCATCCCGGCGTTGACCACCAGGATGTCGAGACGGCCGAACGCCCGAAGCGTCTGCTCCACCGCGCTCTTCACCGCATCCGCATCCGCGCTGTCGGCCAGGATCGCCAGGGCGGCCGAACCGGCGGCCTCGGCCGTCTTGACCACCTCCGCGGCCTTGTCCGGCGACCGGGCGTAGGTCAGGGCCACCGACGCCCCCTCCCCCGCCAGGCGCCCGACCACCGCCGCCCCAATGCCGCGCGAGCCGCCGAAGACCAGGGCGACCTTTCCCGTAAGCCTCGACCCCGCAGGTCCCGACGATGTGTTGGTGTTCATTGCAAGCTCCATTCTTGACTGATCAGTACGAAACTGGGCGCGACGAGACCGCCGCCGCGTGAGCCGGGCTTAAGCCGGCGTGGCCTTCAGGCGATCGAGGGAAAACCGGGCCAGCCGCACCAGCCGGTCGCGATCCGCGCCGGCCCGGGCGCCGAGCTGCAGGCCCTGCATGGTCAGCTGCAGGAACTCCGCCCCCTGCTCCGGATCGAGCCCGGGGTCCAGCTCATCGCAGGCCTGGGCGTCGCGAAGGCGCGCGACCAGCGCCTGGAACAGGGTCGCGCCGCTTCTGGCCCGCAGATCGGCCAGCACGGCGTCGCCAGCGCCGAACTCCGCAACCGCGCCGACGCCCATGCAGCCCAACGCCCGCTGAACATCGTCCTCGGGAATCAACCCGACCAGCAGCGCCTCGACCCCCGCAAGCGGCGTATCCCCCGAGCGCAACCGCGCCAGGTGACCCTGCACGCTGACCTGCTGGTAGTGCGACAGCGCCTCGACATAGAGCGTCCGCTTGTCGCCGAACGCGCCGTACAGGCTCTGCCTGCCGATCTGCATCGCCTGGATCAGGTCCTCGGTGGAGGTGGCGGCGTACCCCTTGGCCCAGAACACGCCCATCGCGCGCAGCAGCGCTTCATCGCGGTCAAAGGCCCTGGGTCTCGCCATGGACGATACCCTAGCGCATTACGGACCGATCAGTCAATAACGCCGCCGCCCCGTTCCGCCGCGCCTCAGTCCCCGGTCGGAATCGGAACCCGCTTGGTCCCGGCCAACTCGGCGTCCATGTAGCCGACCTCGATCGGCGCGCTGCGATCGAGGTGCGCCCAATCGCCGAAACGGGCCTTGAGCTTGGGAACCACCGCGTCCGCCAGGTCCTTGCCGCTCAGGCCGGCGGCGCGGCCGGCGACGACATCGGCGGATAGCTCGGTCAGGTAGGCGTCGAACTCGGCGACATCGCCGACATTGGCGACGTCGCCATGGCCCGGCACGAAGGTCATGGCGCCGGCGTTCGGCAGGTGCTGGAAATCGGCGACGGTGGCGATCCATTTGCTGACCGTGCCGTCGATGATGTTGGGCGGATATTTGCGCCAGAGCAGGTCGCCGCAGAACAGCACCTTGGCGTCGGGAACCGAGATCGCCAGGTCGCCGCCGGTGTGGCCCTCCACCGGGCGCACGTCCACCCGGCGCGCGCCCAGCCAGATGGTCAGCGGCTTGTCGGTGACCAGGTCCGGGTCGGCCAGGGCCGCGATCTGGGCGCGGAACCGCGGCGTGATCTGCTTGCCGAGCAGGTTGATGTTGTTCTGGTGGATCCAGCCACGCACGTTGCGATGGGCGATGATGATCGCGCCCGCCTCGCGCAGCACGGCGTCGCCGCCGACGTGATCGATATGATAGTGGGTGTTGACCACATAGCGGATCGGCTTGGGCGTGATCTTGCGGATGTCGGCCACCAGGGCCTTGGTTGCTTCCGGATTGAAGAAGCTGTCGACCACCAGCACCCCGTCGTCGCCGATCACGAACCCGGCGTTGGAGCCCGACCTGCCTTGCGGGCCATCGATCGCGGCATAGACGCCAGGCCCGACCTGCTTGAGCACGAAGGGATCGGCGGCCTTGGCCGGCGCCGCGCCGGACGCAGCCTGGGCGTGGGCGGCCCCAGCGGCGAGGGCCAGGAC
>JBARAK010000219.1:0-6684 GCA_049791955.1 Caulobacteraceae bacterium
CGGTAGGACGAGACGGGACATGACCGTTCCTGGCAGACTGGGCGTTCGCTTCTATGGCCACACCTTTGCAGTCCGGTTACAGGCGGCGGTTTCGCGCAGCCCCTGGATCGCTGCATGATCGGACCGGGGCGCCGGACTGGCGATGGGAACCTGGAGGGGCAATCGATGATCGGCTTTCTGACGGGCCCCGCCGCCCGGGTGGACGGCTGGCTGCATCAGCGGCTGGGCCGTACCTATGGGGTGATGCTCAGCATCGGCCTGGTCGCCGACATCGGCCATCGCATCTTCGACGCGCCCAAGCATGTGCAGGAACGCCACCACCTGGCCGGGATGATCCTGGCCGTGGCGATGGAGCTGGCGCTGCTTCTGCATCAACTGGCGGAGATGCACGAACGGCTTGGCCGGCGCTCGCCCGACACTGGAGACAGGCCGCCGACGGAAGCAGCCGAGCGTTAGCTCCGGCGTCCAGCGGCCCCCGCCATTGCGGCGGTCGACTTGCGGGACCGCCCATGCAAGTTAAGCGTGTGGATCGACGGGTGGGGCGATGGTTGGTTCTCTTGGCGGCAAAAGGCTGGCGTGCGCGCTCCTCGCCGTCGCGACGATGTCGGCCGGCGAAGCGAGAGCGCTTCTCCCGCCTACGCGTGAGGCGGCTTTCGGCCTTATCGACCGCAAGGGCGCGGTGGTCGTTCCACCTGCCTGCGATCGCATTTCCTCTGTCGGCGAGGGCGATTGGGTAAGCCTGGAGCGGGATGGCAAGCAAGGCTTCCTCAATCTCGCCACCCGGCAAACGACGGGGCTCGTGTTCGACGCCTTTCCATCCGAGGTCTACGGAGGCCCCCTGTTTTCCCGCGGCCCCGAACCGGCTTTGAAAGGCAAGAAATTTGGTTACGTGGACGAGGCCGGGCGAACCGTCATCCCTTTTCAATTCGACTTGGCTCATGAATTCGATGAACAAGGCATGGCGGCCGTCAAGACCGGAGACAGTTGGGGCTATGTAAATCGGCGCGGGGGATTTCTGTTTCCAACCCGGTTTGAATCAGCCCGGGCGTTCGATACCGATGGCCTGGCGAACGTTCAGGTCGGTGGGCTTTGGGGCGTGATCGACCGGCGAGGCCATTTCGTTTTCCCGGCCAAATTCCAGGCGCCTATACTTACAGTATTCCAATCACCTATATCCGCAATCAACGGAAACATCGCGATCGTGAAGTCCGATGGCCGCATGGGGCTGGTGGATACGCGGGGCAGGACTGTCGCCCCCTTCAAGTTCAGCGTGATTGGCGGCTTCAGTGAAAATGGTTTGGCCCCCGCGAGCCTGGACGCCAACCCGGAATACCTGGGTAGCGACGCCGCCCACTGGGGCTTTATCGATCGCAGCGGCAGGTTCGTGATACCGCCGATCTATGCCCACGCCTCTTCCTTCCAGGACGTACGGGGCATACCCGGTTATCCATGGCCGTCGAAGCGAGCGCACGCAGGTCTGGCCGAGGTGCAATCGTTACGCGCGTCGAAAGTAACCATCGCCTTCATCGATCGAAGAGGGCGTACAGTCATCCGGCTGCCGGCCGGCCTTTCGGTGGCGATTCTCCACAAGAACGGCCTCATCACCGTAATGGGCGATGGCGATCTTGCTTGGGGCCTTTTTGATCCCGCAAAACCCCACAAGCCGATTTCCTGGTTCGACGGCATAGGCTGATTTGCGAGCAATGGCCTCGCTTCGGCGTTGGCAGATCGCAAGGCGGGTTACATTGATCGATCCGGCTCTCTCGTGATCAAGCCGAAATTTGAAAAGACCTACGACTTCGCCCAGGACGGATGGGCGGCGGTTGAAATAAAGAACGCGGGGAACAGCTTAAATCACACAGCCTTTATTGATAGAAGTGGCGCGATCGTACTGCAAACTGATTTCGAAACCGTCTCATCCTTTTCAAAATCCGACTTCGCGCAGGTGATCGCGTGGCGACCGATGGGGCAGCCGATCAGGTCGCCGGCGAGCCAGTGCGCCGCCGCCCCCACCCCCTGAGCCGACTGCGGGTCGAAGGCGGCGCGCTCACCCCCGTCCCATGGTGAAGATCGGCTCGAAGCAGCCGAGGATCAGGCGCCGGGCGTCGAAGGGCGGGTCGCCGGACGTATCCAGGCGTTCGTCCTCGTGCATCCTGGCCTCGGCGGCGTAGAAGCTCGCCTTGTCGGGCCAGACCTGCCAGGTGAAGACGATCTTCTCGCCCGCCTCCGCGGCGACCGCGCGGCGGAAGTCGGTCTGCTTGCCGTGGGGGACAAAGTCTTCCCAGCATTCGACGATCTCCAGGCAACCATAGTCCTTGAAGATCTTCGCGCCGTTCTCGGCCCACTTGCGGTAGGCCTCGATCCTGTCCTCGGGCACGGGGATGACGAGGCCGGCGACATACATGGTCCAGGCTCCTTCCGGCGGTGCGTGCGCCGGCCAAGCGGCGTAGGCGCAACCTAGCACGGAGGCCCGCCCGGCCCCTTCCCCGTTGACAGCGCGACCCTGCGGAGCGAATAAATATACCTGGTTATATAGCTGCACATATGGAGATGGCCGATGAACCGGGATGTGCTGAAGGCGCGGCCGGCCCTGTTCCTGGGCAGCCGGCTGAAGCGGCTGGCGGAGCGGATGCAAAGCGAGGTGGTCGGCCTGGCCGCCGGGGCCGGGGTGGACATCCAGCCCAGCCAGTATTCCCTGCTCGCGACGCTGGACCGCTTCGGGCCGCAGACCATCGGCGAGCTGGCCCAGGCCATGGAGCTGAGCCAGCCCGCGGTCACCCGCATGGCCGCCAAGCTCAACGAGATGGGCCTGGTCGCCATCGATCGGCTGCACAAGGATCAGCGGCACAAGACCGTGACCCTGACGGATGTGGGCCAGGCCGACCTGGAGCGCTCCAAGCTGCGGGTCTGGCCCCAGGTGGAGGCGGCGGTGGACGAGTTGCTGGCGGGGCTGAGCGGCTCGTTCCTCGACCAGATCGACGCCATCGAGCGCCGGCTGGCGGAGGTCCCGCTCGGCCAGCGCGCCCTGGCCCAGGCCGAGGCGGGCCTGGTGCTGCACCCGTTCAGCGACAACCTGGCCCCGGCGTTCCGCGACATCAACGCCGAGTGGATCCAGTCCATGTACCGGCTGGAGCAGACCGACCTGGACGTGCTCGACCACCCGCGCGAGCGGATCATCGATCGGGGCGGCGACATCCTGTTCGTGGAGGCGCAGGGCCTGGGCGTGGTCGGCGCCTGCGCGCTGCAGAAGACCGGCGAGGACCAGTACGAACTGACCAAGATGGGCGTGCTCGAACGCGCCCGGGGCCGCAAGGCCGGGGAATTCCTGCTCGCCGCCATGATTTCGCGCGCCCAGCAGATGGGGGCCCGGCGGCTATACCTGCTGTCGAACAAGAAATCGGCGGCGGCCATCCACCTCTACGAGAAGCTGGGCTTCCGGCACGACGACGAGATCATGCGGGAGTTCGGGGCACGCTATGAGCGGTGCGATGTGGCGATGCTTTATAGTCCGGGAGGGTGAGGCAGCGGGCGGTCCAGCGACCCGCTTCGAGAACCTTGGATTAGATTCATCGCGAAGATATCGCCATATCCTGAACTAGTTCTGCGCCATGCGGATCGGAATGTTAACAATGCCGTAGTCGTTAGGCTTCCCATTGATCTTCATCGGCGACATCCGGAAGATCTTTGCGAGCGACAAGACGGCGTCGCCGAAGTTATACCCTACCGGCTGCTCCTGAACGATCACGCATTCGGTCAGGGTGGTGTCCAGCAGCACCCGGCAACGTATCCTAGCGGACCCGGAGACATGGTCCCTGAGCGCCTTGTGGGGAAACAGGGCGAATATCTGCTCGGATGTGGGGACTCGATTCCTGATCCAATCGGGCTGGAGCACGCCCATATCAGAGCGGCTGACGGGCGGCCCCTTAGGCGCGCCATGGTTTACCAAGGCCTGGACCCGATCGAGGTAGCTCTGGTCGCCGGGCTGCAGGATCTGGTCGGTTTGCATTGCGCTCCAGATCTTCTGCACCTCGTCGGGTTTGACGCGACTCCCGGCGAGTTGGGCAAGCTCCAGCTTGGCGATCCCATTGTATCGCCGCAGCGCGGACTCGGTCGGCGCGTCGCCCTTCAGGCCCATGCTCACGCCCACAAGCGCCTGGTAGGTATTGTGCGCCGCGCCCAGGTCGCCGCGCGTTTTCAGGATATCCGCCGAAGGCAGCAGGGCGGTGGCGGCTTCGAGCTGGTAGGTCGGATCTTCGGGCGCGCGCGAACGCTCGCGGAACGCATCCTCCAACGCCTGCGAATAGAGCGCATAGGCCCCGTCGCTGTCGTTTCGCGCGAGCGCGTCTTCGGCACGCCTCATCAGGGCGGCGAATTCGGCCCCGGTGGCCGCCGTCGCGCCGGTCGGTTCAGGCTCCGCGTGCGCAGCGAACGCCGTCGACAGCAGGATCACCGCGACGACCCGTGCAGCTCTCACAATACCGTTCACCTTGCCCCCGCGAACCATACATCTCCGCGTTGCACGATTCCTCCGTGGACGCCAACTTCGCCCCTAGGCCCTTTTCGGCGAGCCGTGGCCCGCGCCGCGCCCTGTCCCGCCGTCCGGAACATCGCTGTATGGGGAATGGGCAGCCCTACCGGCCGCTCTGCGCCGTTGCCGCCGCGAACGCCCTGCGCTCCAGGAAGCGGACGCAGCCAAAGGCATCTTTGAGCCAACTCCGGCGCTCCATACACGTTCAGCTGGCGGCGCCAACTTCCAAAGCAGCCCCCCTAAGACCTCACCCAAATCCCATCATACTCCGCCATCTCTTCACCCGTCGGAGGCTCCCAGAAGCTCTCGGTGAAGTCGAACATCTCGCGGGTCACGGCGAAGCGGAGCTGGCCGGCGTTGTCGGCGTCGCGGTTGCGGGCCTGCACGCGCGTCCAGCGTTCCTCGACCGCCACGTCGAGGAGGTGGAGCTGGACGGATAGCCCCGCCTCATGCGCCAGGGCGGCGTACTTGCGGCGGGTCGAACGGCTCGCGAAGCCCATCTCCAGCATGCAGGGCGCGCCCAGCCGGGCGATCTGGACGGCGGTTTCCCAGATCCGGGCCGAACAGCGCTCGACCCGCTCCATCGCCCAGGCGGCGTCGATCGGCTGGGGCGCGTCCATCCAGAACAGCGTGGTCATCCACTCGTCGATGGAGAACCTCGCCGCCCCGGCCGCTTCGCAGAAGCGCATGGCGTAGGTGGTCTTTCCGGCTCCGGTCGAGCCAACGAGGAAGTGCAGGGGCGCGGACGGCATGGCCGCACGATAGCCACGCCCCGGCGGCCTGTCAGCCTCGGGTCGCGGACAACCGCCTCACCGACATTGAAACGCGGCATTATTTTTCTGTTTGACAGAAAGTAATTTCCTGGAGATCGTAGATCGAGCCGGACTGGAGGGTCGGGCGAAGGCGAAGAGATGCTGCGCCAAACCGGCTGAAACCCGGCCGGATGAAGCAGGCTTGGAGGCGCAGAGGCGCCGGAGGAAACTGGACATGCATAAGGTCTGCAAGGCGCTGGCCCTGGCCGGCGCGATGATCTCGCTCGCCTCCACCGTGGGCGCCCAGCCCACGCCCGGCGGCCTGGTCGAGGTTCCCGGCGGCAAGCTCTGGGTCGAGAGCTGCGGCGCGGGGCCGAGAACCCTGGTGCTGCTGCACGACGGGGTGCTGCATTCGGCGACCTGGGACGACGTCTGGCCCGCGCTCTGCAAGTCCTTCCACGTCATCCGCTACGACCGGCGCGGCTATGGCCGCTCGCCCGAGGCCAAGGCCCCCTACTCCCGGGTCGACGACCTGCAGGCGGTGATGCGCACGCAGGGCGTCGGGCGCGCCGTCATCGTCGGCGCCTCGGCCGGCGGCGGCCTGGCCATCGACTTCACCCTGGCCCATCCGGACGAGGTGGAGCGCCTGGTGGTGGTCGGACCGGCGGTGTCGGGCCTGCCCTACTCCAGGCATTTCACCGACCGGATGAGCGAACTGAACGCACAGATGGGGCGCGGCGACATGCTCGGCGCGCTCAAGGGCTCGTGGGCCATGGCGCCGGGAGACGACGCCAACGCCAAGCGGCTGCTCGCCCTGCTGATGGCCAGCCCCCAGGACCTCAACCACCGCGACCCGGCCACGGCCCCACCCCCGGCCGCGCCCCGGCTGTCCGAGATCAAGGCCCCGACCCTGGTGCTGGTCGGCGAGGAGGACATCGCCGACAACCAATCCCAGGCCGGCGTGGTGGAGTACGCGGTCCCCGGCGCCAGGCGGGTGGTGGTCCGCAACGCCGGGCACATGCTCTACATGGAACAGCCGGCCCAGTTCGTGGAGGTGGTGACCCGCTTCGCCGAGGGGGGTTGAGGGCCGGGCGGCGGGCGACCCCTCACCTTCCCACCGGAAGCGATGGCCCTCTCACACCACGTCGAAACCGGGGTGGTAGGCCACCTCCCCGCCTGGCGCGTCCTGTGTGAACGAGAGCCGCAGGAAATAGCCGTCCGGGGCGCCGGGGTAGCGGAGGCCGGGGTCGCTGATGAAGCCGAAGCGGCCGTAGTAGCCGGGATCGCCGAACACCACGCAGCCCTGCGCGCCCATGCCCCTCAGCCGCCGCAAGCCGTCGCGGATGACCGCCGAGCCTATGCCGGTCCGCTGGCGGTCCGGCCGCACGGACACCGGGCCCAGGC
>JBARAK010000220.1:0-38933 GCA_049791955.1 Caulobacteraceae bacterium
AGCCTGCGCTGGGCGCCCTTGGGGGGCACGCGGCGGGCGTTCCATGTCGCCGCCGAGCCTCTCGAAGGCGGTGGGGCCGGCGCGATCGCGCGCGACGTCACTGAGGCGGAGGAGACCCGCGAAGCCCTGAAGCGCCACGTGCTGGCCCAGGATGAGACCCTGAACCGGCTGACCGACGCGGTCGCCATCTTCGGACCGGAGCGGCGGCTGGCGTTCCATAACACCGCCTTCGCCGCCCTCTGGGGTCTGGAGCCTGCATGGCTGGCGGAATCGCCCACCCATGCCGAAGTCCTCGATCGCCTGCGTCAGCGCCGTCGCCTGCCCGAGACCGCCGACTATGCGAGCTTCCGCGCTCGCGAGCTCGGCTATTACGAGACGCTGGACGGCGTGCCCGACGAGATGTGGAGCCTGCCCGACGGCCGTACGCTGCGCACCGTGCGGCAGCCGCATCCGTTCGGCGGCCTGTTGCTGGTGTTCACCGACATCACCGACGAACTGAAGCTGCGAGCCCAGTACAACGCCCTGGTCCAGGTCCAGCAAGCCACCCTCGACAAGCTCAACGATGGGGTCGCGGTGTTCGGCTCCGATGGACGTTTGCGCCTGCACAACGAGGCGTTCGAGCGGCTGTGGAGCATCTCGCATCAGGCGCTGGCGGACGCCGGCGACTTCGATGGCGTGGCTGCGCTCTGCACGCCGCTGGTGCACGATCGTCAGTTCTGGCGCGAGGTGAAAGCCCGGGTCGCGGACCCGGATCCTGAAGCGCGGGCGCCGGTGGGGGGCGAAATCCGCACCTCGGACCAACGTATTCTGGCTTACCAGACCCGCCCGCTTCCGGACGGGGCGACCCTGGTCGCCTTCGGCGACGTCACCGCTACCCGCAAGCTCGAACAGGCGCTGGTGGACCGCTCCCAGGCCCTGGCCGAGACGGAGCGGCTCAAGCGGGATTTCGTCGGAAACGTCTCCTACGAACTACGGACGCCGCTCACCACCATCATCGGCTACGCCGAACTGCTCGATCGGCAGGGAGAGGCCTTGCCTGAGCGGCTGCGCGGCCACGTGGGCGCGGTGCGGATGGCCGCCGCGCAGCTCGCGGCTTCGATCGACGACGTGCTGGACATGGCGCAGATCGACGCCGGTGAAATGGCCTTGACGCTCGGCGACGTGGACGTCTCCGAACTCCTGCGCGAGGCTGCTGTGCGCGCCACCCGCGATGCGGAGGCGGCTCGGGTGATCCTGACGGTCTGCGAGACCCCGGACGCGGGGATGATCCGCGCCGATGGCTCCAGGCTCGCCCAGGCGCTCGACCACCTGATGGCCAACGCCATCCGCTCCACGCCGGCGGGGGGCGAGGTGATGCTGGACGCCAAGCGGGCCCTGGGCGAGGTGAAGGTGCGGGTGAAGGATACTGGACGGGGCATTCCGTTCCATGTCCAAGCGCACATCTTCGATCGCTTCATTGGCCGTGACCGTGGCGGCCCTGGCCTGGGGCTGGCGCTGGTCAAGGCGCTGGTGGAGCTGCATGGCGGCTGGGTAGCGCTGGAGAGCGAGCCCGGCGCGGGCGCGACCTTTACCCTGCATATGCCCGAGACCGCCTATGCCGGCGCCGCCCATCCAGAGCTGGCGTTTTAAGGACTGGTGTCAATGCGCGCCGTGGCTGGAGGCGGCCGCCGCGTGCGCCTGCGACCCAGTGATCGGCGCGCCCTGGGTCTGGGCCGCGGCCACCAGGGCTGAGCAATTGGCGTCGTGAGCGAGGTTCAGGTTCACGAACGGCAGGATCAGCAGCGCGGGATTGACCACCGCCGCCAGGGCGGTCGCGACACCGCCCTGGGCCAGCGCGCCGGCCGGTGAAACACCGAAGGTCGGGCTTGAAAGATGGCCGCCGATCAGTATCGGCGCATTGATCTTCACCAGGCGGAACTTCTTCGCCTGCCCGTGGAAGGCCAGTTTCACGGTCTCATCGTTGAGGTCGATCGCGCCGGAGCCGTTCACCAGCACCACCCCGGTGTCCAACACGATCTGTTGGGCCTGCATGACCCCGTCGTGCACGCGGAAGTCGGCGATGGCGCAACGCAGGTCGGTTTGGTGCGTGTCCTTGGACAGCAGCATGAACAGGCCTTTGGTGGCGTCGATCCCCATCAGTTCGGCGAAGGTCTGGCGCATCACGCCGCTGGGGATGACCAGCGTCACCTCGCCGTTGGAGCTCGCCGCCGCCTTGTGCACGGAGTCGCCGAAGCCGTTGACCCTGGCCCGAGCGTCCAGCACGCCTTCGATCGGCGGCGGACCGGCCCCCTTGGAGAGGAAATCCTGCAGCCGGACGTCGCTGACACGCAGGTCGACGGTCTCCTTCTGCACCGCGGTGCGCGCGTCGATGCGGGCCGTTCCGCTAAGACGCCCCTGAGGGAAGGCGAGGTCGATCGGGTCGAGGGTGAGCAGGCCGTGGTCGAGCTGGACGCCCAGCGAGACTTTGCGCAGGGGCAGGTTGGGCGCGGCGCGCACCGCCGTCGCGCGGTAGTTTACGTCGGCGTCCATGCCGCGAATCCGCTGTACGTCCAGGGGCGCGTCGGGAAGCAGGCGTCGGGCGGTGGTCGCCGCCTGGGGCGTCGCTGTCAGGCGCGGCGCCTGGGGAGCGTTGGCTCCGGTGGCGCCGAACAGGGCGCCGGCGTCCCTGAAGTCGAGCAGGCGGGAGCTCAGGTCGGCGCTGAGGTTCGGTCGGCCATGGTCGGAGGTGTCGACCTTCAGCCGGCCTTCGAGATCGCTCCGCCCCACGCGGCCAGCGATGCCGGTCACCTGATAGATCATGTCGCTCCGGTCGATCCGGGCGGAAATGCTGTAAGCCGGGGTGTTCGGCAAGGTCAGGCCGGTCAGGTAGTACAGGTCGGCCAGATTGTGGCCGCTCATCGACAGAAGGGCGTTGATATGACCCAGGTCGAAGGGATGGCTCACTTGGCCCTTCGCGGTGATGCGGGTGTCGCCAGCCCGCACCTGGGCGTCGAACGGATAGGGCGTTTCAGTGCGCACGTTCAGCAGAGGGCCGCCGGTGGCGTTCATCTGGAACGTCTCGCCGTTGAGACTGCCCTGGCCAAGCAGGCTGAAGCCCTCCTGGCCGGAGGCGGCGCCAGCGCCGGCGCGCTCATGGGCGTAGATCGTGCCTGTGAACCGGAGCCGTTGCTGCAGGCTGACCACCGACACTCGCCCGTCGTTGATGATGAAGTTGCGGATCGGCGGCAGCTTCAGGGGCTTGCCCGGGGCTTTCCCGTTGCTGAAGTCCCAGTTGGCCCGACCATTCTGGTCCTGGAACATGGACACGGTCGGACGGTCGATCTGGACACGTGGGAGCACGACCCGGCCGACGAACAGGGGCGTCAGCTCCGCCTTCACGGTGATGTTGTCGATATCCGCCAAGTCCTGGCCGGGAGCCCAGGCCGGTTCGCCGATCTTGAGGCCGCCGAGCGTGGCTGAAGGCGTCCAGCTGAACAGGTGGACCCTCAGATGGCCGTCGATGCGGACCGGACGATGCAGCCGGGCCGACATCATCCGCGCCAGCGGCGGCCTGAACCAGTCCCAGTTGAACAGAGCCAGGAAGATGGCCAGCGCCACCAGCAGCAGGGCGATCCCCCCGGCGATCCAGCGCAACAGGCCGGGGCCGCCCGGTCGGGGCGGCGTGGGCCTAGCGGCGCGGACGCCGTCCGGTGCTGTGGAGACGGTTGCGGACGCCATCACGTGACCTTGTTCAACTAGGGTAACGCGTTGGGCGGCTGGAACTGTTCCCTCAGGCTGGTGCAGGCGCGGTCTTCTGATGTCCTCCTGCATCCAGGGCTTGCCATTTAAATGATGGTGATCATTTCATCCGGGCGTATCCATTTTCCGGCTCCGGATGGTCGCCATGGCGCGGCCGTAAATCTTGCCAGCCGACTTTGAGGAAGATCACGATGAGCGCCGCAGACATCGTTCTTTGCAGCCCGGTCCGCACCGCCATTGGAGGATTCAACGGAACGCTCAAGGGCGTCCCGGCGACCGATCTTGGCGCGACAGTCGTGCATGAAACCTTGGTGCGATCAGGTCTTGATGTCGAGCGCGTCGACAGCGTGGTGATGGGCAACGTCGTCCAGGCGGGGAACAAGATGAACCCGGCCCGGCAGGCGGCGATCGGCGGCGGCGTCCCGGTTTCGGCTCCGGCGATGACGGTGAACCGCGTGTGCGGCTCCGGCGCACAGGCGATCGTCACGGCGGCGCAGGAGATCCAGCTTGGCCTGAACAGGGCCTCGGTGGCGGGCGGCATGGAGAACATGGACCGCGCGCCCTACCTGCTGGACGGCGGCCGCTTCGGATACCGGATGGGAGCCGCCGAGATCCACGACAGCATGCTGCGCGACGGGCTGGTCGACGCCTTCTCCGGCGAGCATTCCGGATGGCACACCGAGGATCTGGCGGCCCAGACCCAGATCGGACGGGAGGCGCAGGACCGGTGGGCTGAGCGCTCCCAGAAGCGCTTCGGCGAAGCCCAGGCCGCCGGACGTTTCGACGCCGAGATTGTTGCGGTCGCCGTTCAAGGCCGCAAGGGCGTGGAGATGTTCGCACGGGACGAGGCGCCCCGGCCGGACACCACCTTCGAGGTGCTGGCCAGGCTGCGTCCGGCGTTCCGGCCGGATGGAACCATCACCGCGGGCAATGCGCCGGGGCTGAACAGCGGGGCGGCGGCCATGATCGTCGCCGACCGCGCCTTCGCAGAGGCCAACGGTGTTCGACCCAGCGCCCGGCTGGTCTCCTACGGTCTGGCGGCTGTCGAGCCGGGCCTGTTCGGGATGGGTCCCGTACCGGCCGTTCGCCAGGCCCTGGACCGGGCGGGCTGGACGATCGGCGACCTGGACCGCATCGAGATCAACGAGGCCTTCGCGGTGGTGCCGCTCGCCGTCGCCAAGGAGCTCGGGCTTCCCGAGGATGTGATCAATGTCGAAGGCGGCGCCATCGCCCATGGCCATCCGATCGGAGCGACCGGCGCCATCCTGACCACCCGGTTGCTCCACGCCATGCAGCGCGAGGGCTTCCGCCGCGGGATGGTCACCCTGTGCATCGGCGGTGGCCAGGGCATAGCCTTGGCGCTTGAGGCGGTCTGAGGCGACCCATGTCATCCGGCCTGGATTCGAGGTTCCGCCCTGCGCGGACTTGATCCTGGTTCAGGTCGGGAACGGTGTATCATGGGGGCTGTTCCTGTTTGACGGGCTGCAACCGCCCGAGAAGACCCGATGACGTCCCCATCCCACGAGATCGAGCTCAAGTTCCTCCTGACCAACGAGGCGTTCGATTGGTTGAAGGCTGAGCTGTTCGAAGGCGTCGAGCCCGAGCGGCTCACGTCGATCTATTTCGATACGCCCGAGACGAACTTGTGCGCCCAGGGGGTGACGTTGCGCCTACGTCAGGAGGGGACGAACTGGGTGCAGACCATAAAGGCCAAGGGAGCGGTTTCCCGCTACGAGGACGAGGTTCCCGCACAGGAGGGTCGCATCAATCCCTCGCGACTCCGGCAGGCTCCAGGCTCCCCCAAGCTGGAAGGTCTGGAGAACCTTGCGCCGGTGTTCCAGGTTTGCGTCGACCGGCGGATTCGGCTGGTGGATTTCGCCGGGGCGACCATCGAATTGGCGCTGGACGAGGGCGTGATCGACGCCGGCGTGGGGCGCCAGCCCGTGCGGGAACTGGAGCTGGAGCTGAAGTCCGGCGAGCTTGCCGATCTCTTTGCCGAGGCGCGCCGCACCTGCGTGCGGCCGGGCGTGCTGCTGTCGCTGACCAGCAAGGCGGAGGCGGGCTATCGGCTTTCCCATGACGCGGGGCGGCAACCCCCACACTTCGATCCCCCACACCTGACGGCGGATATGAGCGTATGCGATGCGTTCCAGGCGCTCGCCTTCGCCGCCCTCGGCCAGCTCTGCGCTAACGCCGCGCTGATCGCCGCCGCTGACCAGCCGGAGGCGGTGCACCAGGCCCGCGTCGCCCTGCGCCGCCTGCGGGTGATCCTCGCCGCTTTCAAAACTCTGGTCGGCGACGCGCGCCTGGAAGGCGTCAAGGCGGATCTCAAGCGAATGACCGTGCTGCTGGCCGAGGCGCGCAGCCTGGATGTCTTCGCCAAGGACGCGCTGCCCGAGCCGGGCGATGGGGAGGCGGGAGCAGAGGCTTTCGCCGCGTCCGTGCGGCAGGCGCAGGCCGACGTCCACGCCCAGGTTCGCGGAGGGGTGAACGACCCCGCTTTCGTCGCCGGCCTGATCGATCTGACCGAATGGATCCAGTGCGGACCCTGGACCAAGGCGCCGGCGGCCGCGGTGGTCGGAGACCAGCCGATCGGCAATTTGGGCGAAAGGCTCCTGCGCCACCGGCGCAAGCGTCTGCTGAAACATGGCCGCAAGCTGGACTGGGCCGATCCGCGCGCGCGTCACAAGCTGCGCATCCAGGCCAAGAAGATGCATTACCTGATCGACGCCCTGGCTCCGGCCGGCGCGGACAAGACGGCTTTCATGCGCCGTCTGAAACGATTGCAGGGCTATCTCGGCGACCTGAACGACATCGCCACCGCGCCGGCTACGGCTGCTCTGGCCTTGGGCGACCAAGCGCCAGTCGCCGTTGCGCTGGCGGCAGGTCTGATGATCGGGGAACGGCGCGCCCAGGATGGTCCCCTTGTGCGGCGGGCGCGTCGCGCTTTCCGCAAGCTCGCTGACGTATCGAACCACGCTTTCGAACTCGAGAATCGTAAGTGAAGCGGGTCGGGAGGCACCTCGTTTTCAGGGACGCGCGGGCGGGTTTTCGCCCTTGTTGGGTGATTTAAAGTCCAGCTTTTCCGGCGCGGGCTTACCGAGCGTATCGGCCATGTGGGCGTTGCGGAGCCCCATGACTTCCGGCCTCCCGGTGGTGGTGTCGACCGCGGTCTGATGTTCGATCTCGGAGTTCAGCTCCGCGCCGAGCAGGATGGTGATGGTCGATATCCACATCCAGGTGAGAAAGCCGACGGCCGCTCCGAGCGAACCATAGGTCCGGTCGTAGGAGCCGAAGTGGGCGACATAGAAGGAGAACAGCAGCGAAGCCGACAGCCATAGCAGGGCGGCGAACGCGCTGCCCCAGCTCACCCAGCGCCATTTCTCCCGGTCGCGGCTGGGGCCGAACCGGTACAGCACCGCCAGGCCTGCCACGGCGATGGCCAGCAGCAGCGGCCAGCGCAGCACGGCGATCACCATGGCTTCGCCCCCGATGTGCGCCAGCAGGATCGGGCCTGCGACCACGGCGCTGAACGCTGCAAGCAGGAACATGATCATGCCGGCGGTGAACCCCAGGGAGATCAGGTTCAAGCGGATCAGGTTGCGCTTCTCGGTCTCCTCGAAGGCGATGTTCAGTCCGACGATCAGCGCCTTCATCCCGGCGTTGGCGCTCCAGAGGGAAACCGCCAGGCTGGTGACAAAGGCGATCCCGAGCCCGGTGTGACGGGCGGCCGCCAGGCGCATCATCTGATCGCCCACCAGCTGCAGCGCGGCCTCGGGCAGCACCCCCGCCAGCAGTTCGAGCTGGGCCCGGGCGATGTCCACGTTCGAGAACAGGCCATAGAGCGACACGAAGACCCCGATGGCGGGGAACACCGCAAGCAGGCCGAAAAAAGCGACCCCACCGGCGACCTGGGGTATGTGGTCGTGGTTGAATTCGCGCCAGGTGCGCCAAAGGATGTCCCTCCAGCCGCGCAGGGGAATCTGTTCGGGGCTGTTCGCCGCGCGTCCCCGGCCTGGTTGGGCGAAGTCCATCGCCGCCGCCTCCAAGGCCGGTAGGCGGGCGAGGCGGCGCAAGGCGCTCCAGGCGGGTAACGATCGCCGGGACCATGCCAGGATCGCCAGGGCCAGAAGGAACCAGCCGGCCGCCTGCACACGTCCGTCGGAGTAAGTCTGTAAAGGGCGCCCGCTTCCGCTGGATGAGGACGAGGTTTTCGCCTCGCTCCTCTGCGCGCGTCGCCACCATTTCATCGCCGCAGGTCCCCGCGCGTCCCGCCCCTGCGGGGCCTGGAGGGGAAAGCGGTAAGACCGCTCCCCGTTCCCCGTTGAGGAGCGACGCGTCTCTTCGACCGGACCGTCCGGCTGCGGCTTACCGAGAATTCACTGGTCTCATCTAGCCCTCTGGATGAGTCTCGGTCCGACAAGGAAGGTTCGCATGAAGATCCAGACCATTTCCGGACAGCTGGCATGGGGCGGAGCCCTGCTTCTGCTGGCGGGCGTGGCGGCCTGCCATCCCAAGAGCTTGTCCCAGGCCAAGTCCGAAATGATTGGTGGCGGCGCCCATATCTCCAGCGCGGAGACGCTCAACGAGCCTGTCACGGTGGCGACCCGGCTGGACTGCCCGGACGCGCAAGGCGCCTTGAAGCGCACCGCCGTGGCCGCCGACGGCCGCAGCTGCGCCTATCGTTCCGACCGGGGCGTGGTGGAGCTCGCGCTGGTGGATACGCCGAATGGGGATGCAGAGACGGCCCTGCAGCCTTGGAAGGCGCGCACTGACGCCATGCTTCCCCATCAAGCCAGCGGGGCCACGGTGGCGGTCGTGTCGGAAAAGGGGCCTGACGGGCGCGATGTCAGCAAGGTCGACATGCCGTTCATCCATGTCAGTGACGATGGGCGGCGCTCGCACGTGAAGGTGTTCGGCATCACGGTCGATTCCAAGGACACCCCGAGCAAGAACGAAACGGGTGCGGCTGACGCTGGCGGACATGGGCGGGAGGTCGTCTACATCCTCGCTGGCAGCCCGCCGTCGCCGGAGGGCTACCATGCGGTGGGTTATATCGCGCGTGGCGATGGTGCGGATCGCATGGTGGTCGCGACCTTCAAGTACCTGAAAGAAGGTGCTTTCAACTCGGGCGAGAACCACGGAAACGACCGTGATCTCGATGCCCTGCTGGACCTCAACGCCAAGAAGGGCTGATCCTTCGTCGTTCGCTTCCGGGACCAGGATCAGGCCCCGCCGCTGAGCGATTCCCATAGCAGGGGGTAGACGCGCTGCTGGCCGAGCGCCGCGGCCAGGGGCGGACGCGCGAACAGGGAGGCGAAAGCCGGATCGCGCACGTTGAGGCCGCCAGCATAGGCGCCGAAAGCCGGCAGGATCAGACGCGAGCCATCGGTCAGGAATGCGCGCCGCCGTACGCTGGCGCCGGCCCTCACGATCTTGGCGCAGGGATGCAGGTGACCGGCGACTTCGCCCGGCGCCGGTCCGGGCGTCGGCTCATGGCGCAGGATCAGGCCGGCGATGCGCACCTCGTCCGCGATCTCGCCCGGCAGGGTCGTGGCGGTTTCACCCAGCAGCGTGGCGTCGTGGTTGCCTTCGGCCCAGACCAGCGCGCGTCCCTGGGCGAGGGCGGCGATGCGGCGGGCATCTTCGGGCGCCAGGCGGCCGATGGCGTGGACGTCGTGGAAACTGTCGCCCAACAGGATGAGGGTTCGAGGCGTCAGCGCCGCTACCTCGGCTTCCAGCCGTCCCAAGGTGTCGGCGGTATCGTAAGGCGGCAGCAACTGGCCGCGCATGGCGTAGGCCGAGCCCTTCTCCAAATGCAGGTCTGCTGCGATCAGCGCGCCCTCATCGGGGAGCCACAAGGCTCCGGAGCAGCGTAGCGCGGCCTCGATCCCGTTCAGTTCGATCCATAAGGAGCCACAGGGCTCGGTCATGCGGTCGAGGCGCAAGGCGCGAAGCGCGGTCATGTGTGGGAAGTCCCGCCGTTGCGTTGTCGGGTCAAGCGGCGCCTGCCATATCCAGCGACATCGCTTCCGCTATCAGCTCCTCGGCGCTCTCCTCCAGCAATGCATCGGCGGCGCCCGACACCCGCTCGCGCCCGATCTCCAGCAGCACCGGCACGGCGAAGGGCGAGACGCGAGGGAGCGCCCGGGCGACGATGCGGCCCCGGATGCGCGCCAGCAATCGGCCCACCCGCGCGACGTCGAGCAGTCCCGCCGCCGCATCCGCCCGCGCGCACTTGAGCAGCAGGTGGTCCGGCTGATGGCGCCGCAGCACGTCGTAGATCAGGTCGGTGGAGAAGGTGACCTGGCGCGAGGTCTTCTCGCGGCCCGGCATGCGCCGCTCGATCAGGCCGCCCAGCATGGCGCAGTTACGGAAGGTGCGCTTCATCATGAAGCTTTCGTCCAGCCACGCTTCGAGATCGTCGCCCAGCATGTCTTCCTGGAACAGCAGGTCGAGATTCAGATCGTCCATCGGGCGCATGGCCCAGATCGCCAGGGCGTAGTCGTTGGCGACGAAGCCCAGCGGCCCCTTGCCCAGCCGCTCCAGCCGGCGGGTTAGGAGCTGGGCCAGGGTGCCATGGCTGATCCTGCCGTCGAAAGGATAGCAGACCAGATAGCAGCGTTTCCCGCGCTGGAAGGTCTCCAGCAGCATTTCGTCCGCAGACGGAATATATGAGCGGATCGCCTGGACCTGCATCCATTCCTGCACATCCCTAGGCAGCACCGGCCAGTGCTCCCGCTCGGCGATCATGCGGCGTACGCGAGCCGCCAGATAGGTGGACAGGGCGAATTTCGAGCCGCCCCAACTCGGCACCCGTGGCTCGGCGCCGGGCGGGGCGGGGGTGACCAGGGCGTCTAGGCCGGTGATCCCCTCAAAGCGCCAGACCTGGCCGGCGAACAGGAAGGTGTCTCCCGGCGCGAGCTGCTCCAGGTAGCTCTCCTCCATCTCACCCACTTTGCGACCGCCGACCTTCTTGCGGGCGCGGGTGGAAGCGATACGGATATTGAGCATCGGTGTGTCGATGATGGCGCCGACGTTCATGCGGTGGCGCTGGGCGGTTTGGGCGTCGCGGACCTGGTAAAGGCCGTCCGGCCGCTTCACGATCCGGCGGAAGCGATCGTAGCTTCGAAGCGCGTAGCCCCCCGTGGCCACGAAATCGACCACCTGTTCGAACGCCTCCCAGCTCAGGCAGGCGTAAGGGGCCGAACTGCGCAGCTCCTCGAACAGGTCCACCAGGTCGAACGGTTCGGCGCAGGCCAGGCCCATGATGTGCTGGGCCAGTATATCGCGTGCGCCGATCCGCTCGGGGTCTCCGTCCAGGTCGTTGGCCGCCACCGCTTCCCGCGCGGCCTGGCACTCCAGCATCTCGAACCGGTGAGCGGGCACCAGCAGGGCGCGCGAGGGTTCGTCCAGGCGGTGATTGGCCCGCCCGATGCGCTGGATCAGGCGCGCGCTGCCCTTGGGGGCGGCCAGCTGGATCACGAGGTCCACGGCGCCCCAGTCGATCCCGAGGTCCAGGGTCGAGGTGCAGACCACCGCCCGCAGGTCTCCTCGCGCCATCGCCGCCTCGACCTTGCGCCGCTGTTCCACCGCCAGCGATCCGTGGTGCAGGGCGATGGGCAGGTTGTCCTCGTTGACCTCCCACAGCATCTGGAAGCTGAGTTCTGCCTGGAAGCGGGTGTTGACGAACACCAGCGCGGTTTTTGCGTCCTTGATCGCCTGGTAGACCTCGGGAATGGCGTGCTTGGCGGTCCAGCCGCTCCAGGGCGCGGTCTGGCGGGTGATCAGCAGGTCCACCACTGGCGGTGCGCCTGGGGCGCCGAGCACCAGATCCGCCATTCGCGCAGGCTGCGCTTCGTCCGGGGCCGGCTGCGGATCGCTTCCGTCCTGAGCCGCCAGCCATCGGCGAAGCATATCGGGATCGTTGACGGTGGCCGATAGCCCGACCCGGCGCATGTCCGGCGCGAACCGCTGCAGGCGGGCCAGCGCCAGGTTCAGCAGGTCGCCCCGCTTGGAGCCGTGCATGGCGTGGATTTCGTCCAGGATCACCACGCCGAGATCCTTGAAATAAGCGCGGCTGCCGGGCCAGGCGCAGAACAGGGCCAGCTGCTCAGGGGTGGTGATCAGGATATCGGGCGGATGCAGCTTTTGACGCTCACGTTTGGCGAGGCTGGTGTCGCCGGTGCGCGCCTCCACGGTGATGGGCAGTCCCATCTCGGCGATAGGCTGTTCGAGGTTGCGGTGGACGTCGACCGCGAGCGCCTTCAGCGGAGAGATATAAAGGGTGTGCACTCCACGGGGTTCGGCAGACGGCGGCCGGTTGGCGAGCTCGATCAGGCTCGGCAGGAAGCCGGCTAGCGTCTTGCCGCCGCCGGTCGGCGCGATCAGCAAGGCGTCGCGACCGGCGCGCGCCTTCGCGATCATGGCGAGCTGGTGCGATCGGGGCGACCATCCGCGGCCGGCGAACCAATCGCGGAAGCGCGGCGGCAGGTCGGTGGCCTGCGGCTCCGACATCAGCGGCGCAAGGGCGTCCATCCTCGGGCATATAGCATGTTCGCGTTCCGTTTCAGCGGCGGAGCGCCCAGATGCCGCGCCTGGGTCGGAGTCGGAACATGGGATCGGATGATGTCTCGGCGGCGGAGATCGTCGCCTTCTGGCGGGAAGCCGGCTCGAAGCTCTGGTTCAGGAAGAGCCCCCCATTCGACCAGGTGATCCGGGACCGCTTCGAGGGGGCTCACCTGTCCGCCGCCCAGGGAGCCTATGGCGCGTGGGAGGAGACCGCAGAAGGTGCGTTGGCGCTCGTGCTGCTCACCGACCAGTTCCCGCGCAATCTTTACCGCGGCTCGGCGCGCGCCTTCGCCAGCGACGTCATCGCCCGCGGCGTAGCGGGCCGGGCCTTGGCGCGCGCGTTCGATCGCGAGGTCGAAGGCCCGCTTCGCCCGTTCTTCTATCTACCCTTCCGCCATCACGAGGACGCCGGATCCCAGGCGAGATCGATGGAGCTGTTTCGAAGCCATGCCGAAGCGACCGGCGACACGGCCAGCCTGCGCCATGCGGAGATGAACCTCGAGCTGATCAATCGTTTCGGACGTTTCCCGCACCGGAATGCGGTGCTTGGCCGTATCACCTCCGCGGAGGAGCGGGCCTATCTCGAAAACGGCGGCTTCAAAGGTTGAGGCGCAATATAGGCGACCCCCGGCTACGTCAGATTGCCGCTACTCCAAGGCTCCAAGAGCCGATTTGCTCCGCTCTCCAGCAATGGGACCGGCATTTCCGCGACGCCCGCTTTGCCGGCCACCGAGGCATGGCCGGGATCGACTGGATGTGAGAGCATTCCGTGGATGGTTCTCATCCTGCTCGCCCTGCTGGCTGCCGCGGTGTTGTTCGTCTCGCTTTCGCGACGGCTCGGCCTCGGCAGTATTCTTGGCTATCTATTGGCCGGCGCACTGATCGGGCCCTCTGGACTGAGACTGGTCACTGACGTGGGCAGCATCTCCGAGATCAGCGAATTCGGCGTCCTGATGCTGCTGTTCATCATCGGGCTCGAGCTGCGGCTTCCACGGATATGGGCCATGCGGCGTTCGGTGTTCGGGCTTGGCGGCGCGCAGGTGGCGCTGACGGGCGGGGTGCTCGGCCTGTTCGCCTTCGCCGCCGGCGCGCCGTGGAACGGTGCGGTGATCCTGGGGCTGGGGATGGCGCTGTCCTCCACCGCCATCGTCCTGCCGATGCTGGCCGAGCGGAACCTGCTGACACTCGCTTCGGGACGCGACAGTTTCGCGGTGCTGCTGTTTCAGGACCTGGCCTCGGTGCCCATGGTCGCGCTGGTCCCGATCCTGGCGGGCCAGCATACCCACGGGCCCATAGCGCTGGCGGTTTTGAAGGCGATCCTCGCGGTCGCTGTGATCCTGATAGGAGGACGGTTCCTGCTCCGGCCGGCTTTCGCCGCGATCGGTGGCGCGCGGACGCGCGAGCTGTTCACCGCCACCGCCCTGCTCGTGGTCGTGGGCGCCGCGGCCCTGTCCGGCGCGGCCGGCTTGCCGCTATCGCTGGGCGCCTTCGCCGCCGGCGTGGTGCTGGCTGAGAGCGAATACCGCCATGAGCTCCAGGCCGATGTGGAGCCATTCGAAGGGCTCCTGTTGGGCTTCTTCTTCATGTCGGTCGGCATGTCTGCCGACATCGGCTTGGCCGTGCGCGAGCCGGTCAACATCCTGATCGGCGTGCTCGTGCTCCTGTTGGTGAAGGTGGCGCTGTCGTTCGGGCTGGGGCGATTGCGCGGGCAGATCCCCACGACGGCCGTGCGGTTCGCCCTGGCGATTCCACAAGGCAGCGAGTTCGCTTTCGTCCTGTTCGGCGCCGCGGTGGCGGTCGGCGCACTGGGCCGGCATGCAGCGAACCGGGCCACGTTGGTGATCGCCATGTCGATGGTGATCAGTCCGGTGTTGTTCTCGCTGTCGGAGAAGTTCCTGATTCCCCGGCTGATGAAGACCGCGCCGAAACAGCCGGTGGATGCGCACACGGCGGTCCCCGCTCCGGTGGTGATCTGCGGTTTCGGGCGCTTCGGGCAGATCATCGGCCGCATCCTGCTGGCCCGCGGGATCGCCTTCAACGCGCTGGATTCCGAGGCGGACAACCTCGATGCGGTGCGCCGCTTCGGTTACATCGCCTACTACGGCGACGCCACCCGGCTTGATCTGCTGCGTGCGGTCGGGGCCGAGACCGCCAAGGTGATCGTGCTGGCCCTGCCCGACCCGGCGCAGGTGCTGACCGTCGCCCAGCTCGCTCGCACCCACTTTCCCCAGGCCAAGGTCTACGCCCGGGCGCGCAACCGACGGCACGCCCACCTGCTGATGGACGCGGGCGTGGACGAGCTGGTCCGCGAGACCTTCTTTTCCAGCCTGCGTCTGACCGAGCTTGTGCTGCGCGGGCTCGACTTCAGCGAAGCGGATGCGCGCCAGACCGTGGCGACCTTCCGCGAGCACGATGAGCAGATGTTGATCGACCAGCACGCCTTCTACGACGACGAGAAGCAGCTCGTTCAGACGGCGGCGCAGGCGGCGGCGGAACTGCGCACCCTGTTCGAGGCCGACATATCCAGGTGAGGCGCCGATCACAGCGCCTCTATCAGGATGCGGCGCTGATCTGGCCCATTCCGGCGTTGCGCGCCCCCTCCAGCAGTCGGCGGGCGCGGATCCACATCTCCAGCCGGGAGGCCGTGTAGAGGCCGGCGGCCAGCACGACGAAACCGTCGGTCAGCAATGCGGTGGCGATGTGCAGGCTCCGGTCCATCAGCACCGCGCGGGCGCCGAACCGGATCAGGAACAGGACAAGCAGGAAGGCGAGGGCGGCTGGCGAGGTGCGCGTGTTCAGCAGGTGGGTGGTCGGATCGATCGTGATCGGGATCAGGCTTCCCCGCACCCAGCCAAGGCCGCTTCCCACGGCGAAGGCCGCAATGAGCCAAGCCCATTCAAGCCCCTTGGGAGGAAGCTGGATCAGCAGGGCCGCGGTCGCCGCCAGCATGATCGCGGGCAGCACCCACATCAGCTCCAGGCGCAGGCGTCGAGACCCCTTCATCCGGCGCAGGCGCAGTGCGAGCACCGCCACGACGATGAGCGCGGTGACCAGGTAGGATGGAAGCTGCGTACCGGAATGCATGGCCAGTCCCCCGTCGATAACCCCAGTTAGCCCGTTCTTCCACTATATGGCGAGTGCGACAGGCGTGCAGCCGATGGAGAATTGGACAGGCGTCTACCGGACGTCGCTCTCCACCCGGCGCAGATCCACGAATAAGGTCACACGGGCTGCAGGATGTGGATGGAGCGGCTTTCCATCATGTCCTTAACGCGTTCGCCGTAGGCCTTCATGTGGGAAGCGCCGCCATGGGCCTTCAGCGTCTCGGCGCTCGCCCATTTCTCGATCACCACGAAGGTGTCGGGTCCAAGGGGGGCGAAGGTTCCGTCATGGTCCACCGCAGGACCGTACTCGATGCATCCGGCTTCGGCGCGCACCGCTGGCAGGGTGGCCTGGAATTCTTTCAGGACCGCTTCCCGCATTCCGGGCTTGGTCTTGAGGATCGCAACCACGTGAAGCACCCGAGCTCTCCCTGAAATCCCGTTGACGTCCCGGATATAGCCGATCCGGTTCCCGCAGGCGACGCGGGCCGGAGCCGCCGCATCCTTGGGCGCCGTAGCCGTCGTCCTCTCGTAAGGCGCGTCCCGCTTGTCGATTGGAATGCTCCATGCTTAAGCGGCCGCGACGTTGACGTCGCCGGCCATGTCCCGGTGGCCGCGATCAGGGGAACGCCAGGATGCATTCGGTTCGCGCCTTGCGGCTTGCCGCCGCCATCTCGACCTTGGCCGTGTGCGCCGCGCTCGGCTCCCGCGCCAGGGCGACGGAAAATCCCTTCCGCGCACCCAGCGCCCTGCTGATGGAAGCGCCGCGGTTCGATCAGATCAAGGACGAAGACTTCCAGCCGGCGCTGGAGGAAGGCATGGCCCGTCAGTTGGCCGAGGTCCGCAAGATCGCCGACAACCCGGCGCTGCCGACCTTCGACAACACCATCGTCGCGATGGAAAAGTCGGGTCAGATGCTGAGCCGCGTGCGCAGCGTGTTTTCGGCCCTGACCCAGGCCAACACGGACCCCACCCTGCAAAAGGTCCAGGGGGTGGAAGCGCCGAAGCTCGCCGCTCACCACGACGCCATCTACCTCGACTCCAAGCTCTTCGCCCGGGTCCAGGCCATCTACGACCGGCGCGCCCGACTGAAGCTCGACCCCGAGGGCAAGCAGCTCATCGAGGTCTACTATCAGGAGTTCGTGCGCTCGGGTGCTCAGCTGTCCGATGCGGACAAGAGCCGGCTGCGTGAGTTGAACAAGCAGCTCTCCACGCTCCAGACCGAGTTCGGCCATAAGCTGCTGGCGGGCACCAAGGCCGGCGCCTTGGTGGTGGACCAGAAGGCCAAGCTGGCCGGTCTTGGCGAAGGCCAGATCGCCGCCGCGGCCCAGGCGGCCGATGGGCGTGGGCTGAAGGGCCAGTGGGTGATCCCGCTGCAGAACACCACCCAGCAGCCGGCCCTGCAGGCCCTGGAGGACCGCGACGTGCGCCAGGCGCTGTTCGACCAGTCCTGGACCCGCACCGAGAAGGGCGACGCCAACGACACCCGCTCCACCATCGCCGATATCGCCAGGCTGCGGGCCGAGAAGGCCCGGCTGCTCGGCTTTCCGAGCTACGCCGCCTATACGCTGCAAGATCAGATGGCCAAGACGCCCGAGGCCGTCGACCAGTTCATGGGGCAGCTCGTTCCGGCCACCGCCGCGCGGATCCACGCCGATGCAGCCGATATCCAAGCCATGGTCGCCAAGGACGGCAAGTCGTTCGAACTGAAGCCGTGGGACTGGGAGCTGTATGCCGAGCAGCTGCGCAAGGCCCAGTACGACCTCGATGAGAACCAGATCAAGCCGTACTTCGAGCTCGACAACGTGCTCAGGAATGGCGTGTTCTACGCCGCCAACCAGCTCTATGGCCTGACCTTCAAGGAGCGGAAGGACATTCCGGTCTACCAGCCGGACGTGCGGGTATTCCAGGTGTTCGACAAGGATGGCTCTACGCTCGGGCTGATGTACTTCGATTACTTCAAGCGCGACAACAAGTCGGGCGGCGCCTGGATGAGCAACTTCGTCGGTCAGTCCAAGTTGCTGGGCCAGAAGCCGGTCATCTACAACGTCGCCAACTTCACCAAACCCGCGCCGGGCCAGCCCGCCCTGCTGACCTTCGAGGACGTCACCACGATGTTCCACGAGTTCGGCCACGCCCTGCATGGCTTCTTCGCCGACGAGACCTATCCGACCCTGTCCGGCACCCATGTCGCCCGTGATTTCGTGGAGTTCCCCTCCCAGTTCAACGAGAACTGGGCGCTATATCCCCAGGTGTTGCAGCACTACGCCGTGCATTACCAGACGGGCCAGCCCATGCCCCAGGCCCTGGTGGACAAGATCAAGAAGGCGGCGGGGTTCAACCAGGGCTACCATCTGGGCGAACTGCTGGCGGCGTCGGAACTGGACATCCAGTGGCACAGCCTGCCGGCCTCGGCGGCCGCCCAGGACGTGGACGCGTTCGAGACTGCGGCGCTGCAGAAGACCCACACCGATTTCCCCAACGTGCCGACCCGCTATCGGTCCAGCTACTTCCAGCACATCTGGAGCGGCGGGTATGCGGCCGGCTACTACGCCTATCTTTGGACCGAGATGCTGGACGACGACGTCTATCACTGGTTCACCGAGCACGGCGGCATGACCCGCGCCAATGGCCAGCGCTTCCGCGACATGATCCTCTCGCGCGGCCACACGCTCGGCTATGGCGAGATGTTCCGCGCCTTCTATGGCAAGGATCCGGACATCGCTCCGATGCTGGCGCACAGGGGGCTGACGACCACCGCACCCTGAAGGGGAGCCGGGGGGCGGGATCAAGAACGGTCCTCTGGCGTTCTGAGCGGGCGAGGTTCCCTGGAGGCGTCGATGCTGTTCGTTGTCGAGGGCCATTTCCGGCCTGACGCCGCCGCGGAAAGGGACGCGATCCACGAGCGGTTCAACGAGCACCTGATGCAGAGGGTCGCCCGCGTCCACTTCGGCGGGCCGCTTTACGACGGCGGAGGAAACCGCGCCGGCGTCCTGCTGATCGTGGAGGCCGCCGATTTCGCCACGGCGAGAGCATTCCTGTCGTCGAGCCCCTACGAGGAGGCGGGACTGTACGAGCGGATCGAGGTGAGCGAGATCCGGCCTGACGTGGGCGCGCTGCGGTAACGGCCGGCTCAACGGTGGGCGAGGGGCCAGACCCAGGCGATCAACGGCGTTCCTACGACGATCACCAGGAGAGAAAGCGGTAGACCGAGCCGCCAGTAGTCGCCGAAGCGATAGCCGCCCGGTCCCATGACCAGGGTGTTCGACTGGTGCCCGATCGGGGTCAGGAAGTCGGAGCCCGCGCCGGTCGCCACCGCCATAAGGAAGGGATCGGGATTGAGGTGCAGGCGACTGGCCAGCGCCACGCCGATCGGCCCCAGCACCAGCACCGTCGGGGCGTTGTGCAGGAAGGGCGAGCACGCCATCGCCGTGACCATCAGCGCGCCCAGGGTTATCAGCGCGGGGGCTGACTGCAATAGGTGCGCCAGGCCGCCCGCGATCAGATCGGTCCCACCCGTCGCCCGCACCGCCTCGCTTAGTGGCGTGAGGGCGCCGATCAGGATCAGCACCTGGCCTTCCAGCGAGGCGTAGGCTTCCCGCATCGACAATCCGCCTAGCGCCACCACCAGCACCGCCGCGCCGAAGAAGGCGACCGCCACCGGTACGAGATTGAGCGCTACGAGGATCATCGCGACGGCGAGGACGATGGTCGGGGAATAGCTGCGGCGGGCGCCTCCGAGGTGCACGTCCCGCTCGACCAGCGGCAGCACCCCCAGAGTCTGCAGTGCACTCGGAAGGGCCCGTTCGCCCGCCTGCAGGATCAGCATATCCCCGGGCCGCAGGGAGATGTCGCGGAGCCGCTGAGTGATGCGGGTTCCGCTGCGGCCCACCGCGAGCAGGTTCACCCCATACTGCTGTTGCAGGTGCAGTCGTCGCGCGGATCGGCCGACCAGGACCGAGTCCGCCTGGACCACGGCCTCGATCGAACGCATCTCCTCGCTGGGCTGATCTTTCGGAACGGGCTTGCCCGCCCGGGCCTGGGCCAGGGGCAGCCGATTGAACAGGGCTTCCAGGCTTTCCTGCGATCCTTCGAGGACGAGAGTGTCGCCGGGAGAAAGAACGGAATCGGGCAGGGGGCGACGGGACTTTTCGCCCATGTGCGCCAGTGCGGACAGTTTTACGTCGTGTTCGGATAATTTGAGATCGGCGACCGTGCGCAGGTTCTCGGGCCAGTTTTCCGGGACGGTCGCCTCAGTCGCGTAGGGCGCGTCGATGGCCGCGTCGCCGATGCCGCTCTGCCCCTGGCGGTCACGCGGGAGCAGCCGCCAGCCGAAGCTGACCACCACAAGGCCCAGCGCCGTCAGCACTAGGCCGACCGGCGCGAAATCGAACATCCGGAACGGCTTGCCGAGCGTCTCCTGGCGCACCTGGCTCACGATGATGTTGGTCGAGGTGCCGACCAGGGTGACCAGGCCGCCCAGCAGCGACATGAATGACATCGGCATTAGCAGCGAAGAGGGCGAAGTTCCCGTCCCGCGCGCGAGCTTCAGGGCCACGGGCATCAGGATCGCCAGCGCCCCGACGTTCTTGGTCGGAATGGATAGCAGCGCGGTTGCGCCGGCCAGGGCCGGGACCTGCAGCGGGGCGGATTTCAGGCGCGATAGCAGCGGCGCCAGGAAACGCTCGATGATCCCGGATCGGGCCACCGCGGCGCTGACCACCAAAGCGCAGGCGATAATGACCACAACGTCGCTGGTGAAGCCCGAGAAGGCTTGCCGGGCGGGCACGATCCCGACCGCCAGCCCCGCGAGCAGGGCCCCGAGCGCCACCACGTCATAGCGGAAGCGCCCCCAGGCGAACATCGCCACCGCCCCGCCGACGATCGAGAACGCCAGCGCCTGAGGCACGGTCATCCTGATCTCTTCCTCGCCATCCGCGGTATTCCAACGCTTCAGGGCGCGGCGGGCTCCGGCGGGTTTACTTCGGTGAGCCGGTCTCCAGGTAGGTCTTGTAACGCTTGAGCTGCTCGCCCAGCACCATGTCCACCGGTCCGGCGAAGGTCTCGCCATTGGCGCGGGCGAAGCCGCTGGCAAGATAGGAGAGGGTGACTTCCGTTCCGCCGTCCACTGGCTTGAACGACCAGGTCATGACCCCGTCCGCGCCCTCGGCCTGCAGAGGCCCTAGCGCGCCGCGCAGCCGTAGCGTCTGGCCTGGCTGGTCCAGGATCACCAGCATCCAGCCGACCGCTCCTCCATCCTTCAGCTTCTCGCAGAGGCAGCCGCCGAGGCGGGTCTCCAGGCTGAGGTTGGCGGCGTCGCCCGACAGGCTGTGTTCGGAATTCCACCACCGGCCGATCTGGCCCAGGGCGGCGTAGGCTTTGGCGGGCGTGGTGTTGATCACAGCCTTGTCGACCACGGCGAATCCCTGAGAATTCTGGGTCCTGACCTCGGCGGCGCAAGGTTCCCCCAAGAGCAGGATCAATAGAAACGCAGTCAGCCCTCTCATTCATCCCTCCCAGGACTTTTCCCGGGAGCTTAGCACGATTGGGCTCGACGCGACGCCGCCTGCCGCTTGGCAGGCTATCGCTGGAGTTCGGCGAGCAGGGCTTCCATCTCAGCGTTTCCCTGCTGATGGGCGAGACCCTGGGCGGTGTTTCCCGAGGCGTCCTTCAGCCCGAGCTTCGCGCCGTGTTCCGAGAGCAGGCGCACCATGTCCTTGTGGCCGAACAGGGAGGCCATCATGACGGCGGTCTGGCCGACGTGGTTGGTCGCATTGACGTCGCAGCGCGGGACCAGCGCCTGGGCGACAGCGATCTCCCCTTTGAAGGCGACGCCCATCAGCGCGCTGTTTCCCTTGGGGTCCACCGCGCAGGGGTCGGCGCCCTTGCCGATCAGGAAATTCACGGCCTCGAGCTGACCGTCATAGGCCGCCAGGATCAGGGCCGTGTAGCCCTGGCCGTTGTGCGCGTCGATCGGCATGCTGTCCTTGACCATGCCCTGGAGCAGGTCGACCCGGCCCTCGCGGGCGGCGTCGAAATAGAGCTCCTGGTAGTGGGCTGGAACGGCGTCAGCCGCCCGGACCAGGCCGGGCGAGATCAGGACGCCGGCGAGCGCCGCGGCGCGCAGGGCGCCGAGCAGCTTCGAGGATTTCGTCATGGCTTTGGCTTTCCGCTGGAACGTCGGGGGAGCAGGCGACAGCCCACGCCCCCCGTGTTCGAAGTTCGATCAGTTGGCGCTAAGTTGCGCGACCGCGTTCACGTCCACATCGACAGCCTTGGCCAGCCGCGTCCCGTAGTCCCGGTCAGCCTGATAGAAGTGGCTGACCATCATCTGGCGAACCTGGACGCTCTTCACCCGGCCGAGATCGGACGCCAGGTTCTTGATCAGGTGATCCTTCTCCACCGGGCTCAGCGCCCGATAGAACTCGCCCGCCTGGCGGAAGTTGTCCTGCTTGGCGATCACCCTGGTTTCGGTCAGGCCCGAGACTGGATACTGGCTGTAACGGAAGTCCGGCGCCTCGACCGGGGTCTGTCCGCTCACCGCCGGTTCGTAGTTCACGTCACCGGTGCGGCCGCCGCCATTCATCGCGCCGTCCTGGCTGTTGTTGGACACCTTGATCAGCGGCCTGTTCACAGGAAGATCGTTGTAGTTGGTCCCGATGCGGTAGCGCTGGGTGTCGGCGTATGAGAACAGCCGCCCTTGCAGCATCTTGTCCGGCGACGGCTCCACGCCCGGGATCAGGTTGCAAGGGCAGAAGGCGGACTCCTCAGTGTATTCGAAGAAATTGTCCGGGACCTTGTTCAGGGTCATGGTGCCGACTTTCACCTCGGGCACGTTTTCCCAGATCTTAGTGTCGTCGAAGGCGTCATAGCTGAGCTTATTGACCTGATCGACCGGCAGCAGCTGTACGTACAGATCCCACTTGGGGAAGGCGCCGGCCTTGATGTTGTCGTAGAGATCCGCCGTCGCATAGTTGACGTCGGCGGCGCGGGTCTGCTCAAGGGTCATGCCCTTCTCACCTTGCAGGCTTTTCCAGTGGAATTTAGCGAACACCTGCTCGCCCTTGGCGTTGACCAGGCGGAAAGCGTGCACGCCGAAACCGTCCATGGTGCGGTAGCTGGCCGGCATGCCGTAGGTGTCGGTGTACAGCCGGGTCAGGACGAAGGTCGATTCGGGAACCTTGGCGAAGAAGTCGAACGCGCGATTGGGGTCCTGGATGTTGGTCACCGGCGACGGCTTGTTGGCGTGCACGAAGTCGGGAAACTTGATCGCGTCGCGGATGAAGAACACCGGGTGGTTGATGCCGACGACGTCCCAGTTGCCCTGGTCGCTATAGAACTTCACCGCGAAGCCGCGCGGGTCGCGGGCCGCTTCCGGCGAACCGCGGAACGGCATCACGGTGGAGAAGCGCACGAACACCGGCGTCTCCTTGCCGGGGGCGGCGAACACAGTGTCCTTGCTGTATTGTGAGAAGTCGCCGCTGGAGACGAACACGCCCTGGGCGCCGGTTCCGCGCGCGTGCACGACCCGTTCGGGGATGCGCTCGCGGTCAAAGCGGGCCAGTTTCTCGATCAGATGGCTGTCTTCCAACAATACCGGACCGTCAGGACCGGCGGTCTTCGAATTCTGATTGTCGCCGACCGGGGCGCCGGTGTCCCGGGTGAGGACGGGAGCCTGAGGTTGGGCGATTGCACTCGAGGCGCTAATCGCCAGGGCGGCGAAAGCCGCCAGCGGCAGTTTATAGGTCATTCGGTGAGCCTCCTCGGTCGCGACGGTGGCGCGATGGTTCGGCCCGGGGACTTACGGCCGCGCTTGCGACCTAAGAAACGCAATGATTTCGGGCTGCTGATCGAAAAGGCCGATCAATGGGGGGCGCGGAAGGGTTTCAGGCGGCCGCTATGCCGCAACGGTCCAGGATCGCCGGAGGCGACGTGACCGTTTCGCCCAGGCGGAGTTCGCCGATCTTCTCGGCCAGCAGGGCGAAGTCCTCGCTACGGGGACTGTTGCGCCGCCAGGCCAGGGCGATGGTGCGCAGGGCGTCGTCGCCGTCTAGATCGCGCACCACCACGCCGGTTCCGGCAGTGGCGCCTGCCTCCACCGCCATTTGCGGAAGCAGGGCGACGCCCATGCCGGCGCTTACCAGTTGGACCAGGGTGTGGATCGAGGCCCCGGGAACGGAGCGGGATCGGACATCAGACCGTTCGCATGCCTTCAACGCATGATCGCGCAGGCAATGTCCCTCATGCAGGAGGAGCAGCCGGTCGTCAGGAAGCGCGCTTGGAGCGACCGTCGCCCGGGCCGCCAACGGCTCATCGGCCCGCATCGCCACTACGATGGGATCGTCGAACAGGGCCGCATATTCGAAGTCGCCGCAGTTGTAGGGCAGGGCGAGCAGCATGCAGTCGCGGGCGCCGCTGGCCAGGGCGGCGCAGCCCTCGTGGCTCATTTCTTCGTGGATGATGAACTCAAGGCTTGGATATGTGCGCCGGATGCCCGGCAGGATGCGGGGCAACAGGAACGGGGCGATGGTCGGGATGATGCTGAGGCGCAGCATGCCCATCAGGGGAGCAGCGCTGATATGAGGCAGCAGCGACAGCTCGGTCGCTTTCAGCAGCAGATCCTGGGCTCGCCGCACGACCCGCACCCCGACCGGCGTGAAGACCGTGACCCTGCGGGTCCGCTCCACCAGCCGGGTCCTGAGCACCGTCTCCAGTTCCTTCAGCCCCGCGGACAGGGTTGACTGGGTGACGTTGCAGGCCGCCGCAGCGCGCCCGAAGTGCTGATGTTCATGCAGGGAGACGAGGTACTGCAGTTGCTTGAGCGAAGGCAGAGCCACGCACCTGACCTCTTATTTTCAAAGGTATTTTCCGCCGTGCCCGGCATGGAGCGGAAGCTGCGCGGCATACTGATCAGGTGGCTAAAGTAAATCCAATCGATTGTCTTTGAGGTGGCGATCGTTTTTCTCGATGGCTTGCGGGGGCAGGGTTCACGGACGGGTGGTACGCCGAGGTGCTCGCATTTGGACGACGGGCTCAGACCGGCCGCCTGGCTAGCCAGAGCGCAAGGTTCTCGACATAGCGGCGCACCGCGCGGGTCGCCTCTGGGGAGTGAGCCAGGCCGTCGGATGGCGTCTCCGTTACGAAGCTCGGATGCCCCAGGCGCGGGTTCCAGTTGAAGTCCGCGAAGTGGTGGAAGGTGGATTGCGCGATCGCGGGACCGCCATGGTCCGAAGGCTCGAACGCCACGGCGATGTTGAACGCCCTGCCAGTAGCCTTGCTGGTTCCGGTCGCGATTACCCGCGCGGATGGGTCGTCCGGCGGGACGCCCACGCCACCCTCATGAGGGTGGGAAGGCAGGAAGCGCAGCACGCCGTCCGGCGAGTCCCGGTCGGTCAGGACCGGATGCGGGTCCCCGACGACCTCGATGCGCTGGAAGTCGCCGTTCGCCCCGGAGTGATAGTTCGGCCAGGAGATCGCAGGCGTCTCCCGGTCGTCCGCCGCATGGCGGCTGGCGTCCGGATCCGGATGCTCGCTGTGGAAGTAGTGGGCCAAGCCCACACCGCCGAGCGAGCAGACCGAAGAGCCCAGGTCCATGTGGTCACGGGTGACCATCAAGCCGCCGCCGCGGCGGCGAAAGCGCGAGATGGCGGCGCAGTCGCCGGGATCGAGGCCGTCGCCCGTATCCACGGCGAAGAGCCAAAGTTCGTCGAAGCTGGAGGTGTCGAGGGTCGACAGCACCGGATCGGGAGCGCCGACGGGGCCGCGGTCGCGGGCGACCACCTCGTAGAGCGGGGCGTCGTCGGGGCCGCGCAGCCCGGCCAGGTGTTCCCGCAGCAACGAGAACCGCCCGATATGCCAATCATCTTCCGTGGTCGGAATGGTTGTCTGGAGCAGGATGCGGGTTGGGTTGGCCACGAGGGTTCTCAATCGAATTCGACAAAGCGCGGAATCGGGCGCGGATGTGGGGTCATCCGGTCGGTGAGGTCCAGCACCTCCTCGTCGACGAAGCACCAGCCCCAACCTTCCGGCGGGTCATAGCCCTCGATCACCGGATGGCTGGTGGCGCGGAAATGCTTGGTCGCGTGGCGATTGGGGGAGTCGTCGCAACAGCCGACATGGCCGCAGATGCGGCAGAGGCGAAGATGCACCCAGGAAGAGCCTGTCTTCAGGCACTCCTCGCAGCCGTCCGCGCTTGGCTGGACGGTCCGCACCATGCCGTAGTGGACACAAGTCACCGGCCGCCTTCCTCCGTTATCCTGACAAGCTTCGCGCGCACGGATGGGATCGGCAAGCGGGGCCATGGGGAAACAGCACTTGCCGATCCAAGCGGCTTTGATAACCCGCTTGAGGACGAGGGCGGTCAGTTTTTCGGCGCTACCGGCTTGGCCTCGGGATCGGCGTAGCTGAGGCCGACCAGTTCGCCGCTGGCCAGGACGTGTCCGTTCATGGCTGCGGTAAGACCGGCGTAGTCGATATCCGGCGCCTTGGGGAGGACGGTGTCCAGCGCGAACACCTGGAAATGGTAGTGGTGCTTGGGTCCCGGGGGCGTGTGTGGCCCCCGGTAGGGCTGGCTGCTTCCGCGGCCATTAGGGCCATACTGCGAGCCCTCGGGTGGCGCGGTCATGCCGGGTTCAAGCCGGGTCATGCTGGCCGGGACGTTGAACAGGGTCCAGTGCACTAGTGGCGCGCCGTGGAAGAGTGTGTCCGGATCCTGCATGACGATGGCGTAGCTGCGCGTGACCTTAGGTCCGGTCGACCAAGCCAGCCCGGGGAAGGTGTTGGTCCGGTACATGGTGTTGGCGAAGGGGATATCGCCGTCGGCGCCGAAAGCGGGCGATGTCACGGTCAGGCGCGTGCTGCTCGTCCCCGGCAGGGTGGCGATGGCGATCTGCGTCAGGGGATCGGCCGGCGGTTCTGTCTGCGCCTGGGCGGAAAAGGCGAGCGCGCAGCTCAGCATGGCCATGGCGGCGACGGACAGGCGGCGGTTCATTCGAAGCTTCCCTGGTGCGCCGGCTGAACGTGTCGCCGCGCTTCCGAACGGGAAGGAACCACGCCGGTCTGGTAGCGGCAAGCGACGAGGATATCGGCGGGACTCACTGGGGAAAGGGATTAGCTGGCCTTACGTTTCCGGGCGGCGGGGTGACTGAGCTTGGGTTTACCGGACTTTGCGTTTCGGGCCTTCCCCTCCAGGCTGGCGCGCAGGGCCGACATCAGGTCCACGACGTTGGTGTCCTCGGGCTCGGTCGCGGCGACCGGCTTGTGGCCCTTTTGCTTTTCGGCGATCAAAGCCTTCAGGGCCTCTTCGTAGCGGTCCACGAACTGGCTGGGATCGAACGGGCCTTCCTTCTGCTCGATGATCTTCTCGGCGATCGCGATCATGGCCGCGTCCGGCTTGGCGTCGGTGATCGGGTCGAAGATCTCGCTGTCCTTGCGCACCTCGTCGTGACTGCGCAGCGAATAGGCGAGAATGCCCCTGCCACGCGGCTCCAGCGCCAGCAGCCGCTCGCGTGTCGACAGCACGATGCGCCCGAGAGCGATCTGGCCCGATCGCTCCATCGCCTCGCGGATCACCCCAAAAGCCTCCTGAGCCAGCTTGCCGTCAGGCGCCAGGTAATAGGGATGGTCCCAGTAGATGCGGTCGATCTCGTCCGCGGGCACGAACCGCTCGATGTCGATGGTCTTGGTGCTCTCCAGCTTGACCGAGCGGATCTCGTCCTCGGTGAGCAGGATGTAGCGCCCCTTCTCGACCTCAAAGCCCTTGACCAGCTTCGACCGCTCTACCGGCCCGGTGTCCGGGTCGGTGGTGATCATGCGGATGCGGTTGTTGGTCTTGGGGTTGATCAGGTTGAAGTGGACGTCCCCGCTGGCGTTGGTCGCCGTGTAGAGGGCGACGGGGCAGGTCACCAGCGACAGCTTCAGATGACCCTGCCAGGTCGGTCGGTAGGCCATAACGGACCCTCCAGGCAGCCCGACGCGCCGCCAGACTCCATTCAACGACCGGCTCCGTCTTTCGTTCGTTCAGCCGCAGGGCGCGGTTTCGCCCGTGTCCAGGTCGATCAGGAAGCAATGCTGGCGGCCGCTGTCGAGATCGCGGACGATGACGCTGATCCTCGTCTCGCTATCGCCGGTGTGAGGGAAGTCCTCGACATAGGCGACGGCGGCGGCTTCGAAGCTGGGTTCGGCCACTACCCGGGCGTGTCCGGCCAGGTGGCTGGCATGGACGCTGAAGCGGCGCGAGCCTGGAGCGACGTCGGTCATTTCGGCCTCCTCGCCAGTCCAACGCGCCATTGCGGAAAAGGATTCGTGAAGCTCTCATCGACGGGCCCGGAATACGGATCGACTGCGCTGGCCGTTCGTTGAGCGACGGTAATGGAGGCAGAACGGTCATGGCCCCCGCGAAACTCGCCCGCTACCAGCAGATGCGGGATTTCGACCAGACGGCTGAGCCCTCAGGCCGTAACGCCAAGGTGGTGAAATCGAACCAACTGCGGTTCGTGATCCAGAAACACGCCGCCACGCGGCTGCACTTCGACCTCCGGCTGGAGCACGACGGGGTGTTCAAGTCCTGGGCGGTGGCGCGTGGGCCGTCGCTCGATCCGCACGACCGCAGGCTGGCGGTCGAGGTCGAGGACCATCCGCTCGACTACGGCGACTTCGAGGGGACCATCCCGAAGGGCCAGTACGGCGGAGGAACGGTCCAGCTCTGGGATCGCGGATATTGGGCGCCCGAGCCTGGGTTTGAGGATATCGACAAGGCGCTGAAAGCCGGCGAGCTGAAGTTCGTCATGGAAGGCGAACGGCTGCACGGCGGGTGGGTGCTGGTGCGCCTGCGCGATGACGGGAAGTCCAAACGGAACAACTGGCTGCTTATCAAGCACCAGGATTCGGCGGCGGTGGAAGAGAACGGCGGTGCGCTGGCGGCGGAGGACCGTTCCATCGCCTCTGGCCGCAGGATGGCCGAGATCGCGGAGGGCGAGGGCAGGGCCGCCACGCCGTTCATGACCGTCGCCAAGACCGCCGCCGACGCGGTCTGGCGCAGCCGCGAAAACCCCAGCTCCACCGCCGCCGCTTCTCCGAAGATCGGCAAGGCGAAGGGTGGGGCGCGGCCGGCGGCGGAGGCGACCGGAGCCATTCCCAAGTTCGTTGAACCGCAACTCTCCAAGTCGCTGGAAAAACCGCCCCAGGGCTCCGGCTGGGCGCACGAGATCAAGTTCGACGGCTATCGCATGCAGCTGCGCGCTGTGGGTAGCCGGGCGACCCTGCTGACCCGCAAGGGGCTGGACTGGTCGGCCAAGTTTCCCGCCATCGTTACGGCGGGCGCGAAGCTGGCGAGCAGCCTCATAGATGGCGAGGTAGTGGCGCTCGATCGTACCGGCGCTCCGGATTTCGCCGCGCTGCAGGTCGCCATCTCCGATGAAAAGACGGACAACCTGATCTTCTTCGTCTTCGATCTGCTGTTCGCTGGTGGGGAGGACCTGCGGGCCTTACCGCTGTTGGAGCGCAAGGCGCGGCTGAAGGTGTTGGTCGAGGGGGCGCCGGCCAACATCCGCTACGTTGATCACTTCGTCACCGCGGGCGACGCCGTGCTGCAGTCAGCCTGCCGCATGGATCTTGAGGGCATCGTCTCCAAGAAGCTGGACGCGCCTTACCAGTCGGGTCGCAGCGAAACCTGGGCCAAGTCCAAGTGCCGCCAGGGCCATGAAGTGGTCATCGGCGGCTGGACGATGACGGGCGACGCCTTTCGCTCGCTGATCGCGGGGGTCTACCGCGACGGCCAGCTTATCCACGTCGGGCGGATCGGTACGGGCTTCGGACGGGACAAGGTCGCCGCCCTTCTGCCCAGGCTGCGTAGGCTGGAGATCGATAGGACCCCCTTCAGCGGCGCGGGGGCGCCGAAGAAAGTCCCTGGGGTGCACTGGGTCAGGCCGGAACTGGTGGCTGAGATCGAATACGCCGGCTTCACTGGCGACGGCGCGATCCGCCAGGCCGCCTTCAAGGGCCTACGCGAAGACAAGCCTGCCGGGGATGTGGAGGCCGACACCCCGGCGGCGGCCAGGGCCGCCGATCTGGCCGAACCCACGCCAACGGCTGCGAGCACAGTCGCGCCGCGTGGATCAGCCGTGGTGATGGGGGTCGCCCTTTCGCACGCGGACAAAGCGCTGTGGCCGGACGCCAACGACGGCCGGCCGGTCACCAAGCTTGATCTGGCCCACTACTACGAAGCGGTCGGGGAATGGATGATCCGCCACATCAGAGGGCGGCCCTGCTCAATGATCCGCATGCCGGATGGCGTCGGCGGCGAGCGCTTTTTCCAACGGCACGCTTCGCGCGGGCGTTCGTCCTTGTTCACCGAGGTGGAGGTCTTCGGCGATCATAAGCCTTATCTGCAGCTGGATAGGGTCGAGGCGATGGTCGCCGCCGCCCAGATCGGCTCGGTCGAACTTCACCCCTGGAACTGCGAACCGTTCAAGCCCGAGCAGCCCGGGCGTCTGGTGTTCGATCTCGATCCCGCCTCCAACGTCGATTTCACCCAGGTGGTGGAGGCGGCGCGGGAGGTGCGCGACCGGCTGGAGGACCTGGGTCTGGTCAGCTTCTGCAAGACCACCGGCGGCAAGGGCCTGCATGTGGTCACCCCGCTTAAGGCCGAGGGGATCGGCTGGCCGGCCGCAAAGGATTTCGCCCGCGAGCTTTGCCAGGCCATGGCCAAGGATGCGCCGGACCGCTTCTTGATCAACATGGCCAAGAACCAGCGCGATGGCCGGATCTTCCTAGACTATCTCCGCAATGACCGGATGGCGACGGCGGTCGCCCCGCTGTCGCCGCGCGGGAGGGCGGGCGCCCCTGTTTCCATGCCCTTGACCTGGAGCCAGGTGAAGAAAGGGCTCGATCCCGCAAGCTACACCATCCGCACCGTCCAGCTCCTGATGGGGAAGCTGGCCGCGTGGGAGGACTACTGCGACAGCGAACGCTCGCTCGCGGAGGCCATCCGGCGGCTTGGCAAGACCTGAGCCGCAATCTCGACCATTGGATTTGGGCGGCGGAGGAACGGGCTTCGGACAGGTTGCGTTGCACGCCCATGCCGTTTGCAGATCCGCCCCAGCCCACGGCTCCACAACGGATCGCGACCGCACAGGTGGTGGTGAACATGGCGGCGGGCGGCGTCGGGCCGGATGCGGCCGAGCAGGCGGCCCGGATCGGAGCGGCCTTCGGGCTGGAGATGACGGTAGCCCTGGTCGGACCCGCTGAACTGCGCATGGCGCTCGCCGCCGCCATCGGGGCCGCCCCCGATCTGCTGGTGATCGTGGCGGGGGATGGCACCGCCGCCCTGGCCGCCGAGCTCTGCGGACCCGGCGGCCCGGTGCTCGCGCCGCTGCCTGGCGGGACCATGAACATGCTTCCCCACGCACTTTATGGCGCGCGCGCCTGGCCCCAGGCGCTGGAAGACGCCTTGAGGGGCGGACGGGTGGTGGACGTTTCAGGGGGCGAGGTCAGCGGTCACCCTTTTCATGTCGCAGCCATCCTGGGCGAACCGGCATTGTGGGCGGAGGCGCGCGAGGCGATGCGCCGTCGCCGTCCACGTCTGGCGCTGCTGTACGCGAGACGTGCGTGGGGACGGACCTTTTCCGGACGCTTGCGCTTCAGCCTCGACGGCGGAGAACCGCGGAAGGCGGCGGCCCTGACCCTGATGTGCCCTCTGATCTCGCGCGCTCTCTCGACCGAAGGGGCGCTGGAGGCCGCGGCCCTCGACCCCCACGACGCGATCGAAGGGTTCCGGCTGGGGTTGGCGACGTTGATGGGGCGATGGCGGCAGGACCCGGCGGTGATGACGCAGCTTTGCTCGACCGGCCGCGCCTGGGCCAAGGGGCGTATCCCCGTGATCCTTGACGGGGAGCCGCACCGCTTCGCCTCGCCGCTCGCATTCCGTTATCGCCCGTGCGCCTTTCGGGCGCTGGCGCCCGCAGATTACCGGCCACTGGAAAAGGGGCGCGAGGTGCACGCGGGCCGGGCTGGGACGTGACGGTGCGGCTGGTCCAGATAAGCGACATCCATTTCGGTGGGGAGGATGGTCCCGCCCTGGAAGCGACCATGGCCTATCTGCAGGACGCTCCGCCCGATCTTACCGTGGTCACCGGCGACCTGACGCTGAACGGCTTGCCGAAGGAGTTCCGGGCCGCCGAAGCGTGGCTGAAGCAACTGCCGCTGCCCAGGCTTTGCACGCCCGGCAACCACGACACGCCATACTGGAACCTGCCGCTGCGGGCTTTGAAGCCGTTCGAGCGCTACCGTCGCTACATCGGACGGGTGAGGGGGGAGACCTGGTTCGGTGAGAACTTCGCCGCCCGGATGATCAACACCGCCCGGGGGGCCCAGCCTCGCACCGACTGGTCCAAGGGGGCGATCGGTCTGGAGGCGACCGAGGAGGCGATCGCCGACCTGGCGCTGGCCTCCCGGTCGAGCCTGCGCATTGTCGGCTGCCATCATCCACTGGTGGAGGTGAAGGGCGCTCCGGTCACCGGCGGCGTCCATCGAGGCGCCATGGCGGCTGCAATGCTGGCGCGGGGGGGCGTCGATCTGGTGCTGACCGGCCACGTCCACACCCCGTTCGCTATCGACTTGCCATTCGAGGACGGCCGCACCTACGGCGTTGGCGCGGGCACCTTATCCCTGCGCACTCGTGGCGCACCGCCTGGCTTCAACCTGATCGAGGCCGATGCGGAGACCGTGGAGGTCACGGCCATGGCCTGGACCGGCAAGACGCTGGAGGCTTCCAAGACCTGGAGCCTGCCGCGCCGCAGATCGTCATAGGGCGTTGCGCGGCGCTCAGTCGCTGATCTTCAGCAAGTTGGAGCGCGAGGGCAGCAACTGGGCCAGGAAGGGCAGGATGGAGGCGCCGATCGCAGGGGCGTCTTCCGCCATGGCGGCTCGGCGAACCTGGGGCAGGATCGGCGACTGTCCGCCGCGTTGGTTCAGGCGCTGGGTCAAACGTTCCGCGAGACGATCGGCGAGGACGGCGGGGAGACGTCCGCCCAACAGGATCGCGGCCGGGTTGACCAGCCAGCTCACGGTCATCAGGGGCTCGGTCAGCAGTTCCGCGGCTAGTTCCAGCCAGACGTCCACCTGCCTCTTGCCGGCTTCGTCCAGCTGGTCGAGATCGCCTGGGCTGGCGATGGAGATTCCGTGGCGGCCCAGTTCGGCCGACAGGGCGGAAAGGGAAACCGCCTCCTGCAGCGACCGCGCCGGGGTGCGGTCCGAATGGATCGGCAGGAAGCCGATCTCACCGCTCCGGCCGTTGGCGCCGCGAAAATATTCGCCTTCGACCACCAGGCCGCCGCCGAGGCCGGCCGAGATCAGCACATAGAAGAAGCTGCTGAACTGCAGGCCGAAGCCGAATTGCAACTCGCCCACCGCAGCGGCGGCGGCGTCGTTCTCAACGAACACCGGCGGATCCGAACCGAGCAGATCGCGTGCGACGCCAGTGAACAGTTGGCGCACGTCGATCTCCGCCCAGGCGGTCTGATGCTGAAAGTCGGGCAGGTCGGTATGGCCGAGGGCGTCGGGAAGGGCCACGCCCAGGCCGATCACCCGCGCCCCTTTCAGCGCGGGCTGTCCAAGCAGTTCCGCCAGCATGGCGCGGACCCGTTCCGCGGTTTCCACCGGGGCGTCCAGGGGAGCTTCGCGGGTCGCGCGCGCCCGCACTTGTCCTTGCAGGTCGAGCGCCAGGGCGGTCACGTGGTCCCGGTCGATATTGACGCCCAGCGAGAAGCATCCGTCGGGATGGATGACCAGTTTGGTTGCAGGCTGGCCGCGGCCGCCGTGGCGCTTGCCGGCGTCAGCAACCAGGCCGTCCTGGATCAGCCGGCGGGTGATGTTGGCGATGGCCGGGGCGGTCAGTCCGGTCGTACGGGCCAGTTCCGCTCGCGTCACCGGCCCATTGATGCGGATGGCCTGAAGCACGACGCGCTGATTGTAGTCGCCCGCGCGCTCAAGATTGGTCCCCGAGAGACTTGAAGCCGCGATGTCGGATCGGTCGCGGCCGTTCGGAGGCGCGGTCTCGGTCATCGGCTTCGAACCCGCGCCTGTTTCAAGCGCCGCCCCTTCCAGAATCCGTCGCGAGGATCCGCCGTATGCCGACAGACATCCTATGATTGTCCGAACATCCCTTGTCGTCCTTACCGGATAGAGCGCAATAAGAAATTAAATTTGCCAATCCAATGGGCGCGCCATGCCACGTAAGGCTGGCCTCCTTGCCTGTGGCGCGGGGGCGTGCGTTTGATCCCGCCGAGGTGAGCATGGCGCGCGCGCTCGTCCGCTGCGCCCCAAGAGCGATATCTCAGCGCCGGCCCTCAATGGTCGGGAGTGTGTGGGGAAGCATGACTGTTGCGAGCCGGCGTATCCTGACCCTTGCGGCTGTCACCCTGGCGATCGGCGGAGCCGCCCTGGCCGCCCCGCCCGCGGCGACGCTCTCTCCGCCGCCGTCCAAGGCCGCCGCCGAGGCTGAGGCGCGTCTGCACAATGACTGGGCCTGGATGGGCCGTTACCGCGACGCGGACAAGGCGCTGATCGCTTCCGGCAAGCGGGTGGACGTGGTGTTCATGGGCGATTCGATCACCCTGGGCTGGTACACCAAGGTCCCTGGCTACTTTCGGGACGGGCTGGTGGATCGCGGGATCGGGGGCCAGACATCCCCCCAGATGGTGGTTCGCTTTCGCCAGGACGTGATCGCCCTGCATCCACGGGTTGTGCACATCATGATGGGCACCAACGACGTCGCGGGGAACACCGGGCCGATGAGCCCTGAAGAGACCGAGGCCAACGTCGAGACCCTTAGCGAACTGGCGCGCCTGCACCACATCCGGGTGATCCTGGCTTCCATCCCGCCGGCATTGGGTTTCCCCTGGCGTCCAGGGGTGGCGGCGGCGGAAAAGATCCGGACGGTCAACGCCTGGATCAGGGCCTATGCGGCGCGTACGGGCGCGGTCTACGCCGACTACACAGCCGTGCTGGATGACGGCCAGGGCGGCATGAAACCCGGACTGGCGGTGGACGGCGTGCATCCGACCCCGGCGGGCTATGCGCTGATGGCTCCTGTCGCCGACCGGGCCATCGCTGAGGCGTTGCGCCGGCCGGCCCCCTAGTCCTCCAGGCCGATCCTCAGCCCGGCCAGAGCCAGGCCGCGCCTCGTACGCCCGAGGCGTCTCCGTGGCGGTTGCGTACGATGCGGCCGGCCGGTTTGTCGGTGAACAGATAGGGGGTCATGGCTCGGGGCAGGCGGGTGTAGAGCTCGTCGACATTGGACATGCCGCCGCCCAGCACGATGGTGTGCGGGTCCACCACGTTGCTGATCGCCGCCAGGCCTCGCGCGAGGCGGGAGATGTATCGATCCAGTGCGCCCTGCGCCGAAGCCTCGCCTACGCGGGCGCGTTCGACGATCTCGGGCGCGCGGACCCCGGCGACGCCGTAATCGGTTTCCATCGCGGGGCCCGAAGCCCAGACTTCCATGCAGTCGGTGAGGCCGCACCAGCATCGCCGGTTCAAGCGCTCGTCCACTCCGGCCCAAGGCAAGGGGATGTGGCCCCACTCGCCGCCGACCCCGCCGGCCCCCTCGACCAGCTTGCCGCCGATCACCAGGCCGCCGCCGACCCCGGTGCCGATGATCACGCCGAACACGGAGGCGTCGCCCGCCGCCGCACCGTCCACCGCCTCCGAGAGGGTGAAGCAGTTGGCGTCGTTGGCCAGGCGCACCTGCCGGCCTGTGGCTTCGGCGAGGTCGCGGCGGAGATCGCGGCCGTTGATGTAGGTCGAATTGCAATTCCGGATCAGGCCGGTGACGGGGGAGGCCGATCCGGGAACACCCATGCCGAGCGGGGCATCGCGAGGTGTGAGCGCATCACACATCTCGCGCACGGTGCGCAGCAGGGCGCCATATTCGCCAGGGTTGGCTGTCCGCTCTTCCCGCGTCAGGACGCCATCGGCGCCGATTATGGCCGCCGCGATCTTGGTGCCCCCTAAGTCCACTCCCAAGCGTGGCCGGTGGGCCGCCTCAGCTTCGGGCAAACCGGAAAAGGCGGCGCTAAGGTCAGAGCTCCCGAGCATTGAATCCATGTTGGTAGGGCTTCCTGTGGAGCGGCTGGCCATCACCGCGCCTTCGCTGTGGGAGGGCGTGAAGCGCATATGCGCAAAGGAGCCTCATTTGGATATTGTTTTTCTTTAATCAGCGCTGCGGCGTACCGGGAGTCAACCGTGGGACGGCCCGGCGCTCCAGAACACAGGTTCGAGAGCGCGCATGCGCACCGAGCCCCGGCAGCTTAAGTAGAGGGCGTCGCCTCCGCTTGTCGGTGTGGGTGAGATGTTTTCAATTATCGGTGATCGCCTGAACTCTCCGCGAAAGATGAGCTCGCTCCAATGTGACCACACCATGGTGCCGACACAAACATTTCGACCCCGAACCATCTGGGCCTTAGTCGCGTCACTTGCCTGGAACAGGTTGAGGTGGGGACGAGTTATGGAGACATCATGGTCGCTACCGCCCGCAAAGCCCCCTCCCACCTGAAGATCGCCCAGCCCGGGGACCCCGCTCCGACGCCCGATCGTGTGGTGAATCTGCTGGACGATCCACGCGCGCCCGAATTCTTCACCAGCGCCTGCTGCGGTTTCTCGATCGGCCAGGGCAATGTCACCCTCACCTTCGAGTCAGCCCGTTGCAATCATTTCGATCCGAACTGCGCCATGAACCGCGTGGTTGTCGGCCGCATCGTGATGCCGATCCAGGCGGCGCAGGCGCTCGTGCTCGAACTGAACAACTCGCTGCAGCGCAGTGGCTTCAGCCCGACGGCGGCCGTAACCGCCGGCATGGTCGCTCAATAGGATCCGGGAATATATTACCCAGCCGGGCTTAGGGAGGCGGGCGCCTCAGGCTCGCCGCTCGTCCGACGCTAGTGACGATGCCGATGATGCAGATCGGGATAGTGCGGATGGCTGTGATGGATTGGGGCGTGGCGATGCCAATGCGTATGCGGCTCGCCTGATGCATCGTCGGGGCCGTGTTCGTGCTTATGGTGCCCATCGTGCACGTGCCTGTGCTCATGGAATAGCACCTCGTGGATGTGCTGGTGGCCATGCTGCTCGGTGAGATGCAGCCAGACTCCAGCCGCCATCAGCACGGCGGCCGTCGCGAACTGGATGGTGAGCGGTTCCCGGAACAGGACCAGGGCGATGCCCGCGCCAAGAAAGGGAGCTGTGGAGAAATAGGCCCCGGTTCTGGCCGTGCCGAGATGTCGTAGCGCCAGCACGAATAGCACCAGGCTGACCCCGTAGCCGAAGAAACCCACCAGGGCGGCTCCGCCGATCGTCGCTGGGCTTGGCAGATGCGCGCCTCCCGATAAGGCGAGCGCAAGATTGACCGCCCCGGCGATCAGGCCCTTGATCGCGGCGATCTGCACGGGATCGGCCGCCGATAGTCTGCGGGTGAGATTGTTATCCACGCCCCAGGCGATGCAGGCGCCGACGATGGCCAAGGCGCCGAGGCCAAGGCCGGACGGGCCGCCTTCCCAGGACAGGATGACCGCACCGCCAAGAATGGCCCCTGCGCCGACGAGCAGACGTCGATCGACGTTTTCGTGGAACACCAGCCACGCGATCGCCATCGTGGCGAGCCCCTCAAGATTGAGCAGCAGCGCCGCAGACGACGCGACGGTGATGCGCAGGCCGATCATGAGCAACAGCGGTCCCAAAACGCCGCCCGCCAGAACGACTAGGCCGAGCCATGGCAGATCCGGCGCACGGAGCGGCGCCTCGGGCGCGCCGATGTTCAGCGCCTTTCTAGCGACATGGGTGAGCGTCAGCCCGACGCCGGAGCCAAGATATAGCAGACCGGCCAACAGCCACGGGTGGACGCCAGCCCCGAGGAGGAGCTTGGCTAGGGGCGTGCTCGCCCCAAAGAGGGCGGCCGACAGCAGCGCCATGGGGGCGCCCGGCCAGGTTGGGGCGTTGCGGTCGAACAGGAGTGAACCTCCTTCCGTCTTGCGACGTGGGATGGGCGACGCCCGCCGGTATTCAGCGGGCCAGCGCCTGATCCACGCGCGCCTGGAACCACGCGACCGCCCCATCGTGCGCCGGTGAAGCGACGCCCTCGCGGAAGACTCCGGCGGCGAGGTTGCGCTGAACGCGCTCGCACACCCAGGCGTCCTCGTCGAAGATACGCTCGGCGGTGGTCATGGCCGCGTCCACGCCGGGGTCCTCCGGCTCATGCAGGTACATGTGCTCCGACCGCATGCGCGTGGGGCTTTCCGGCAGGACCTGCTCGATCAGCAGGACGCCGCGATGGAAATGGAAACCGAGATTGGGCCAGACCCAGGCCCAGAACCCCTGTTCCTCGCCATGTGGATTGGCCACCGCGACCTGGCCCTCGATGCTGATGTCGTGGCGCTGATCGCCCGCCTTGGCGGCCAGCACCGGATGCACGCCCTCCAGGTGATAGCCGTCCAGGAGGTTCTCGACGTAGACCTTCCAGTTGCTGGCGATGGTGTGGCTGTGCCGGACTCGCGCCGGCGGCGTCTTGTGGGCGCCGAACAGCCGGTCCAACGGGCCCAGCGTATCAGCGAGTGGTGCGGCGTCCAGATCCAGGTTCACGAAGACCAGGCCGCGCCAGGTCTCCACGCGGATCGGAAACAGATCGTACGGTGACGCGGAAGCGTTCGGAGGCGGGGGAAAATCCCCGGCCGCGATGAGTCGGCCGTCGAAGCCGTAGCGCCAGGCGTGGTAGCGGCAGACGAACTCGCGATCGCAGCGTCCCTTGCCCTCTCCGACCAGCGGGCCGGCGCGGTGGCGGCAGACGTTGTGGAAGCCGCGAAGCTGGCCCGCCGCGTCGCGCACCACCACGACCGGGAAATCCGCCGGCGCGTCGGCCAGATAGTCGCCGGGGCGCACGAGGTCGGCTTCAAGCCCGAGGAACAGCCAGGACGCTGCGAAGACGACGCTTCGCTCCCGGCCGAAGACTTCCGGATCGGTGTACAGCTCAACGGGCGCCGTGGTCAGGGACATGCGCTGGTTCCTTTGACGCTCCGAGCCTCGCATCGATTCCACCAGCCGCCGCCCAACGCCTGGAACAAGGCGGCGACGTCGCTGTACCGATTGGCCTTGGCTTGCAACGCGGTGATGCGAGCCTGGGCGTCGGTCTGTTCGGCCACCAGTACGGTGAGCTGGTTCACATCCCCGAGTTCAAGCTGACGCCTGGCGATTTGCAAGCTCTTGTCAGAGGCCTGCTCGGCGTTGGCGGCCGCCCGGTCGGCGGCGGCGTCGGTGCGCAGGGCGTGCAGCGCGTCGGCGGTGTTCTGGAACGCCCCGACGACGGTGGCCCGGTATTGCGCCGCGGCCTGGTCGTAGGCCGCGACGGCGGCGCGCTTCCGGTGCAGCAGGGTTCCGCCCTCGAATATGGGCTGGGTCAAGCCGCCGGCGAGACTCCAGAAGGTCGCGTCGCTGGCGAGCGAGGCGCCCAGGCCCAGGGTCGCGGTGCCTCCGGTGGCG
>JBARAK010000221.1:0-7212 GCA_049791955.1 Caulobacteraceae bacterium
CCGACGAACTGCCCCAGGCCGCGGCTCCGCGCCGCGCGGAGGCCCGTCACCACGATGATCACGAACGGCCCCTGGTGCGCGATCGCGAGCGGTCGGAACGCCCGGAACGGGATCGCACCGAACGCGATCGTACGGAACGTGACCGCTCCAGCCGCGGCCGCACCGAGCGGAACGTGGGCGGTGAGCGGTCAAGCGGCAGGGACTCGGAGCGTCGCCCCCCGCGCGGCGAGGGTCGTGGCGATTCCGCGGTGATCGGGTTTGGCGCCGACACGCCCGCCTTCCTGCTGCGCGCCGCTCCCTTGCCCAAGGAAACGGTGGAACTCGAAGACTGATCGGCTCCTGAGCCGGCCGCCTTAACCTCATATTTTCGGAACGGGTCTATAGCCCCTGCTGATACGGCCATTCCCGGCCGCCCCCGCGGGAGCCCATGCCCACCGATCTCCGAACCAACTTGCGCGGCCCCAGATCCTATGATCTGGCGCGCGCCGCCTTGGCGGAGATGGAACGTCGGGGTGTATGGCCCACGCCGTTGAACTTCGAACTGTGGCTGCACATCGTCGCCGACCCCGACGGTCCGCTCAACGCGGAAGTCGAGCGGCTGGTGCAGCGGGGCGAAGCCATTACCGAGGCCAAGAGCGAAGAGCTGGCGGTCACGCACCTGCAGAAGAACCGGCTGGACGACGAGGTCCTTGAGGCCGGCGACGGCCTGGACCAGCAGCTGCGTTTGACGCGGCGGGTGATCGAATCCGCCCAGCAGTCGAGCGCCGAATACGGCCGCACCCTGGCCGGCGCCAGCCGCGAGCTCGGCCAGGATCTCGAACCCAATGACATGCAGCGGCTGGTGGACGTGCTGTCCGAAGCCACCCTTCAGGTACGACGCCAGAACAGCGCCCTCGAATCCGGCCTGACGTCGTCCAGCGGGGAAGTCGCGCGCCTGCGCGAGCGGCTGGAAGCCGCGCAGCGTGAAGCCACCACCGACGCCCTGAGCAACCTACCAAACCGCAAGGCCTTCGATATCGCCCTGAACCGCGCTTGCGCCGAGGCCAGGGAGATCGGCCGGCCAACGACCCTGGCCATCCTGGATATCGATCACTTCAAGCGCTTCAACGACACCTGGGGCCATCAGACCGGCGACCAGGTGATCCGTTACGTGGCCAGCGTGCTGGCGCGGGTAGCCCATCCGCCGATGACCGCCGCCCGTTATGGCGGCGAGGAGTTCGCGCTGATCATGCCCGGGGAAACCGCGGCGGGGGCGATGAGGCTTCTGGAGCAGGTGCGCGAGGAGATCGGTTCCCGCAGCCTGAAGCGCCGCTCCACCAACGAGGACCTGGGCGCGGTGACGGTGTCGACCGGCGTCGCCCAGCATGGCGGGCGGGAGACGCCCATGACCCTGCTCGAACGCGCGGACACTGCGCTATACGCCTCCAAGCGCAATGGCCGCAACCGTGTGACCAACGCCGAGGAAAGAGCGACCGAGCCGGCGTGAACCGGCTTCCCTGTCTGAGTCGGCTCAGGCCTCCAGCACCGCCGGCAGGATCGTCACACTCTCGCCGCAGCCGCAGGCGTCGGTCTGGTTGGGATTGTTGAAGGTGAATTTGGCCGACAGGCGCGAGGTCTCGTAGTCGATCTCGGTGCCGATCAGGAACAGCACCGCCTTGGGATCGATCAGGATCCTGACCCCCTTGTCCTCGACCACCTCGTCCAGCGGCTGGGCCGCCTCGGCATATTCGAAGATGTATTCGGACCCGGCGCAGCCGCCGTTCTTCACCCCCACCCGCAGGCCGGCATAGGGCTTTTCGGCCTTGTCCATGATCGCCTTCACGCGCTTGGCGGCGCGCTCGGTCAGGGTGACGACCTTGGGGCGTGGCCGCCGGGGACGGGCGCCAGTGTTCTGCAATTGGGTGGCGGCTTCGGTCATGGTCAGAACATGTTCAGTTGAAGCTTGGCCTCGTCGGACATCCGCGAGGGATCCCAGGGCGGATCGAAGGTCAGTTCGACCTTGCAGGAACGGATGCCCTCGATTTTCTCGATGGCGTCCTGCACCCAGCCGGGCATGTCGCCAGCCACCGGACAGCCGGGGGCGGTGAGCGTCATCTCCACCAGCACGTCGCGCTCGTCAGAGACGTCGACCTTGTAGATGAGGCCCAGCTCGTAAATGTCGACCGGGATTTCCGGATCGAACACGGTCTTGAGCTGGGAGATCAGCGCCTCGGTCAAACGGTCGAGCTCCGCCTGGGGCAGCGCGGACTCGTCCTCCGTCGCAGGGACGGCGGTGGCGGCGGACTGGGCGTCGAAGGCTATGTCGTCCATCGGAACTCGGCTGCGCGGATTAAGCGAAAAAGCTACGGGCTTTGATCAAGGCGTCGGCGAAGGCGTCCGCCTCTTCCAGGGTATTATATAGGGCGAAGGAAGCGCGGGCGCTCGACGTCACGCCGAAGCGTCGCATCAGGGGCTCGGCGCAGTGAGTGCCCGCGCGAACCGCCACGCCATAACGGTCCAGCAGCTGGGCCACATCATGGGCGTGGGCGCCCTCCACCGTGAAGCTCAGGATCGCGCCCTTGCCCGGGCTATCGCCGAGGACACGCAGCCAGTTCTGGCCCGAGAGCCGCTCCACCGCGCGGGCGTAGAGCGCATGTTCATGGGCGATGATCGCCTGACGGTCCTGCGCCATCAACCAGTCCAGCGCCGCGCCGAAGCCGATCGCCTCCAGGATCGGTGGGGTGCCGGCCTCGAAGCGGTGCGGCGGGTCGGCGTAGGTGATGACGTCCATCGCCACGGAGCCGATCATCTCGCCGCCGCCCTGATAGGGCGCCAGAGCCTCGAGCGCCTCGGCCTTGCCGTACAGGACGCCGATACCCGTGGGGCCGAACAGCTTGTGCCCGGAGAAGACGTAGAAGTCGCAGCCGATGTCCTGCACGTCCACCGGCAGGTGGACCGCCGCCTGGCAGCCGTCGAACAGGGTGAGCGCGCCAACCGACTTCGCCGCCGCCACCATCCGCTTCACGTCGCCGATGGCGCCGGTGACGTTCGACATGTGGTTGAGCGCCACCACCCTGGTCTTCGGCCCGAGCAGGGCCGGCAGGGCGTCGAGGTCCATGCTCCCGTCGTCCTTCACGGGGACGAACTTCAGCACGACGTCCTTGCGCTCACGCAGGAAGTGCCAGGGCACGATGTTGGCGTGGTGCTCCAGCTCCGACACCACGATCTCGTCGCCGGCCTGAAGCTGGAGGCCGAGCGAGGAGGCCACTAGATTGATTGCCTCGGTTGCGCCCTTGGTGAACACGATCTGCCGGGACGACGGCGCATTGATGAAGCGCGCTACGCTCTCGCGGGCGGCCTCGTAGGCCTCGGTGGTCTCGTTGGCCAGGGTGTGCAGGCCCCGGTGAACATTGGAGTAGCTGTGCTCCATGGAATGGACCATGGCGTCGATGCAGGCCCGCACCTTCTGGGACGAAGCGGCGCTGTCCAGATAGACCAGCGGCCGGCCGTTCACCTGGCGCGACAAGATCGGGAACTGGGCCCGGATCGCCTGCACGTCGAAATGCGCGGGCGCGGCGTTCACAACGCGATGCGCAGCAGCGTCGTCCATCAGACCAGCCTCTCCAACCGATCCGCCACGAAGGCGGCGACGATCTCGCGCGCGCCCTCGTGACCGATACGCTCCACCACCTCGCCCACGAACGCCTGGGTCAGCAGGGTCTTGGCGTCGGCCTCGGGAACGCCGCGCGAGCGGATGTAGAACAGGGCGTCCTCGTTCAGGGCGCCGACCGTATTGCCATGCGCGCACTGCACGTCGTCGGCGTAGATTTCCAGCTCCGGCTTGGCGTCGACCTCGGCGCGGTCGGACAACAGCAGCGCGTCATGGCGCATGCGGGCGTCGGTCCCGTCGGCGCCGGGGCGGACCTCGATGCGGCCCTGGAACACCGCCCTGGCCTGGCCAGCAGCGACGCCCTTGCACATCTGCGAGGTCCCGCCGCCGCCCTCGTGGGTGACTACGGTGGTCAGATCGGCGTGGCGGGCGCCGTCCAGCAGGTAGATCCCGTCCATCCGCACCTCGGCCTCTTCGCCGGGGTGGATCAGGTGAGTCTCATGACGCTGCAGACGGGCGCCGGTGGCGACCACGGTCTGGGTGAAACGGGCGCCCGGCTTGAGTTCGACGGTGGCGGCGGAAACGGAGACCGCGTCGGCCGGCTCGTCCATCAGCACGATACGCTCCAGCCGCGCGCCGTCCTCCAGATGGAAGGCGAGCGCGGTGTTGGCGACATATCCAGCCCCGGCGCCCTCATAGGTCTCCAGCACCACGACAGAGGCGCCGTCGGGCACGAGGATACGCGCCCCGGCTTGCCAGCCGCTGCCGTCCGCCTGGGTGACGAATCGCAACCGGTGCACACCGCCGTCCAGGGTCAGGCGGGCGATGGTCTCGCCATCGGGCAGACGGCCGTTGGCGAAAGCGGTCTCGGAGGCCTCGATGGCGGCGAACGGGCCGCCCTCTGGCGGTTCTGCGATCTCAGGCGCGGGCGCCGCCGGTCCAGAGACCACGCGGCGGAAGTCGCTCCATCGCCAGGCCTCGTCCCGCCGGGTCGGGAAGGTGGAGACGTCGCGCAGGTCGATCCTGAAGGGGGCGCTCACGCCGCTTCCGCCACGATCCGGTCGTAGCCCTCCTTCTCGAGCTGGAGGGCCAGCTCCGGTCCCCCGGACGCGACGATACGGCCCCGCGCCAGCACGTGGACCCGGTCGGGTTTGATGTAGTCGAGCAGGCGCTGATAGTGGGTGATCACCAGCATGGAGCGCTCGGGCGAGCGCATGGCGTTCACGCCCTCGGCGACGATGCGCAGGGCGTCGATGTCGAGGCCGGAGTCGGTCTCGTCCAGGATCAGCAGGCGGGGCTCCAGCAGGGCCATCTGCAGGATTTCCATCCGCTTCTTCTCGCCGCCCGAGAAGCCGACGTTCAGCCCCCGGCGCAGCATGTCGAAGTCCATCTTCAGGTCGGCGGCGGCCGCGCGCACCTTCTTGAGGAATTCCGGAGCCGGAATCTCCGGCTCGCCGCGCGCCTTGCGCTGGGCGTTCAGGGCGGTCCGCACGAAGGTAAGGGCCGGCACGCCGGGGATCTCCAGCGGATACTGGAACGACAGGAAGACGCCCCTGGCCGCGCGCTGGTCCGGAGCCAGCGCCAGCAGGTCCTCTCCGTCGAGCAAGATCGAACCCTCGGTGACGTCATACCCTCCGCGGCCGGCGATGGTGTAGCTGAGCGTGGACTTGCCCGCCCCGTTCGGTCCCATCACCGCATGCACCTCGCCCTTGGGCACCTCCAGCGACAGACCGCGGAGGATGGGCGTCGTCTCATCGACGGAGACGTGAAGGTTCTTGATCGAGAGCATTGGGTTTTCTTTTTAAATCTGGATCTTAACCGACGGAGCCTTCGAGGCTCACCGCCACGAGCTTCTGCGCCTCGACGGCGAACTCCATGGGCAGTTCCTGAAGCACGTCGCGGACGAAGCCATTGACCAGCAGGGCCACGCTCTCCTCGGCCGAGAGGCCGCGGCTCTGGCAGTAGAACATCTGGTCGTCGGACAGGCGGGTGGTGGTGGCCTCGTGCTCGAACACGGTGTGCGCGTTCTTAGCCTCGACGTAGGGCACGGTGTGGGCGCCGCACTCCTTGCCGATCAGCAGGCTGTCGCACTGGGTGAAGTTGCGCGCGCCCTTGGCCTTGGCGTGGGACGACACCAGACCGCGGTAGGTGTTGGACGACTTCCCGGCCGAGATGCCCTTGGAGATGATCCGCGAGCGGGTGTTCTTGCCCAGGTGGATCATCTTGGTGCCGGTGTCGGCCTGCTGGCGGCCGTTGGTGACGGCGATCGAGTAGAATTCGCCCTGGCTCTCGTCGCCGCGCAGGATGCAGGAGGGGTACTTCCAGGTGACCGCCGAGCCGGTCTCGACCTGGGTCCAGCTCACCTTGGCCCGCGCCTCGCGGCAGTCCGCGCGCTTGGTGACGAAGTTGTAGATGCCGCCCTTGCCCTCGGCGTCGCCGGGATACCAGTTCTGGACGGTGGAATACTTGATCTGCGCATCCTCCAGCACCACCAGCTCGACCACCGCCGCGTGCAGCTGGTTCTCGTCGCGCATGGGGGCGGTGCAGCCCTCCAGGTAAGAGACGTAGGAGCCCTTGTCGGCGATGATCAGGGTGCGCTCGAACTGGCCGGTCGACTGGGCGTTGATGCGGAAATAGGTGGACAGCTCCATCGGGCAGCGGACGCCCGGCGGCACATAGACGAACGACCCGTCGGAAAACACCGCCGAATTCAAGCAGGCGAAGTAGTTGTCCGAAACCGGCACCACCGAGCCGAGGTACTTGCGCACCAGCTCGGGATGCTCCTTCAGCGCCTCGCTGATCGGCATGAAGATCACGCCGGCCTTGGCGAGCTCAGCCTTGAAGGTGGTGGCCACCGACACGCTGTCGAACACCGCGTCCACCGCCACGCGGGGCGCACTGGCCACGCCGGCCAGGACCTCCTGCTCCCTCAATGGGATGCCGAGCTTGGCGTAGGTGGCGAGCAGGTCGGGGTCGACCTCGTCCAGGCTGTTGATCTGCGGCTTCTTCTTGGGCGCCGCGTAGTAGTAGAGGTCCTGGTAGTCGATCTTGGGATAGTGGACCTTGGCCCAGTCGGGCTCCTCCATCGCTTGCCAGCGCTCGAACGCGTCCAGCCGCCAGGCCAGCATCCACTCGGGCTCGCCCTTCTTGTCCGAGATGAAGCGCACGGTGTCGGCGTCCAGGCCCTTGGGCGCGAACTCCTGCTCGATGTCGGTGACGAAGCCGTGGGCGTATTTGTCCGCCTCCAGTCCCTCGACCGTGCGGATGGTTTCGGTGACCGCAGCCATCAGGCCAACTCCTCAACTCGTCCGCCTTGCCATGCGCGGCGGGCGTGGGCCGCCAGCCAGACCTCGGCAAAGCGGTCCCAGTCCTGTTCCGTGGTGTTCCAGCCGCCCGACGCCCGCAACGCGCCCGCAGCCAGTTCTCCGTATCCCATTGCGGCCAAGACGCCGCTCGGTTTCACCTTGCCTGACGAACAGGCCGCGCCGGCGCTGACCTGGACGCCTGCCAGATCGAGCGTCATCACCTGCAGCGAGGACGCGAAGCGCGGCGCTGCGATGCACAGCGTCCCGGGCAGCCGGTCCGTCCCCTCGCCCGCGATCACCGCTCCCGCATCCGCGAGC
>JBARAK010000222.1:0-3235 GCA_049791955.1 Caulobacteraceae bacterium
TTGCAGGGCGGCCTGGCGGTCGGCGGCCTCGGTCGGGGTCAGGGGCGGCGGCGCGCCCTGGGCGAAGGCGTCCGGTCCGACCTGCTGGCTGAAGTCCTGGAACAGCAGCACCCGCACGAAATCGATCGGCGAGCGGTCGGAATAGAGCCGCACCCGCCACACGCCGCGCAGGTCCTTGATCGCCACGCCCACCGGCAGGCCCCGGGGGAACACGCCGCCGTCGCCGGAGGTCAGCAGCATGTCGCCGGACCGGAGCCCATCCTCGCCGCGGGTGTATTCCAGCTTGGGGAAGGCGCTGCCGTCGCCGGTCAGGATGGCGCGGTCGTTGGTGCGGTCCACCAGCACGGGGGTGCGGCTGTCCACATCGGTCAGCAGCAGCATGCGGCTGACGCCCTGGCCAGCCCCGACGATGCGCCCCACCACGCCGTGCTCGCTCAGGGCCGGGTCGCCGACCTTGACGCCCGCCTCGGTCCCCACGTCCAGCAGCCGGGCGTTGGAGAAGGGGCCGCGTGAGTCCGTCACCGCCCGTCCGGTCACCATCGGGATCGCCGGCTGGGTCTTGAGCTTGAGCAGGGCTTCGTAACGGTCGTTGACGTTCTTCAGCGCGATGGCGGCGTCGCGCCAGCCTTCGAGGTCGTGGATCTCGTGCTTCAGGCGGCGGTTCTCGGAGATGGCGAAGAAGTAGCCCTCGACATAGTCGACGCCGTCGCGGGTCCAGCGCACCGGCGCGGACAGCACCGCGCCCACCGGCTTGATGGTGGAGGCGAAGGCGCCGCGCACCTGCGGGAAGCCGCCCGTGGCACCGGGATCGCGCCGGCCGACCACCAGCAGCGCCGCCGCCGCGACGATGGCGATGATGGTCGCGCCCACCGCCGTCCAGGCGAGGGGGACTTTCAAGTCTTGCAATGGTCCGTCGCGATAGGCCATGCGGCCGCCTCCGACACCTAAAGCGGGATCGACTCAGACCGAGTCGGCCAACTCCAGATTACGCCAGGCTGGCGTCCAGCACGCCCTTCATCCACTTGGGATGTTCGAGCACCTTGCCGCAGCCGAGCGCCACGCACGACAGCGGATCGTCGGCGATGGTGACGGGCAGGCCCGTGGCGTTGGTGATCTCCAGGTCCAGCCCGCGGAGCAGGGCCCCGCCGCCGGTGAGCATGATGCCCTTGTCGGCGATGTCGGCGGCCAGCTCCGGCGGCGTGCTTTCCAGCGCGACCTTCACCGCTTCCACGATCTGGGAGGCGGGTTCGGCCAGGGCCTCGGCGGCCTGCTTCTCGGTGACACGCACTTCGCGCGGGACGCCCTGCATCAGGTCGCGACCCTTCACCTCGATCGCCAGGCCCTCGCCCTCTTCGGGTTCGCGGGCGGTGCCGATTTCCTTCTTGATGCGCTCGGCGGTGGTCTCGCCGATCAGCAGGTTATGATTGCGGCGCATGTAGGAGATGATGGCCTCGTCCATCTTGTCCCCGCCCACGCGCACCGAGCGCGAATAGACGATGCCCGACAGCGAGAGCACCGCCACCTCGGTGGTGCCGCCGCCGATGTCCACCACCATCGAGCCGGTGGGCTCGTGGATCGGCAAGCCGGCGCCGATGGCCGCCGCCATGGGCTCGTCGATCAGGCCGACCCGGCGGGCCGAGGCGTTCAGCGCGCTGTCGTTGATGGCGCGGCGCTCGACCGCGGTGGCGCCCGAGGGCACGCACACGATCACCTTGGGGTTCACGAAGCCCTTGCGGTTGTGGACCTTGCGGATGAAGTGCTTGATCATCTCCTCGGCGACTTCGAAGTCGGCGATGACGCCATCGCGCATGGGGCGGATCGCCTCCATGTGGCCCGGCGTGCGGCCCAGCATCTGCTTCGCCTCGATGCCCACAGCGTGGACCACCTTGCGTCCGCCGACGTTGCGCAGCGCCACCACGGACGGCTCGTTCAGGACGATCCCCTTGCCCTTCATGTAGATCAGGGTGTTGGCGGTGCCCAGGTCGATGGCGATGTCGTTGGAGATCAGGCCGAAGAGGGATGAGAACATGAAAGGCCTTATGCGGCGGTAATGGTGATTCGGGGACTAAAACTCCCGTGAACGGAGCCGACGGGTGCGCATCCCCCACGCAACCTTGACGCCAGCCCTGAGACCTCGCGGGATGTGTTCGTGTGCCCCGACGGTGACTGGATTTCAAGGACTTCGTGCGTCCTATGCGGCATCACGTCAGCGCGAGCGTCCCGTCGGGGGGCGTATCGGGGTCTTTATGCCCCCTCCGATGGTTCGCCATCGACCCTTTAGGGCCTCCAGGGGCATATGAGCCGTCGTCCGCAATCCGAATGGAGCGACGACCAATGTCTCCCGACCCTGACCAGCCTCCCCAAGGTCAGCCCTTGTCCGGCCCGTCCGTCCGCAGCCCTTCCGTCCAGCCCCCCGGGGTCGTGGGCGAGCGCCCCTGCCCCATGGTGGATCGCATGCTCCACCTGGCGGGCGCCAATCCAGGCTGGCGTGTCGGCGTGGTCGGACCGGCCAGCGCCGCGACGATGATCGCGCTGTGTCGCAAGGGCTTCGATCGTGCGGTGAGCATCCAGGGCGGCGTCTGCCCCGCCGCGGAAGGCGACTGCGACCTGCTGCTGGTCACCGGTCCGAACACCTCGGAGGGGCTGAGCGCCTCGGTGCACCTGGGCCTCGGCCTGCTGCGCGACGGCGGCGTGCTGGTCGCCCACGAGTGCGGCCTGAAGGACGACAGCCTGATCGGCGCCGCCCTGCGCACCTCCGGCCGCGAAATCGGTTGGCGCGTCCACGACATGGCGGAAGGCTGCCTGGTCGCCCTGCAGGTCCTGCGGGCTGGCGCGGCGTCCGCGGTCGCGGCGTCGGTTCGCGCCGCCTGATCCCCGTCCCACCCCGTCCCGCCGCCTCCATCCACATGGGGATGGGACCAAACGGCGCTTGTGAGGCCGGGGCGGGGAGAATATCTCGCAACCGACCCCGGCTCCCTGCCGGGCGTGCGGAGCAGGCGGGATAATCTTCTATGCAGGTTACGGCAGGGCCGGACCCGTCGGGCGGGAACGCCGGACGCGACATGACGGCGCCCGCCCCGCATGAGGCGGGCGCCCCGGCGGCCCCTCCCGAGGTGGCTGTCGTCATCGCCGTGCTCGACGAGGCGGAGAACGTGGAGGCGGTGACCGCCGAGGTGGTCGCGGCGCTCGAACCCTTCGCGCCGTTCGAGCTGGTCTATGTCGACGACGGCAGCCG
>JBARAK010000223.1:0-3224 GCA_049791955.1 Caulobacteraceae bacterium
GTGCTGAGGATGCGCTCGGCGTCCAGGCTGGCGCGCTCCAGCTTGGCGATCAGGCCGCGGGCGGTCTCGATGCGGGTGAGCAGCTGGTCGTGGGTCTCTTCGGAAGCCGAGCGGAGCGCCTGCAGCCCGGCTTCGGCCCGCGCCGCCGCCTGGTCCACGTCGGCCACCGCCTTGACGAAGTGAAGCTGGCTGTCGCGCAGCACCTTCAGCCGGCTGTTCAGGCGCACGCCGATCACCAGCGCGCTCAGCAGCAGCGCCGCCAGCAGGACGTCCAGGCCCAGCGCGACGGGGCTCATCGACGCCCGCCGTTGGTGCGCAGCGCGTTGCGGGCGGCCAGCGTCAGCGGCCCATCCACCCGGATGGCGATGTTCTGGTTGCGCCGCCCCATGCGCCCGCGGGTCAGCGGCACCGAGCCGGCGCGCAGCTGCACCGGGCTGTCCGGCGTCGCGCTCAGCATCAGGGTGTCGCCGACCTGCAGCGCCAGCACCCGTTTCAGATCCATCTGCTGCTCCTCGAGCACGGCGCGGATCTCGACCTGGGTGGTCCACAGCTCGGTGGCGAGGTGGCTCTCCCAGATGTGGTCGCGGCCGAACTTCTCGCCCATGAACTGCTGGAGCAGCATCTTGCGGATCGGTTCGAGAGTCGCATAGGGCAAAAGCAGCTCCAGCCGGCCGCCGCGGTCCTCCATGTCGATGCGCAGCTTGACCAGGATGGCGGCGTTGGCGGGCCGGCCGATGGCGGCGAAGCGGGGGTTGGTCTCCAGCCGGTCCAGCTTGAAGGTCACCCGGGTCAGCGGCTCGAACGCGGCCTGGCAGTCGGCCAGCACCACCTCGACCAGCCGCTGCACCAGCATCCGCTCGATGGTGGTGTAGGGCCGCCCCTCGATCCGCATCGCCGCCGCGCCCCGGCGTCCGCCCAGCAGCACGTCGACGATGGAGTAGATCAGGTTCGAATCGACCGTCAGCAGGCCGAAGTTGTCCAACTCCTCGGCCCGGAACACCGACAGGATCGCCGGCATCGGGATCGAGTTCAGATAGTCCCCGAACCGGATCGAGGAGATGTTGTCCAGGCTCACCTCCACATTGTCGGAGGTGAAGTTGCGCAGCGAGGTCGTCATCAACCGGACCAGCCGGTCGAACACGATCTCCAGCATCGGCAGGCGTTCGTAGGAGACCAGCGCGGAGTTGATGATCGCGCGCACGCCCGTGCGCTCGCCCGTATCCTCCCCGTTCATCTCGAAACCGAGCAGGCTGTCGATCTCGTCCTGGTTCAGCACCCGCTCGGGCGCCCCGTCGAAGGCGTCCTGCTGCGCGGCGTCCCAGGCTTCGGGGGAAAGGGCGTCTGTCATGGCTACTGGACCAGCATTTCCTGGATCAGGACAGCGTTCACCTTGGCCGGGGCGATGACCAGGTTCACGCGGCGTTGGATCTCCTGGCGCAGCTGATAGCTGCCCTGGCTGCCGGACAGGTCGTCGGGGCGCAGCTCGCGCAGGAAGCTCTGGAACATGTCGTTCAGGCGCGGCGTCTCGGGCCCGATGGCCTCGGCCGAATCCTCGTCGGGCATCTCGAAGGCCAGCTTCAGCTTGAGATAGGTCGGCCGGCCGTCGGCGGACTGGATGTTCACCACCATGTCGGGCAGCGTGTAATAGACCACGCCGTCGGGGCCCTGGCTGATCACGCCCGCCGTCGGGTCCTTCTTGCCGTCCTTGCCGGCCTCGGCCTTGGGCGCCTTGTGCGCGGGCTTCTTTTCCGCGTGGGCCTTGCCGCCGCCGCCCATCATCAGCATCGCCGCGGTCCCGCCGCCGCCCAGCACCAGCACCGCCGCCGCGCCGGCCCCGATCAGCACCATCATCGGCGGCTTCTTCTTGCCGGCGACGGCTTCGCCTTCCGCCGCCTCGTCGGTCTCGGCCTCCGCGGGCGGCTGCTTTTCCTTGGCCATGGCTCACGCCCATACGCGCGGAATCAAACGCCGCGCCCCCATGGGTCCCATCTGGCCCGGTCATGGTTAACGTTCGGTTTGGAATTGGCTCCGAAGCGGCGCGAGCCCGGAATCTTCTGCCGGGGCCAAACGGGACCCAAAGCGCCCGGTCGGCCAATATTAACCTTCTAGTTCGCTGAATATATTCAATATTTTCTGGCCCATGGCTTGCAAGGCCCCTGCCGAAGGAGCCTCGTATGGATAACGCCATCTATGTCGGACTGTCGCGGCAGATGACCTTGCAGCGCGAAATGGACGTCGCCGCGAACAACATCGCCAACATGGACACGGCCGGCTTCAAGGTGGAGCACCTGCGGGTGATGACCGATCCGGAGGCCGCCCCCCACGCCTCGTTCGGGCTCGGCCGCTCGCCGATCAACTACGTTCTGGACAACGGCCTGGGCCGCGATTTCAGCCCGGGGACCATGGAGCAGACCGGCGCGCCGTTCGACCTGGCCCTGAACGGCGACGGCTTCTTCAGCGTCCAGACCGCCAACGGCGTGCAGTACACCCGCGACGGCCGCTTCGGCACCAATGCGCAGAACCAGATCGTCGACCGGCTGGGCAATCCGCTGCTCGACACCGGCGGCAATCCGATCACGGTCGACCCCACCAAGCCGGTCCCGGTGATCGGCGCCGACGGCACCATCAGCCAGCAGGACCCCACCGGCCACCTGCTGGTGCTCGGCCGGGTCGGAGTGACCCGCTTCGCCAACCGCGGCGCCCTGTCCAAGACCGGCGGCAACAAGTTCGAGGACCCCACCGGGGCCGCCGGCGGCCAGCCCGCCCGCGACGTCACCATGGCCCAGGGTTTCGTGGAGAAGTCCAACGTCAACCCGATCGCCGAAGTGACCAACCTGATCAACATCACCCGCGCCTACGAGCGGGTGCAGAACCTCATCACCACCACCCAGGACCTGTCGAGCAAAGCCATCGACGCCTTGGGCAAATCGAACTGACAAGGCGGACCTGAACCATGAGAGCGCTCCGTATCGCCGCCACCGGCATGGCCGCCCAGTCGATGAACGTGGAGGTCATCTCCAACAACATCGCGAACATGAACACCGTTGGCTACAAGACCCAGCGGGCCCAGTTCGAGGACATGCTGTACGAGAACATACAGCGGCCCGGCGCCCAGTCCTCCGACACCGGCACGGTGGTGCCGACCGGCATCCAGCTCGGCTCGGGCGTGCGCACCGGCACGGTCTACCGCATCACCACCCAGGGCGCGGCCACCACCACCGGCA
>JBARAK010000224.1:0-1831 GCA_049791955.1 Caulobacteraceae bacterium
CCCCACTCCCGTCCGACCGCGCCGGCGCGCCGCCGGCGCGGCCCCTTGCGCTTGTCCGTATCCGCCCTTCCGACCCGAGCCTGCCGTCATGACCCAGACCTTCACCACCGAGGCCCCGCCCGGCCGCAGCGCCCATCTCGACCCGGCCCATGTCGGCGATATCCAAGGGGCGTTCGGATCGATCCGGATCGCCGACCCCCAGGCGGGGAAAGGCCTGTGGGGACGCCTGATGATCTTCCTGGCCATCGTCGGGCCGGGGCTGATCGTCATGGTCGGCGACAACGACGCCGGCGCCTTCGGGACCTATACCCAGGCCGGCCAGACCTATGGGACCGCCCTGCTCTGGACCCTGCTGATGCTGGTCCCCGTGCTCTACGTGAACCAGGAGATGGTGCTGCGGCTCGGGGTGGTGACCGGGGTCGGCCACGCCCGCCTGATCCTGGAGCGCTTTGGCAAGTTCTGGGGCGCCTTCAGCGTCATCGACCTGTTCCTGCTCAACGCCCTGACCATCGTCACCGAGTTCATCGGCGTCAGCCTGGGGCTCGACTACCTGGGCGTTCCCAAGCTGTGGGGCGTGCTGGCGGCCGCGGCCGTCACCATCGCCGCGGCCGGGACCGGCGACTTCCGCCGCTTCGAGCGTTTCATGATGCTGCTGGTCGGGGGCAGCCTGCTGCTCGTCCCGATCGCGCTGAGCCTGCATCCCTCGGGCGGCGAGGTGGCGCGGGGCCTGCTGGTTCCCGGCCTGCCCGCGCACGCCCGGCTCAGCGAGGTGATGCTGCTGATCATCGCCATCGTGGGCACGACGGTTGCGCCCTGGCAGCTGTTCTTCCAGCAGAGCTATGTGATCGACAAGCGGATCACGCCCCGGTTCATCCGCTACGAGAAGGCCGACCTGTGGATCGGCATCGTCATCGTGGTGGTGGGCGCCGCAGCGATGATGGCCTTCACCTCCACCGCGTTCCGGGACACCCCGCAGTTCGGCCACTTCGTCGACGCCAGGGCCGTTGCACAAGGCATCGAGGCCAAGGCCGGCCGGACCATGGGCGTGCTGTTCGCCCTGGCCCTGATCGACGCCTCGATCATCGGCGCCAGCGCGGTGTCGCTGGCCACCGCCTATGCGCTGGGCGACGTGCTTTCTCTGAAGCATTCCCTCCACCGCAAGGTCGCCGACGCGCCGCTGTTCTACCTGTTCTACGCCGGCCTGATCGCGGTGGCCGCCGCCATCGTGCTCACCCCCGGCGCGCCGCTCGGGCTGCTCACCAACGCGGTCCAGACGCTCGCGGGCGTGCTGCTGCCCAGCGCGACGGTGTTCCTGCTGCTGCTCTGCAACGACAAGGCGGTGCTGGGGCCCTGGGCCAACGGCCGCTGGCTCAACCTGTTCACCAGCGTAGTCATCGCCGCCCTGGTGCTGCTGTCGATCATCCTGACCGCCTCGGTGCTCTATCCCGACCTGGACGCGCGGGTGATGCTGGCGATCCTGGCCGGCGGCGGGGTCGCGACCGCGATCGGCGCTGTCTTCGCGCTGCTTCACAAGGCGGAGACGATAGACCGGAGTGGCCGCGAGGCATGGCGGACGCCGCCCCTGGACCAGCTCGCCCCCGCGTCCATGTCCAGGGCGCGCCGGCTGTGGATGGGGGTGCTGCGGGCCTATCTGCTGATCGCCGGCGGCCTCGTGCTGATCCGCATCGTCCAGCTCGCCTTCGGCCATCCAGCCGTCGGCGGCTGAGGCCCCCGCGAACACCCTCCCCCGCGAGACTCCCATCATGACGACACGATATCGGGCGCCGCTCGAGACCCACCTGTGGCTGCTCGGCTCCGAGCTGGTCCTGGC
>JBARAK010000225.1:0-9955 GCA_049791955.1 Caulobacteraceae bacterium
GGGCAGGTCCGCAGCCAGGGCGCGCCACTCCGCCAAGCCGCCCTTGACGTCGCCATCAGCGATGCGGGCGCGCCCGAGGAAATAGCGGGCGACCGCATTCTTCGGATCAACGGCCAGCGCCCGACCAAAGGCTGTCCGGGCCTCCGGCGATATCTTGCCGTCTGCATCCACGGCCAGAGCCTCGCCCTGTTCGGCGTACAGGTCGGCGCGGCCGGGAGCCAGCTTGGCCGCGGTTCCGAAGGCGCGCGCGGCGGCGAAGCCATCGCCGGCGGCAAGCTCCGCCCGGCCCAGGTATTCGAAGGCCTGTGGATCGGCGGGCCTGGTCTTGGTGATCTCGCGAAGCAGGGCGGCCATGCGGGGCGGGTCGAGAGTAGCTGGGTCGGATACCCGCCATCCGGCCAATCGCTTGCGATAGGGCTGGTCGGGCAATCCAGGCGACCCGAACGTCATGTAGATTCCGAGCGCCACGAACGCCGCCAGGACGCCGCCCCCGACCACGAGCATGCGACTGCGGCGGCCGCCGGGTCGTTCTCCACGACGAGACGCGTCGGCGGACTTCAGCAACCGGCGGGCGGCCTCGGCCCTGGCCGCAGCGTGCTCGTCCGGCCCCAGCAGCCCCTGGCGCACTTGTTCATCGAGATCGGCCAGGTGCCGGCGGTACACCCCGAGAGCTGGGTCCTCGCCATCTTCCTTCGCCGCAAGCGATGCAGCCCGGCCCGCCGCGGCGATCACCAGGGCGCAGGCGGCCGCGGCCAGAAGCCCGGCGACGATCCAGAACATCCACATGCCGCTCACCTAAAGCAGAGCTGGCCGAAGTTGAACCCGCTCCTTAACGGCGCGCCACCTGCTCGCCTCTCCAGCCTCGGCCGGTGGCCACGAACAATTGGATGGTGTCGAGGTAGCGTCGCGCCTGGACCTGGACGACGCGAAGGCGCGCGGAATCGACCTGGCGCTGGGCGTCCACCACCGGCAGCAGACCCTGACCGCCCTCGCGATAGGCCAGGGTGTCGAGGCGGAGCGTGGCGGCGGCGGACTGCTCGGTCCTCTGCTCAGCGGCAAGTTCAGCCTCGTCATGGGACAAGGCCTGCAGCGTGTCCGCCACCTGGCCGAAAGCGTGGAGCACCGTGGACCGATAAGCCGCCGCGGCCGCATCAGCCTGGCGCTGCGCTGACTGGCGCTGCGCCTTCAGCTGCCCCCCATGGAACACAGGCGCGCTGAGACCGGCGCCCAGGGTGTAGGCGGTGCTTGGCCAGTCGAAGATATGTTCCGGTTGCAACGCGCTCTGGGTCAGGCCCGCGCTCAGGTCGATGCGCGGGTAGAGCTTGGCGGTCTGCACGCCGATGTAGGCGGTGGCGGCGTGGAGATCCGCCTCGGCCTGGAGGATATCGGGCCGTTGGCGCACCAGGTCGGAAGGCACGCTGACCGGGATATCGGCGGGGAGCGGCAGGGTGGCGAGGTCGAAATCCGGCGCGCTGTAGTCAGCCGGCGCCTTCCCCACCAGCACGGCCAGGGCATGGCGGGCGACCGTCAGCTGCTGCTCAAGCGGAGGCAGCAGGGCGTTGTCGGCGTCAGCCTGGGCCTGTGCGTTCACCCGCGCCCCCTCGGCCACGCCGCCGGCGCGCTGGGCGCTGCGCACCAGTTCGATATTGCGGCGATCGGACGCGGTCACCTGCTCGACGACGACGATCTCCGCGCGGATAGCCGCGATGATCGCGGCCTGTGTGGCGACCTGCCCGGTCAGGGCGAGATAAGCGGCGTCCAGCCTGTGGGCCTGGGCGTCCGCCCGGGCGGCGGCGGCCTCCTGATTGCGACGCAGCCCGCCGAACACATCCAGCGCGTAGCTGACCGAAGCGCCCACCGAGTAGATGCTGAGCTCGGGATTGTTCTGGATGCCTGGGAATTCGGAGGTGTCGAAACCGAAGGTGGCGAAGTTCAGCCGTTCCCGCTCCACCCCCGCGTCGAGGTCCACCTGCGGCAGGCGCTGGCCTCGGGCTGCAGCCAGATCGGCGCGAGCGGCGAGCAGGGTCGCGTCCGCGACCGCGATGTCGGGATTGTTGGCCAAGGCCTGACGCATCGCCCGGTCGAGCTCTGGCGAATGGAACGCGCCCCACCAGTCCTGCGCCACCTTCGCGCCGATCGTGGCGTGCTGCGAAGACGGTCCCTGCTCGCCCGCCATGGCGTAGCCTGCCTCCGCGGGCGCGACAGGGCGCTTGAAGTCCGGACCGACCGCCGCGCAGCCCTCAAGCTCCATGGCGATCACCAGCGCGGTCAGGGAAACGCCGATCGGGAACCCGGTCCTATTCCACCGCATGGACTTCCCCCTTGGCCGGCGCTTGCCGGGGCGGACGCATGAGCAGCACCATGGGCATGGCCACAAACGCGATGGTGAGCATGAACTTGAAGCAGTCGGCATAGCCGATCATCGCCGCCTGCCGGGTGACTTCCGCGTCGATGACGGCGATGCCGTGCAGACTGGACAGGCTCCAGCCCGGCGGCGCGAAGGCGCGGAAGCTGGGATTGTCCGGTCGGATGTGGCGGACCAGGTCGGCGTGAACCGTCTGGGTCTTCTGGGTCAGGATCGACTGCAGCACCGATATGCCGACGCTGCTGCCGATGTTGCGCACCAGGGTGTAGAGGCCCGCCGCTTCGGTGCGGAGCCGGGTGTCCAGGGTCGAGAACACCACCGTCGACAGGGGAACGAACACCAGCCCGACGCCGAACCCCTGCGACAGACCCGCGAACACCACCAGGTTAGCGTCCATCTGGAGGTTGACGTGGGTCATCTGCCACAAGGATGCAGCGGTCAGTCCCAGACCCGTCAGGATGATCAGCCGGGTGTCCACCCGCCCGATCAGCCGCCCCACGATGAACATCGAGAACAGGGTGCCGAATCCGCGCGGTGCGGTGACCAGGCCGGTGGTCACCACCGGATAGCCCAGCAAATCCTCGAGCATCGGCGGCAACAGGGCCAGGGTGGCGAACAACAGGATGTTGATGAAAAATCCCACGATGGTGCAGGTGAGGAAATTCTTGTTCCTCAGCACCTCGCGGCTGATGAACGGATGCGCCGTCCCCAGGGTCTGCACCACCGCCCAATAGAACCCGAGCAGGGCGAGGATCGCCTCGACCCAGATTTCCGGGGAGCTGAACCAATCCTTCTGCTGGCCCCGATCCAGGAACAGCTGCAAGGCGCCGATGCCCAGGCTGAGCGTCAGGAAGCCCACGAAGTCGAGCTTGCGGTGCGTGGTCTGGCGGGTCTCATGAAGGAACAGGAAGAAGCCCAGGAAGGCCAGCACGCCGAAGGGCAGGTTGATGTAGAACACCCATCGCCAGCTGTAGTTTTCGGTCAGCCAGCCGCCCAGCGCCGGCCCCATGATCGGACCGAGCATCGCGCCCATGCCCCAGACGGCCATGGCCTGGCCGTGCCGTTCACGGGGATAGATGTCGAGCAGCACCGCCTGGGACAATGGGATCAGCGCCGCGCCGCAGACCCCCTGCAGCAGGCGGAAACCCACGATCTCCGCCAGGCTCCCGGCGATCCCGCACAGGGCCGAGGCGAACGTGAAGCCCGCGATGGAGATCATGAACACGATCTTGCGGCCGTAGCGCCCAGCCAGCCACCCGGTCATGGGCGTCATGATCGCGGCGGCCACGATGTAGGAGGTCAGCACCCAGGTGATCTGGTCCGACGAGGCGGAAACGCTGCCCTGGATATGGGGGAGCGCCACGTTGGCGATGGTGGTGTCCAGCGAGTTCATGATCGTCGCGGTCATGATCGACAGCACGATCAGCGGCCGGTTGGCGACCTTGTTCGGATCGATGGTGGAAGGGGCCTGGCTCACGGCGCGTAGCTCGTCCGGATCTCAACGGCCCTCGGCCGCCCGGTGGTTGAGGCCGTAACCGAACAGGGTCCGCTGGTGGGTGGTGTCCACCGTCACCGTGGCGCTCAGCCCCGCGGCCAGGGGCGCGCGGATGGCGGAAACATCCTCGTCGAACACCAGCCGCACGGGCAGGCGCTGCACCACCTTCACCCAGTTGCCGGTGGCGTTTTCGGCCGGCAGCACCGAGAAGCTGTTGCCCGTGCCGGGGCTGAAGCTGGCCACATGCAGGGCGTAGCGACGACCGGGATAGGCATCGATCTTCACCGTCGCGGGCTGGCCCGGCCGCATGTAGGTGAGCTGGTTCTCCTTGAAGTTCGCCTCCACCCACAACCGCGGAGCCGCCAGGGTGAACAGAGGCTGGGCGGCGTTGACGTAATCGCCGACCTGAAGCTGCTCCACCCGGGTGACGATACCGTCCTGCAGCGCCCGGACCACGGCGTAGCTCTGATTGAGCCTGGCGCGGTCCAGCGCGGCCTGGGCGGCGCGGACAGTGGGATTGCCGACCACCGGACCGCTCGCCTGGCCGGCGAGGGTGGCCAGCACATTGGCCTGCTGCTGCCTGGCGGCGGTCAGGCGCGCGCGGGCGTCATCCAGCGCATGGGTGGCGGCGTCGAGCTGGCTCTGCGACGACACGCCCGAGGCCGCCATGGCCTTCTGGCGGGTGAATTCCTTCTGGGCGTAATCGAGCGCGGCTTGGGCCGCGATCACATTGGCGCCCTCCTGGCCGTAGGAGGCCTGGCTGGCCCGGACCGCCTGTTCAGCCGTGGAGAGCTGCGCCTGCGCCTCTTCCACCGCCACGTCGAACGGACGCGGATCCAGGCGGAACAGGACGTCGCCCGCATGGACGAACTGATTCTCGTGGATGTCGATCTCCACCACCTGGCCCGGGACATTAGTGGAGACGCTGCTGCGGGCAGACTGGACATAGGCGTCGTCGGTGGTCACGAACCGGCCGCCGGTAAGATAGAAATACAGCGCCAGGATCAGCACCAGCACCGGCGCCACGATCATCAGCGGCAGGCGCCACCAAGCCGCCTCCCCCACGCCGCTTCCACCGGCGCTCTCACCGTTTCGGCCGTTCTGCGGCGTCGGCGTGCGCCCCTGCGCGGCGACCGCTCCGTCTTCTTCGTACGCGCTCAAGCCGACCGGCTCCCCTACCGCCCCCGTCCCTCCGCCCCCAAGCGCGGACCCCTCTACCCAGGGCCGTGGCGGTCATCTCTGGGCGCGGGCGCGGCGCGGGCCCTGTTCAGCCGAGCGCCTCAGGCTCAGGCATAATATTTGGACGCCTCGTTCCAAAACACAATTTGCGCCGTCTCATGCCAGGCCGCCTGCGCCAGACACTGGCGCGGCTCGATCGGAAGGCGACCGCCCCGTCAGAGGCGGTCGCGGGAGCGTCAGTCCCGGGTGGTTTCCGGAGGGGCGAACTGGCCGCCGCGACGGTATTTCCAAAGATATTGCGGCAGCACCCCCTCCAGCGGCGTCGGCGTGACGCCCAGCGCCTGCAGCCCGGCCGCCGAGGGATCGGCCACGTTGTCGCGCCCCAGCATCAGCACCTGATCCAGGGTGATCTGCGGCGGGATGAACGGAAGGATCGCGGTCTGAAGATCCCCGAATCGGCCCATCGCCCTGGCCGCCGGCATGGGGATCGGGACCAGCATGCGCCGACGGTGGGTCTCGCGCAGCATCATCTCCATCAGCTGCCTGAACGTATAGACGCCCGGCCCGCCAAGCTCGTAGGTGCGCCCCGCCGTGGCCGGATCGGCTAGGCACGCCGCCACCGCCGCGCCGACATCGCCCGCGTAGACCGGCTGCAGCCGGGTCGCGCCGCCGCCGATCAACGGCAGCATGGGCGAGCTCACCGCCATGCCGGCGAAACGGTTGAAGAAATCGTCCTCGGGCCCGAACACGATGGAGGGGCGCAGGATCGTCGCGCCGGGGAACGCCTCGCCGACCGCCCCCTCACCCTCCGCCTTGGTTCGCCCATACTGCGATGGAGACGCAGGGTCCGCCGCGATGGCCGAAATCTGGATGAAGCGCTGAGCGCCGGCCGCCCGCGACTGCTGCGCCAGGATCCGCGCGCCATCGACGTGCAACGCCTGGAAGCCCTGCCGCCCAGCCTGATAGAGCACGCCCACCAGGTTCACACAGGCCTGCGAGCCTTCCACCACCCGCGCCACCGAGTCTGGGTAGCGCAGGTTGGCCTGGATCAACTCGACCTGGCCCACGTCGCCCATCACCCGCAGTTCGGGCGCCAGATGCGGTCGACGCATCGCAACCCGGATACGCCAGCCCTGCTTGGCTAGCGCACGCACCACATAGCGGCCCAAAAATCCCGAACCGCCGAAGACGGTCACCAGCCCTTGCATGAGACCCTTGCGCCCTTCGCCGAAAACTCCGCGCCGGATTAAAGGAGGACGCCGATGGCCGCAACTTGAGCCGGAGCGGTTTGCGCGCTATATCGACTTCCAACATCGGTCGATTGCGCTGGATGGCGCATTCGAGCGGCGGCCTTGCGGCTCGCCGCTTTTTTTCTGCTCGGAAGGTGGCGTGTGCGGGCTAAGACCGCGGAAGATCGCAAACTCCTGGAACTGCTTGATCCCGTAGCCGAGGCGGCGGGCTATGAATTGGTGCGGCTGCGCCTGATGGGCGGCTCCGCCACCGGACGCACGTTGCAGATCATGGCCGAGCGGCCGAGCGATGGAGACCTGGGTATCGACGACTGCGTGAAGCTGTCGCGCGCCATCTCCGAAATTCTCGACGCCGCCGACCCCGTCTCGGGTGAATATCGTCTGGAAGTGTCGAGCCCAGGCATCGACCGCCCGCTCACACGGGTGAAAGACTTCCGGTCCTATGAGGGTTACGAGGCCAAGCTGGAACTCGACCGCCTCGCCGATCGCCGCAAGCGCTTCAAGGGCCTGCTGGCTGGCGTCGAGGAAGTCGACGGCCAACCGCATGTGGCCATAGACTTGGAAGGCGAGGAGGAAACCGCATTGGTTCCCTTCGCCTGGATTCAGGACGCCAAGCTCAGCCTGACCGACGACCTGATGAAGCTCGGCGCCGAAAAGCGCGCCGCCCGCATCGCCGAAGACGGTGAAGCGGGACCCAACGAACACGATACCGACGAAGAGGAGGACGCCTGATGGCCGTCACCGGCATTTCCGCCAACCGTCTGGAGCTGCTGCAGATCGCCGATGCGGTCGCGCGCGAAAAGTCGATCGAGAAAGAGATCGTCATCGAGGCCATCGAAGAGGCCATCCAGAAGGGCGCCAAGACCCGCTATGGCGCCGAACACGATATCCGCGCCCACATCGACCAGAAGACCGGTGAGCTGACGCTCAAGCGCTTCATCACCGTCATCGGCGACGAGGACGAGATCGAGGAAGGGGAGCTGGGTAAGCAGCGCCTTTCGCTCGCCCGCCTGCGCGATCCGGAAGCCCAGGTCGGCAAGGTCTACGAAGAGGTGTTGCCGCCCTTCGAGTTCGGCCGCGTCCAGACCCAGATGGCCCGCCAGGTCGTCACCCATAAAGTCCGCGAAGCCGAGCGCGAGCGCCAGTACGAGGAATTCAAGGATCGCGTCGGCGACATCGTCAACGGCGTGGTCAAGCGGGTGGAGTACGGCAACACCGTGGTCGACCTCGGTCGCGGCGAGGGCATCATGCGCCGGGACCAGTCCATACCGCGCGAGATGTTCAACATCGGCGATCGCATCCGCTGCTACATCTACGACGTACGGCGCGAGACCAAGGGACCGCAGATCATGCTGTCCCGCGCGCACCCAGGCTTCATGGCCAAGCTGTTCGCCCAGGAAGTGCCAGAGGTCTACGACGGGGTGATCGAGATCCGCGCCGTGGCCCGCGATCCCGGCTCCCGCGCCAAGATGGCCGTGCTGTCCAACGACGGTTCGATCGATCCGGTCGGCGCCTGCGTCGGCATGCGCGGCTCGCGCGTGCAGGCGGTGGTAGCCGAGCTTCAGGGCGAGAAGATCGACATCATCCAGTGGAACCCGGACGAGGCGACTTTCATCGTCAACGCCCTGGCCCCGGCCGAAGTCAGCAAGGTGGTGCTGGACGAGGAAGACGAGCGCGTCGAGGTGGTGGTGCCTGACGAGCAGTTGTCCCTGGCCATCGGCCGACGTGGGCAGAACGTCCGTCTCGCCTCCCAGCTGACCCAGTGGCAGATCGACATCATCACCGAAGCCCAGGACAGTGAACGCCGCCAGCGCGAGTTCGCCGAGCGCACGGCGCTGTTCCAGGAAGCCCTGGACGTGGACGAGGTGATCGCCCAGCTGCTGGTCACCGAAGGCTTCGCCACGGTTGAAGACATCGCCTACGTCGAGGAAGACGAACTGGCGACCATCGAGGGCTTCGACGAAGATACCGCCCAGGAGCTGCAGGCCCGCGCCCGCGACTCTCTCGACAAGGAAGCCGCCGAGATGGACGCCAAGCGCAAGGAGCTGGGCGTGGAAGATGGCGTGCTGGAGATCGAGGGCGTCAACCTGCAGATGGCCGTGGCCCTGGGGACCGCTGGCGTGAAGACGGTCGAGGACCTTGCGGATCTCGCCACCGACGAACTGCGCGGCGCCTTCGAGACCAAGAACGGCGAGCGCGTACGCACGCCTGGCGCTCTTGAGGACTTCGCCATGAGCCAGGAAGAGGCGGAGCGCCTGATCCTGCGCGCCCGCGTCGCCGCCGGCTGGATCGAAGCCACCGACCTAGAGCCGCCAACCGAAGAGGCGGACGAGGACAGCATCGGAGCGCAGGAAGCCTGAATCTATCTCCCTGCCTTCACCTTTATCATCCCGGGAGGGCCTGAGCGCCTGACCGGGATGAGAGGAACATTTCTTCCACAACCCACCCCCAAGCCTTGAACGACATCCCCTCGCCTCCTGTCCACCGGACCCACGCCCAGGCCTCCCGCGAACGCCGCGACGCGGTTTCGGGAGAGGTCATGCCTGAGGCGCGGCTGGTGCGCTTCGTGGGGGCGCCGGACGGAACGGTGATCCCGGATCTCGCCGCCAAGCTGCCCGGCCGCGGCGTGTGGATCGAGGCGACGCGAACTGCGATCGATCAAGCTGTGAAGCGGAGCGCCTTTTCGCGTTCGGCCAAGACCCCGCTCAAGCCAGCCGCCGACCTCGCCGACCAGGTGGAACGGCTGCTCAGGGACCGTCTACGCGCGGCGCTCGGCCTTGCACGACGGTCCGGCGATCTTACCTTTGGGTTCGAGAAGGCGCTCGCCGCCATCGGGGCTGGAAAGGCCGCGTGGATGGTGGAGGCCGCCGACGGCGCCGCCGATGGGCGGCGCAAACTTCTTCAGGCCACCCGCCGCATCCAGAAGCCGCCGAGGCTGTTTGGCGTCTTCACATCGCAGGAATTGAGTTTGGCCTTGGGCGCGGGACCTGTGATACACTTGGTTTTCCTTGCGGGGCGGAGCGCCGAGCGTTGGACGTTGGACGTCGAACGGTTGGCCGGCTTCAGCCCGCTCCTTCCTGAGAGTTGGCGCGAGGGGCCGGGTGACGGGCGGAGCGGTTGATCGCTTCCGTCCTTTTTGCTTTTGGACCATGTGCAGCCGGGCTTTTTTACCCGGAAGTGAGTAAAGCGAGCGGATGAGCGACGGCGATAACGAGAACGGTCGGGGTGGTGGTGATAACGGTGGCCAGGGCGGTGCGCCCGGTGGCCGGGGGCCGTTGACCCTCAAGCCGCGCGGCGGCGGAGCCGTACCCTCAGGTACGGTACGGCAGAGCTTCAGCCACGGCCGCTCCAAGACCGTGGTGGTGGAGACCAAGCGCCGTCGTGGACCGGGTGTGGACGAACGTCCGCCCGCCGATCGTCCGCGTCCGGCTACGCCTGCCGCCCAGGCGCCACGCCCCGCATCCGCTTCGACCGCGGGCGGGGCCAATCTGAATTTGTCCCAAAGCGAGTTGGCTGCTCGGCAACGTGCGCTTGAAGCCGCGCGTCAGGCTGACGAGCGTCGCTCAGCAGATGAAGCGGTAGCCCATCGTCGGGACGCGGAAGCTCGCGCGCCGGAAACTGTCACGCATGAAGCCGCGCCACCCGCGCCGCCGCCCGCCCCTATTC
>JBARAK010000226.1:0-8516 GCA_049791955.1 Caulobacteraceae bacterium
GGCCAGTTCGTCCGCGTCGACCTTGAGGTTGGCCGCGGCGGAGGCGGCCTCCTGCACCATCGCCGCGTTCTGCTGGGTCACCTGATCCATCTGGTTCACCGCGCTGTTGACCTGGTTGAGGCCGGTCGCCTGCTCCTGGGACGAGAGGGCGATGTCGGAAATCAGGCTGTCGATCTTAGCCACCTTGGCCACGATCCGGTTCAGCGCCTCACCCGTGTCTCCCACCAGCTTGACGCCTTTCTCGACGTGGGAATTGGAGGCGCTGATCAGGCCCTTGATCTCCTTGGCGGCTTCGGCGGAACGCTGGGCCAGGGCGCGCACTTCCGACGCCACCACCGCGAAGCCGCGGCCGGCGTCGCCCGCCCGGGCGGCTTCCACTCCGGCGTTCAGGGCCAGCAGGTTGGTCTGGAACGCGATCTCGTCGATCACCCCGATGATCTGGCCGATCTTGCCCGAGCTCTGCTCGATTTCGTCCATGGCCGAGACCGCTTCCTGGACCACGCCGCCGGAGCGCTCGGCCTCAAGCTTGGCGTCGGACGCTGCGTCTGCGGCTTCCTTGGCGCCGCTGGCGCTGCGCTTGACCGTGACCGTGATCTGGTCGAGCGCGGCCGCGGTCTGCTCCAGGCTCGCCGCCTGCTGCTCGGTTCGCCTGGAGAGGTCGTCCGAGGCGCCGGCGATCTCATCCGAGCCGCTCCGCAAGCCTGCGACGGCGCTCCGGATTCCCTCCAGCGTCTCGCACAGGCTGTCCATCGCGCGGTTGTAGTCCTCCTTCACCCGCTGGTGGTCGGTGCTCAGGATGGTCTCGATGCGACCGGTCAGGTCCCGTTGCGACAACCTGCTCAGGTTTTCAGCGAGCACCTTCACCAGATGATTCTGCGCCTTCTCCGTTTGGGCCCGCTCCGTTTCGCTGTGGATGGAGGCCTGTTCGGCGACGGTGATGTCCACCGCCAGCTTGATCACCTTGTAGGGTTTGCCCTGGTCGTCGAGGACGGGGTTGTAGGACGCCTGCAGCCATACCTCGCGGCCGCCTTTGGCCAGTCTTCGAAATTTCTTGGCCACGAACTGGCCGTTGTTGAGTTCTTGCCAGAACGCTTTGTATTCAGCGCTTTCCGCTTCCACCGGATCTACGAATGCGCGGTGATGGCGTCCCTTCACCTCCTCCAGTTCGTAGCCCATGGTTCGCAGGAAGTTGCTGTTGGCGTCTATTATCGTTCCGTCGAGATTGAACTCGATCAGGGCTTGGGAACGGGAGAACGCGGCCATCTTGCTCTCGAGGTCGCGGATCTTCTCGGCGCGGATGCGATCGGCGCCACTCTGTCCAAACAGATTCATCGGGCCCCCGGCGTCATGCAATTTAAGATTGTCGTAGTTGGCGCTCTCATAACGAATAAGTTGTTAATGTGCCGATGCGGCATGGCGAGATCAGTAAACTGAGGATAACGAACGTGATTTAATCGGAGGCGACCGGCGCGCCATAAGCCTTCCCGAAGGATATATTTTAGAAAAATCTTTTAATAAAAATCCGGCGGGAATCCTTACGGTAGAGTGAGGGGTTCGACGCTTCCGCCGTGAAAGAACGGAACGCCAAACATGAAGCAGGGTGGCTGTAAGGCCTCGCTTAAGTCTGATGAGTCCTGGCGCTCGAAGCGTCTGGGACCTCAGCCGTCCAGAACGTCGCGCAACCGGACGGCCAGCTGTTCGAAGGTGAAAGGCTTGGTGATCAGCTGCACGCCCGGGTCAAGTCGTCCTTGGTGGACGATGGCGTTGCGCGAATAGCCGGTCGTGAACAGCACCCGCAGGTCGGGGCGCAGCGTCTTGGCTTCGTCCGCCAGCATCCGCCCGGTCCGCCCGGGCAGGACCACATCGGTGAATAGCAGGTCGATGCGGCCTGGTCGCTTCAGGATGGCGAGGGCCGCCTCCGCGTCGCCGGCTTCGAGCACGCTGTAGCCGAGCTCGTTCAGGATCATGACGCTGTAGGCGCGGACGTCGTGGTTGTCCTCGACGACCAGGACGATTTCGTTTTTCTGACCTTCGGGAGCGGGGAGGGAGGGAGCTTCCTCCGCTGCGCCAAGTTCGCCGCGATAGCGTGGGAAGTAGAGCCGCACCGTCGTGCCCTGACCTTCTTCGCTGTAGAGGGTCACGTGTCCGCCAGACTGTTTGACGAAACCATAGATCATGCTCAATCCAAGGCCGGTTCCTTTTCCGACTTCCTTAGTGGTGTAGAATGGTTCGAACACCCGGCTCAGGATGTACTTGGACATGCCGACCCCGCTGTCGGTGATCGACAACATGACGTATTGGCCAGGCACCACCTCGCTGTCGGTGGCGGCGTAGGATTCGTCCAGCAGGGCGTTGCCGGTCTCGATGGTCAGCTTGCCGCCGTCGGGCATGGCGTCACGGGCGTTGACCGCCAGGTTCAGGATGGCGCTCTCAAGCTGGTTCTGGTCGGCTTCGATCGGCCATAGCCGCGGCGCAAGCACGCTTTCCAGCTCGGTGGTTTCGCCCAGTGTCCGGTGGAGCAGTTCGGTGCTGTCACGGACGACTACATTCAGGTCCAGCGGCGTGGGCTTCAGCGGCTGGCGGCGGGAAAAGGCCAGCAGCCGCGCCGTCAAGGTCGCCGCGCGCTGCGCGCCCTGTGTAGCCATGTCCAGCGCCCGCACCGCTCGTGCGCTATCTTGCAGCCCGCTACGCCGGATCGTGTCGAGGCCGCCGATGATGACGGTCAGCAGGTTGTTGAAGTCGTGGGCGACGCCGCCGGTGAGCTGGCCGACAGCCTCCATCTTCTGGGCCTGGCGGAGCGCTTCCTCCGTCTTCATCCGGCTGCCGACCTCGGCGGCGACGCGCGCCTCCAAGCCGGCGTTCAGGACTTGGAGCGCCTCTTCCGCCGTCCGGCGCTGGTCGATCTCCCGCTGGGCGGCCTGGAACAGGCGGGCGTTGTCGATGGAGATGGCGGCCTGGGCGGCCAGGCCGGTCATCGCCTCCTCGTGGCGCGCGCTGAACATGCCGGGTTTCGGATGACCGAAGAGTAATCCGCCCAGCACCTCGCCGCTTCGGGACTTCACCGGCACCGCCAGGTAGCTGCGCACTGGCAGGTGGCCTTCCGGCATGCCCGCATAAGGCGCGTTGTGGCCGTAGGCAGGGTCTTGGGTGATGTCCTCCGACCGCACTACCCGCTCGCCAGCGAAGGTCGGGCCGAAGATCCCGGTGTTGCGCGGCATGGGGAATTGGGAGAAGGCTTCGCGGGGCGCTCCAGACAGGGCGTAAAGCCTGTAGCGCTCTCCGGTCTCGTCGAGCACGTTGTAGAAGAAGGCTCCGAATTCGGCGCCGGTCAGCTCGACGCCTGCGTCGGTGACGAGCTGGACGATGACGTCCAGGTCCAGGTCCGCCGCCACGGCCGACCCCGCCCGGTTCAGGATCTCGAGCGTGCGGGTCTGTTCGCGCAGCGCCTCCTCGGCGCTTTTCTGGTCGGAAATGTCGATGATGATCCCGACGACGCGCCCTTCGCCGGACGGCTGCGCCTGCAGGGCGCCGCGGGTCAGCACCGTGCGCGGCTGGCCCGCTCCCGCGATGCGGTATTCGATCTCGAACGGTTCTCCGGTCCTGAGGGCCTGGCTGACCTCAGTTTCAAGCTGGGAGCGATCCTCCGGCGCGACGGCCTCCATCACGGCGGCGTCCGGCAGCCCCGCCGCAGCCTCGGCTTGAGTGAGGCCGAACATCTCCGCGAGCGCCCCGAACACCGAAGTCCGGCCGGTCCCGATATCGCGCTCGAAGATGGCGATGCGTCCGGTCGACAGGGCGAGGTCGAGGCGATCCTTCGTGATGAGCAACTGCTGCTCGCTGCGGAACACCGCGCGTGCGGTTTCCCGGCGGAGATGGGAAAGCTGGATGTTCGCCGAGATGCGCGCGAGCAGTTCGCGTGCGGCGAACGGCTTGGTCAGATAGTCGTCGGCGCCCGCGTCCAGTCCGGCGACTTTGGCTTCCTCGCCGGCCCGGGCGGACAGCAGGACGACAGGGACGCCGGCCAGGGCGGTTTCGCCGCGGATCGCCCGCAGCAGGCCGAAGCCGTCGAGCTCGGGCATCATCACGTCGGACAGGATCAGGTCCGGGGCCCATGTCCGGGCGAGGTCCAAGGCCACCCTGCCGTTGGCTGCGGCCTGGACCTCGTAGCCCTGGGTCTTGAGCAGCCTTTGGACGTACTCCCGCATGTCGGCGTTATCGTCGGCCAGCAGCACCTTCTTGCCCGCGGCGGTCGCCCGGGCGCCGCCATCGCCGACCAGGCCCACCGTGCCGGAATCCGCGATCGCGATGGTGGGGTCGGGCAGCCAGCGCAGCGCTTCCTCAACGAAGGCGTGCGCGTGCAGGTGGACCGGATCCACGGTGTGGGCGCGGATCTGCTCGGCGGGCAGGTGGTCCTGCCCGAGCGGAAAGCGGATGGTGAAGGTCGTGCCCGCCTCAAGCTCGCTTTCGGCCGAGATCGAGCCGCCGTGCAGGCGCACCAGTTCGTGGACGAGGGCCAGGCCGATGCCGCTGCCTTCGAAGCTGCGCCCGCGGACGCCTTCGATCCGGTGGAAGCGTTCGAACAGGCGTGGAAGCTGTTCCGCCGCCATGCCGATCCCGGTATCGCGCACCCGCACCTCGGCGAAGCGGCCGTCAGCCGACGGTCCGGTCTCGACCGTCACGCCGCCCTCGAAGGTGAACTTGAAGGCGTTGGACAGCAGGTTCAGCAGGATCTTCTCCCACATGTCCGGATCGACCATCACCGGCTGGGGGAGGGGCGCGCTGCGCACTGTCAGGGTCAGCCCGGCCCTTTCCATCGCCGAGCGGAAGCTGGAGGCGATCTCGGAGCTGAAGGCCGCCAGGTCTACCGGCGCGAACGCGGCCTGCACCCGGCCGGCCTCGATGCGCGAAAAGTCCAACAGGCTGTTCACCAGTCGCAGCAGCCGCATGCCGTTGCGATGGGCCAGCTCCACCTGGGAGCGCAGCTCGCTCGCGGCCGGCGTCCTGTGGCTCGCCAGCACGTCCTCGAGCGGTCCCAGCATGAGCGTCAGCGGCGTGCGGAACTCGTGGCTGACATTGGAGAAGAAGGTCGTTTTGGCCCGGTCGAGCTCCGCCAGGGCCTCCGCTCGTTTCCGCTCGGCCTCATAGGCCCTTACGGCGCCGAGCGCGGCGCCGATCTGGCCCGCCACCAGGCTTATGAAGTCCCGATACCCCTGGTCCGGTGTCCGATAGGGGTTGAGGCCAACGATCAGAACGCCGGCCGTCTCCTGGGCCTGCTGGGCGATCGGGACGATGAGGGCGCGGGTGGGGGAACGATTCCATGCGCCGGAGGGGAGATCGGTGAAGGACTCCGGCAGATCTTCGACCAGCAGCGGCTCGCGCGTCTTCAGCACGCGTTCGATCGGCCACTCGCCTGCCAGCCGCTCCGGCGCCGAGGGATGGCCGGACGGGACGCCCGTGCACGAGACCAGGCGGGCGCAGGGCGTTTGCCCGTCGAGCACATAGGTCAGGGTGAAAGGAAGATCGGAGAGGTTGCCCGACAGCTGGGCGGAAACCGTGGCGAAGAGCTCCGCCTCGGTCTTGATCGCGCCCGTGGCGGACGCCAGCTGGCGCAGGGTGCCGAGGCGACGCTCGTTGATGACCCGTTCGGTTTCCTCCACTACCACGCAGAACATGCCCGCGATGGCGCCTATGTCGTCGAACAGCGGGCTGTAGGAGAAGGTGTGGTAGGTTTCCTCCGGGAAACCGCTCCGCTCGAGGAGCAGGAGCATGCCTTCGGAGTAGGTCGCCTCTCCCGTCTCCAGGACATGCTCGATCAGCGGGCCGATATTCGGCCAGATCTCGGCCCAGACCTGGCGGGCGGACTTGCCCAACGCCCATGGATGCTTGACGCCTAATGTCGGGCTGTAAGCGTCATTGCAGTAGAAGGTCAGGTCGGGGCCCCACGCCATCCACATCTGGTAGCGCGACGTCAGCATCATCCGGACGATGGATTGCAGGCTGCGTGGCCAGTGCTCGGACGGCCCGACAGGGGTGGCTGACCAGTCATGGGCGCGCATGAGAACGCCCATCTCGCCACCGCCCTGGAAGACGTCCTGGGAAAGGGCGGGCGCGCCCGAGACGGTCATTCAGCACTCCGGATTCCCGATCGAACGCTTCGGTACATCATCGCGAATGTGCGGCAAAGTGTACCGAGCGTTCACATTCCACAGTGGCGTGCTCAAGGGCGTCCGCGCGGTCCGCGGCGCGCGGCCAAACCGTAGCGCGCCAGCATGACCTGACGGCTTGTCGGGGCGGACTTCCTTCCGGTTCGAAGGGACGGATCCAACTGCGCCTTGGGGTGCGGGGCGCTCGGGCCGGACACTGCCGCCCGGGAAGGGGAGCGCCTACGCCAAGTGCCCGGATAGGATGCGAAGCCCATGCATCCAGACATGGTAAGATGCCTGACGAACTCCTTGTGGCGAAACACATCAAGCGTGGCAATTCGCCTAACAGGTGCAACATTGTTAATCCGCGCCCGGAGCGACTATTGTTAGGTCCCGTGTGGATTTTGATCTCGTGAGAATGGCGATGCAGGGCCCCATCCGACACAAGACCTACGCCGTCTATGACGGACCGGATCCCATCGACGTGGAGGTGGGCCTGGCCCTCAGGCGTCTGCGCCGCAAGGCCGGTCTGTCGCAGACCGATCTCGGCGAAGCCCTGGGCATCAGCTTCCAGCAGGTCCAGAAGTACGAGCGAGGCGCCAACCGCATCTCGGCGTCCGCGCTGGTCAAGATGGCCCGCTTCCTGGGCGTGTCGGTCAGCGAGCTCCTGCCTCAGGAGGACGCGCCCCCCACGCCGGCGGTGATCACCCAGCATATGATGGTTCGCGGCGCCGAGGAACTGCTCGAAAGCTACTGCATGCTACCGGAAGCCACCCAACGCCGCGCGGTGCTGCAGCTCGTCCGGGTCATGCTGGATGTTTCGCGTTCTTCCGACGAGGAGGAGGACGAAGAGGTTGCGCCGGCGCCTTCTCCTGTGCCCGTGAAGACCGTCCCCGCCAAGGCCAAGGGCTCCCGCCCGACTCGATGATCACGCCGCCGACCAGGGATCCGAGCAGCAGATAGCTGATCCCGAAGTTGGCGTAGAGATAGGCTCGAAAGAGCGCGTGCGGATTGACTAGGAATGCGACGTGCGTGAGCACGGCGAAGGTCTGGAACGCCGCCGCGCAGATCGGCCAGCGGCGATTGGATAGGATCGCGAGCGCCACCAGTCCGACCAGGGTGACGAGATCGACGGTGAAGATGCCGCCCTGGAACTGGTACCAGCTCTTCCGCACCTCGACGAGCGGCGTGATCACCCAGGCGACGGAGATGAGCGCAGCTCCGAGTTTGTCGGTTCCGTTGCCGCGCCAGAGGGCGATCAGGCACGTCAACAGGAGTGCGGCGGTGCCGACCTGCTGGGTTGGGGAGTAGATAAGCATCGGGCCTCTCGTCAGAGAGGCCCGACCCTAGAGCGATTTCAAATTGGATAAAATCAGCCGGACAGCTTTGATGCGAAGGCCGGAGCGGGACGGCCGCTGAAACCCTTTAGGCCACGGCCTGAATGTTCGCCCGAGCGGGGGCTTGAACGGCGTGGGAGTCCGGCTTATCGCCCCCGGTGCCGACCATCACCGCACCGAGGCCGATCTGTCTCTTGAGGTCGCCCAGTTCGGAATGGGTGGCGACGATCTCGCGCCGGGCGGCGAGCAGGGTGGAGAAGGTGGCTCCCGATCGCTCCAGGGCGTCCTGGCCGACGACGGCGGAAAGGCCCGCCTTGATCCGTTGGTTGATGAGCGAGGCCGTCAGGCGGGTGGATTGCAGGAGGGCGGCGTCGATGGCGCTCTCCATGGCGAAGAGTTCCGGCGCCACAGCTTCCAATGCGGCGCGACGTTGAGCGAGCATGTCGAGATCCTCAGGGCCGCGACACTGGCGGCCGCGACGCTCGAAAGAGAGATGGTGGCTTGGCGTGAGCGGGCGGGCCCCGATGATCGAGGAGCGTCTCGAGGGCGGTTAGGCCACCGAGCGCGCCGGCAGACGCAAGGGCGAAGGCGACGGCGATCTGTGCGATCGCTACGAGGGTTGGGAGGGCGCCTAATTCATCTCGGCGTCCTCCTCGTAAGAGGTCGCCAGCGCCCCGTCGATCAGGCTCCACGCGAGCGTCAGAAGATCGCGGTAGAACATCTCCGGCGGATTGATCCGGGCTGACGCCCGCAGGATCTCCAGTTCCGACGAAATGCCCTCGATGTTCGGCCCGGCCATGTTCCGCAACTGGCGCTCGAGCTGCGGCCAGGAGATCGGCGGCGGGCTGTTCGCTGGATCCACAGGCATCGGCGGAAACGCCCGCAGGAATTTCGTTTCCCGGTCGCGCCGACACTGTGCGTGCCGGATACGCGCTTCGAGGTTGGCGGTCGTCAGTTCGTCCATGGTGCAGCCCCCTCGTCAGGTCGGGTCCAGAAGGCTGCAGATCGGGGGGCGTGTCACCCGGAGCCGATTGCC
>JBARAK010000227.1:0-1927 GCA_049791955.1 Caulobacteraceae bacterium
CCCCACGTCGGGGGCGCCGCGCACGCCGTCCGCCTCGATCGCCCGTAGCGCTACCTGGTGGTCGCTGGTCGCGGCGATCCGCTCGGGCCCCAGCCTGGCGAACAGGCGGAACACGTTGAGCACCGGCAGGTCGATCCCGTTCGAGGCGATCTGGCGGTAGCCGGCGAAATAGGGCTGGTCCTCGAAGGTGAAGGCCCAGCTCAGCGCCCCGTCCAGGTTTACCTTGCGCTCGGCCGCCAGCTCCCAGATGCGTGCGTAGACCGCCGCGGTGTAGCTCGAATACATGGTCCCGTTGCGATAGCCGTTGGCGGGACCCGGGCAGGCGGCGCAGCCCTCCGGGTCGTTCTCGCCGATGACGATGGGCTTGGCGGCCAGGGCGGGCGTGCCGGCCACCAGGGTGAAGCCCTTGTCCACGTTCTGGAGCTGGGTGGCGACGCCCATCTCCACATGGCCGTCGACCACGTGGGGCTGGCCCTTGGCGTGGAAGGAGATGAAGTCGGTGGGCGTGCCCGTCCCGCCCGTCGCATCGTTATGGCCGCCGGCCACGTGGTCGAGGAAGGCCTTCATCCAGGGCGTGTCGGGCCCGGCGACCTCGGCGCCGCCGACCTTGGCGTCGGGCAGGGCGCGGCGGATCGCGGCCACCGCATAGTCGTGCAGCCTGAAGAAGTCCGCCTGCGAGCCCTTCCAGTACATGGACAGGTTCGGCTCGTTCCAGACCTCGAAGTACCAGTGTTCGACCTCGGTGCGGCCGTAACGCTCCACGTTGTGGCGGGTCCACTGGTAGACCGCTTCGGCCCACTTGGCGTAGTCCTTCGGCGGGCGGTTCCAGGCCCCGTCCAGCTCCGGGGTGTCGAAGCCCGGCCGCCAGATGTGCTGATAGCGCTCGCCCGACGGCGCGCTGGACAGGGCCTGGGGCATGAAGCCGAACTGGAGGTAGGGGCGGACGCCGCGCGCCAGGTAGGTGTCGATGATGTGGTCCACCACGGTGAAGTCGTAGACCGGCCGACCGTCCTTGTCCTCGGTGTAGAGGTTGGTGCTGCCCCACTTGAACGCGGGCGTGCCGTCGCCGGTGTTCATCAGGTTGTGGGTGCGGAAGTAGACCCCGCCCGGACGAAGCTGGCCGAGCTCGCCGATCAGCTTGCGGCCGTCCTTCATGGTGGCGTAGTTCGGCTCGTCCGCTCCGAAGAAGCGCCAGATCGGCTTCAGCTGACCTTGGGGCTTGCTGGCGTCGACCGTGATCGAGACCGGGAACGCCTCGTCCGGCGTGGCATGGGCCGAAAAGGTCGGCGCAAGGGCAAGGCCGGCCGCCATCGCCAGCCGCATGAGCTTCGCCATCGCACCCATCGGGGCGTCTCTCCCTGAAGCCCGCCGGTCTGCGCCAGCGTGGTGGTTTCGACTGTCGAGGCCTTGGCCTCGCCACCGATTTACATTGCACAACCGCGCCGCGATAGCGTTATCGTATGACAAATAGAGGGGTGGAAACGATGGGGAAAAGCAGGGTCGGGGTCGCATTGTGGATGGCCGGGCTGCTGACCGGCGCCGTGGCGCTGGGGGCTCAGGCGCAGCCACCCGCAGGTCCCGTGAGGATCGTGATCGATCCGGCCAAGCCGGGACCGACGATCGACCGGGATATCTTCGGCCAGTTCGCCGAGCAGCTCGGGACCGGCATCTATGGCGGGGTGTGGGTCGGGCCGGACTCGTCCATTCCCAATGTGCGCGGCATCCGCACCGACGTGGTGAAGGCCCTGCGCGCGATCCGGGCGCCGGTGGTGCGCTGGCCCGGCGGCTGCTTCGCCGACGACTACCACTGGCGCGACGGAATTGGACCAGCGAAAGACCGGCCTCATACGGTGAACACAAATTGGGGCAATGTGATCGAAGACAACAGCTTCGGAACGCACGAATTCATGGAGCTGTGTCACATGAT
>JBARAK010000228.1:0-12729 GCA_049791955.1 Caulobacteraceae bacterium
GGGCGGCCCGCGCCGCCGGATCGGCGATCAGGTTCCGCAGGCTGTCGGCGGCGGCGTCGATGTCGGGGTCAGCCCACCATCCGCCGGCATAGAGCGTCTGGGGATCGTCTACAGGGAGAGGCCGCCATGGGACCAGCACCGAGGAGGCCTCGTCCATAAAGTCCATATTCCCGGACCAGCCCGTGGCGACCACGCATTTTCCGAGCCACATGGCTTCGGCGGGTAGAAGGCCGAAGCCTTCAGCCCGATGCAGCGACAGGAGGATGTCGGCGCTGGCGATCAGGCGGATCATGTCATCCGCCGTCAGCGACTCTGAGATCAGGATGATGTCCTCACGGGCTTCCGTCTCCCGCGTCAAGGCCGCGAAAAGAGCGGGTTCCTGCTGGGCGCCGCTCAGCTTGCAGATCAGCCGGACGTCCGGACGCGGTTCGGGGACAGCGCGTCGGAACGCATCCAGCCCGCCTCGCGGATTTTTGCGGGCGGCGGTGGATTTCAAATCCAGCGCCATGAGCGTTACGCAGGCGTTCGCAGGCAAGCCGAGGCGCGTCCGGTCGGGCGGCGGGCGGGGGGTCATGAAGATCGGGTGCGGCGCGACATGTACGGGCACGCCGGGCGGCGCCGCCTTGCGGACCGCCTCGGCGGTGAAGCTGGAGGGGCACCACACCTCGTCCACATACGCGAAGGCGGGAAGCCAGCTTTCGGGAATCGCCGGCAGTTCCCAGGCCCAATAGCCGATGTGACGTCGCCCCCGGAGCGCCTTGCCCAGCGTGCGGGGGAGATAGCGCCGCAACTCGGTCGGGTTGAAGTGGGTGACCAGAACGCCGCCCTCAGGTAGGCGATCGGATGGAGCGGCGAACGCCACATCCGCCGGCACGTCGAGCACTGGTCCCGCGTCCAGGGTTGTTAGCTCGACACCGGCTTCACGGAGAGCCTGGGCGAAAAGGCGCGCGCCCTGGCCGAGCCCGGTGCTGGAAGAGAAGAAACCGCTCACGACCAGAGGCGCGTGGGCGGCCGCCCCCCTCTTCCAGACCAGCGCCATCAGCGCCGGCGTGAGGGCCTCGAACAGGTGCTCCCGCCCCAAATGAGCCGAGCGTCGTAATCCCTCAGGCAGGAGACCCCATGCCTGTCGAAGACGTCTCGCTATCATGACCGGTGACCCGGGGATGCTGTTAAGCCCGCCTCGTTTGGTAGGCGGGCGATTCTATTGCGCCGGCGTCGGCGGTGGCGGGCGAGGCGCCTGCACGCCGGCTGCGGCGGCGGGCTCGCCGGCTCCGGCCATATTCGCTGCTGGGGCCGGTCCGTTGGCGGGCTGGGCCGGTTTATGAGCGATAAGCCGCCACCCCAGAGCGGCGACGATCACCACGACGACGATAGCGACGATGATCCACAGCTCGACGCGTGTGCGATCCGTCTCCTCGTCGTGGATGTGGGAATAGTCTTCCTTCTTGGTCATGCGCCCCTCAGACTTCCGTCACCCTGAGGCCGCGACCCCGCGCCACCCAGCCCTCAGTCGGGCCGAAATAGGCGACATGGCCAGCGTCCAGGACGCAGACCTTATTGCAAACCTGTTCGGCGAGATCGAAGGAGTGGGTGCCCATCACCACGATCTTGGCCCGGTCCACGAAGGATTGCATCCGTTCCTTCGCTTTATGGATGAAGTCGGCGTCGCCGGCGGCGAGCCACTCGTCGAGCACAAGTACGTCGGCTTCGAACTCGGTCGCACAGGCGAACATCAGGCGGGCCATCATGCCCTGCGAATAGGTCTTCACCGGCAGGCGAACGAAGTCCCCAAGCCCGGAGAATTCCACGATCTGGCCCATCCGCTCGTCGATCACCTTGTTCGGGATCAAGCGCATGGCGCCCATCTTGCGGATGTTCTGCAGCCCCGTCGCGTCCAGGTCGAGACCAGCGCCAAGCGCGATCATGCTGGTCATATTGCCCTTCACATCCGCGCGCCCGCGGCTGGGCAGGTAGATGCCGGCCAGGATCTTGAGCAGGGTGGTCTTGCCTGAACCGTTATGCCCGATCAGGGCCAGGCGATCGCCTTCCTCAAGGTTGAAGGTGATGTTCTCGAGGGCGCGAACAACGGTGATGTCCCCCTGTTCCTTATACAGCTTTCCGCCGACGGCCATGTTGAACACCGCATTGCGGAGCGACTGGGCGCGGACGCTGTAGATGTAATAGTCCAGGGTTACGCCATCCAGGCGGATCGAGCAGGTCATCGGCGATTCCCTAGATCCAGAACACGACGCGCTTGCGGAACATCGCCAGCATCACGATGACGACCACGAGCTGGATCACCAATGTGCCGAGGCCAAATTCCCAGCTAAGCAGCATAGGCGCATGGCCGAGCAGGGGTTGCCGGATCAGCTCAAGCAAGTGCGCAAAGGGGCTGTATCGTGCAACCAGTTGCAGTGGTTTGGCTGACGAAGCCGGAACCCAGAACACCGGAGTCAAGAAGAACAAGATCTGGGTCAAAAACAGTACAGTCTGGTTTATATCGCGAAAACGGGTCGACGGAATGGCGACAATGAGGCTCATCAACGTCATGTTGACGAGCACAAGCGGTAGGCTGAGCAGAATATGCCAGGTTGGCAGGGCGCCCAAACGCATCAGCGCCAGGACAACCCAGAAGGCGATCAGCTGGGCCATGAAGTTGATGAAGGCCCGGTGCATGAGAAGCAGCACGTGAAAGGTCAGCGGCAACTTCATGGTATGCATCAGGCCGGCGGAGGCGATGAAGACACTTGACGCCTCGCCAAGCACGCCGCCGATCAGGTTCCAGACCAGGACGCCGCCGATGATCGAAGCGAACGTCGCGCGGTAACCGACGCCGGACAGCGCCCCGAACACGAACGCCAGGGCGAACGAGATCGCCAGCAGATTTGCGGTAAGCCAGAACGGGCCTAGGATGGTGCGGCGGAAGCGAGCAATCGTCTGCTCCCACCCCAGTCGCGACCACAGTGGTGTAAGCCTGAATCCGTCGACAATGTCGCGAACGGCGCCCTCGACAGCGTCCATCTAGTTCCAATCCGAGTGCGTTGATCCGACCCGACCGTTTGGCCAGGGCGTCTGTCCAAATCTCAAGAGGCAATTTTGGGGCGCCTGCGTTACGCGGTGCGCCCGGATGGTCCGTGTGGATGTTCCCGTATAAGCCAGCGAAGGACCCTGGCGTCCGCAGACGCCCCTATCCACCCGCTGATGCTTTGGCCGGAGCTAACAGATCGCCTCTGGCGAGACAAGTCGCGGATGTTCGCGGGAAAGGCGGCTGAAGCTCACTCGGCCGGCAAGGCGGTCGTCTGCGAGGGCATGGCCATTTTCCAAGCGGTTTTGGCGGCTGAGCCGGCGCTGACCTCGGCCTCGACGCCGAAAGCGTCGAAGTAGGCTCGATAGCGATGGCGTTCGGCTTCCGGATCCAGGTCATGATCCTCGAACCGGTAGACGTCATCGCCGTATCCGCCACGCGGTTTGCGGGCGACGAGTTCGAGCGGGCGTCGTTTGACCACAGGCTTCAGTTCCATCCCAAAGCCGGCGTGGAGGTCGTTCACGACGCGCACTGGATCGTGCACGAGATCCGTGTGGCGGATATGCTGCACTCGAGAGGCGGATCACGGACTGTTGGTCTTGGCTCGACCATCAGGGCCACCCCGCGCCCCGTCGCACGCGACCTGTCGTCCGACACCTGCCAGGTCCACGCGCCGGGCGAACGGCCTGCGCAAAACCGCTGTCAGGCGAGCCACGGAAGGCAGGACTTTCGGGGGGTCGCGATGGACGAACACGATCCGTGCGTCGGGGTAGACGGCGTGCAGGGGGCGGCGAGTTCGCAGTCCCGCAGGATCAGCCGGTTGGCCAGCAGGCGCATCAGGTCTCAGCGCAAGGACAGCCGTCCTCACAGGCCCGCCACAGCCGTCTGAGGGGTTCCTCGAAGGCGCCGTCGCCGAAATCCTCCACGCGGGTCTTCCGCCGGCCTGCTCCATCACCTCATCGGCGGATGGAAGCTTAGGCCAATGAGTCCGGCGACCCGATCGGCGGCGCGGATCAGGCGCAAAGGTATCGAATCACGCAAGCCGCCTCACTGGAACTCGACACAAACGCGAGGTCCGGGACCGCGTCGAGCCCTGGCCAGCTGGTCAGCGCGGATAGGCGCTTGGCGGATCGCCGACCAGTTTTTCTGCAAAGGTTTCCGCGGCGGATGAATCGCGGGCGGCGATGGCGGCGGCGAGTGTGCGGTGCCGTTCGATATCTTCGAGCTGCTCAGCCGGGCTCTGCTTCTCCATGGCGTAGATCCAGAACCGCGTGGCGATGTTCTGCAGCGAGACCACGAAGCGCGCGAGCATGGGGTTGTGCGTCGCGGCGGCCACCGCCCGATGGAACTGGCGGTCCATTTCCAGCAGGGCGCGGAAATCACCGGCCTCGACCGCGGCTTCCGCCCCGTCAAATGCATGCTGGATGGCGGTCAAATCCTCCGCCGTGGCGTTGCGGGCGGCCAGCGCCGCTGTGCGAGCCTCGAGCAAGTGCCTGACCTGGAAGGCGTTTTCGATCTCGCGGATATCCAGCGGAGCGACGACGGTGCCTACGCGCGGCCGCCGCAGCACCAGGCCCTCCAGCGCCAGCCGTCCCAGGGCGTCGCGCACGCCGGAGATTCCTGCGGCGTATCGGGCGGCCAGCGCCTTCTCGTCCAGGGCGCCGAGGGGGCGCAGCTCACCCAGGATGATGTCCAAGAGGATCTGCTCGTAGACGCGCGCCTTCTGAAGTCCCGGCGACCAATCGCCTGCGGATGAGACGCTGGCTTCCGGGCCCTTGAGGCGGTTGGGGACTTGGCGGGATGCGGACGTGTTCATGGCGCGTGAAATGTTACATCCGCATATGTTTGCGATGGGTTGTCGCCCTTCGCGCCGCGACTGTAAAGGCGGCTCCATGGGGACCCGGAAGCTGTTCTGCATCGCCTTTGCGTCTGTCGCGCCTGGAGTCCTCGCAGCCGAACCGGCCAAGGCGCAGGTGGTGGACACCGGCGCCACCGTCCAGACGGTGGTGGTCACGCGCGACAAGGCCGGCCTGCTCGACCGCCAGGCCGGAGCCACCGTGCTTGGCCTGGACAAGCCCCTGCTTGAAACGCCCCGCTCCGCCACCACGGTCAGCGACGTCACCCTGCAGCGGTACGGCGTCCAGACGGTGGACGACCTGGTGGGGCTTGCCCCGGGCGCCTTCACCGCGAGCTACTATGGCGTGGCGGGAGCCCTGAACCTGCGGGGGACCCTGGCGGAGACCTATTTCCGCGGCTTCAAGCTGATCGAGAACCGAGGGACCTACACCACGCCCATCGGGGACGCCTCGCAGATCGATGTGGTCCGTGGGCCGCCGAGCGCGATCTACGGCGCGGGCAAGGTGGGTGGTTTCCTGAACCTGGTTCCCAAGACCGCGACGGACCAGAACGGCCTGCTGACCGAACCGACCGGAGAGATCACCGCGACGCTGGGCAGCTACCAGCTCAAGGATTTCACCGCCCAGGGGGGCGCTCCGGTGAAGCTGGGGGGCCTGGACGGAGGCGTCTACGCCTATGGCGACTATTACGACGCCCACAGCTTTTATCGTGGAATCTATCCTGAACATCAGCTGCTCGAGCTGGCGGGAAACCTGAACCTGCCGGACGGCTGGAAGCTGGAGGCCGGCGGCTACTACTTCCATGAGGATGGGAATATCCAGACACCGGGCTGGAACCGGATCACCCAGAACCTGATCGACGACGGGACCTACATCACCGGCCGCAACACGACGCTGGTGGATTCCAACCACGACGGGCGGCTGGAGCCGGGCGAGATCGGGCCGGGGACCTATCCGTTCGGCGCGACGCTGCTGCAGTTCGTCAATGGCAAGACGCCGCCCACACCCGATCCGCGCTTCGTGCTCGACACCGGTGTGGGGACTGCCCAGCTCAGCCCGCGAGACGTCTTCGTCAGCGACGCGGACTTCTCCCACACCGACACCCACGCTTACTACGTCGACCTGGATAGGGATTTCTCCCGTGATAGCGGGTTGAAATTCCAGCTGTTCTACAACGACCTGGATAACCAGCGCTTCGTCAGCTACGGCTTCCCAGCTTGGTATCGGACCTACGTCACCGAGGCGCGCGTCCCCTATCATTTCAAGCTGTACGCGCCTGGCGGCTGGCTCAGCGCAGACACGGTGGTGGGGGTCGACTACCGCTACACCCAGGCCCATCGGATGGAGAGCTTCAACTCCGGTCTGATCTCGGTGGATCGAAGGGACCTGTCGGTGGGCGCCACACCGACCGATATCTTCGACAGCCCGTTCGACAATTCGCCGGGCGGGATCGGGTGGGAGATCGACGTGCGCTCGCGTGAGCGCGACGCCGGCGCGTTCGTCACCACCGACATCGCCGTGGCCCATCGGCTCGACCTGATCCTGGGCGGCCGGTACGACTTCTTCAACGTGGAGAGCCGTGACACCGGCATCCTGTCGTTCGAACCGCCGGGGACGCTCCGGGCGGGACAGGGCAAGGGAACCTGGTCGGCCAGCCTGACCTATAAACTGCCTTACGGCCTGATCCCCTACGCCACCTATTCCGAGGACGCCGCCCTAGAGGTGAACCAGGCCAGCGATATCCCCACCTCGGTGATCGCGAGCGGGGGATGGCTGTCGAAATCGGACCTGCGTGAGGCCGGGGTGAAGTACAGCGAGCTGGGCGGCGCGCTGGTGGGTTCGGTGGACGTCTACCGCCAGACCCGCTCGCAGCTGGCCGGGCTCAATTCGGCCGTGCAGGGGACCGTCGGCAAGGGCGTTGAGGCTGAGGCCCGCTGGGTCGCCACCAAGAACCTCAGCTTCACCTTCGCCGGCGACATCCAGCACACCGAGGTCAAGGGACCCGACGACAGCCAGGTGCTCGTGCCGCCTTCGGCGCTTGGCGTTCCGAACGTGGATGGGTTCGGAGGCTCCTATTTCGCCACCATCTCGTCCCTGCCAGGGCGCAGCGGCGACTACGCCTACACCCTGATCCCCCACGGGACTTTCAGCCTCTACGCCAACTACACCACCGATCCGCACGAATGGGGCAGGGCCGGATTGACCGTGGGCGCCACTCACGAATCCCAGACCTCCGGCCAGATCCAGGACGCGGTGGTCTACCCGGCCTATTTCGTCGCCAACGGCTCGGTGTTCTACCGGCGCGGACCGTGGGAGGCCGACGTCAACGTCGATAACCTGTTCGACAAGCTCTACTTCACGCCTGACGCGGACATCCTGGCCAATGTGTCGGCCCTGCCATCGCAGGGGCGCACCTGGCGGCTGACGGTGAAGCGCAGCTTCTAGACCGCGGCTTTCAGGCCGCTGCGGCCGGGGTCAGCTCGACGAACCAGTCGCGGGCCTTCGCCACATCGTCCCAGACCGTGCCGCCGAGCGGGTAGTGCCCGGCGATGACCATGGCGATCACGGCGCTGAGCTTGGACAGCCGGTCCCGGTCGCCCGGCGCCGGGCGATCCGCCTGCGCCCGGATCAGGGCTTCGCGATAGCGGCTGAGGGCCTGGGTGGCGGCGGTGAAAGTGTCGCCCTCACGCACGGGGCGGGTGGCGAGCGCCTCTTCCAGGCGAAGGCGCGCCTCGGCGTGCATTTCGCCCAGGGAAACGGTGTCGCTCATTCCTCGATCCACAGGCGCTGGGATTCCGGCAGCCGCCCCGCACGGATGTTGCAGGTGAGCGACTTGGTGACGTTGATGCTGGTGTTGGGATCGCCGGTGATGGCCAGCAGCGTGTTGGCCGCCGCGCCATGGGCGTAGCCCTTCCATCCGAACACCCACGGCATGCCGATCTGGTGCACCGTCTTCTTGCCGATCCTGAACGGCCGCATCCGCTCGGTGACCAGGGCCTTGACCTCGATCTCGCCGCGCAGGGTGGAGATCACCGTCCAGTCCAGTGACTTGACCCCGATCTTCTCGGCCAGTTCCGGTGAGAGCTCGACGAAGGATTCCGGCTGCAGTTCGGCAGTGTGCGGCATGACCCGGGTGGTGATCCCCGCGCAATGCATCTCGGTCAGGCGATAGGTGGTGAAGACGTGCGGGAAGCGCGGGTCTTCCGGCGCGTGCAACTCGTTGCCCTCGTGCCGCCAGATGCGGGCCAGGGGGCTGAACTGGCGACCGTAGAAGAAGTTCTTCACCGGGCTTTCGACCGGCTCGTAATAGGTCGGCAGCGGGCCGTCCTTCAGGCCGGAGCAGGAGAAGATCGCCGCTCGCCCGTCGGCGTGCATCATGAAGGGCTCGGCGCCGGAGATGGCGTCCATGCCCCGCGCGCCGTTGGTCCAGTCAGGCTGGTAGTCGGGCCGCTTGGTGGCGACGAAGTCAGGCACGTCCAGGCCGGTCCACTTGCCGGCCGCCTCGTCCCACCAGATCATCTTCTTCCGCTCGGACCAGGGCCGGCCGTCAGGATCGGCGGAAGCGCGGTTGTAGAGCGTGCGTCGGTTTGCGGGCCAGGCGAAGGCCCAGCCGGCATGGTTCGAGCGCGCGTCCGGCGCGTCCGGCCGGCGGGAACGCGCGAGGTTGACCCCCTCTTCCGGATAGACGCCGGTGTAGATCCAGCATCCCGCCGCGGTGGAGCCGTCGTCCTTCAGGTCGCCGAAGCTCTTGATCTGCTTGCCATCGGCGGGGGTGTAGCCGTTGATTTCCTTCAGCACCGCTTCCGCGCTGGGCTCCTGGATCTCGCCTTCCGTCGGATAGTCCCAGGTCAGGTCCTGGATGGCCTGGTCGCCGGGCTCCTGGCTGCCGGCGTACATCGCCTTCAGGCGGCGGCCCAGGTGGTAGATCCACCAGAGGTCCGAGCGGCACTCGCCAGGGGCGTCGCAGACCCAGTCGTGCCACTGAACCAGGCGCGAGGTGTTGGTGACCGTGCCCTCCTTCTCGCCAGGCATGGCGGCTGGCAGGAAGAACACCTCGGTGCCGATGTCGGATGGTTTGATCTTGCCGCGCTGGACCCGCTGGCCGTTCTTCCAGAACTCGGCCGTCTCGGTCATGGCGAAGTCGCGCACGACCAGCCATTCCAGCTTGGACAGGCCCTCCTCGACGAACATCGAATTGCCGGCCCCGACCACGGGGTTCTGGCCGATCACGAACGAGCCCTTGATCCCGCCGTCGACCATGGTGAACAGCGATGGTTCGTAGGAGGAATCGCCGAGCAGCTTTGGCAGGTTCTGATAGCCGTATTCGTTCTCAGCCGTGGCCTTTTCGCCGTACCAGGCCTTGAGCATGCTGACCATGTACTTGGGCGTGTTGACCCACCACCCGGTCGTCGGGCTTTCGGCGTGCAGGAAGTCCTTCAGGGTGGCGTGGCCGCGATAGAGCTTTGGCTGCGGCAGGTAGCCCGGGAGGGTGTCGAACAGGGTCGGGATGTCGGTCGAGCCCTGGATGCTGACGTGGCCGCGGAGCGCCATGATGCCCCCTCCGGGGCGGCCCATGTTGCCTAGCAGCGCCTGCAACATGGCGGCGGCGCGGATCACCTGCACGCCGTGGGCGTGCTGGGTCCAGCCGAGGGCGTAGCAGATGGTGGTGGTGCGATCGCGGCCGGAATTGAAGGCCACCGTCTCGGCCACCCGCAGGAAGGTCTCCTTGGGGCAGCCGGTCGCCATCTCCACCATCTCGGGGGTGTAGCGGGCGTAGTGGCGCTTGAGGATCTGGTAGACGCAGTTGGGGTTCTGCAGGGTCGGATCGCGCTCGGCCGGGCCGCGGGTCATGGACTCGAAGTCCTGCCCACGGGCCGGATCGGCGGTGACCACCTGATGGTCGGAGAGCGCCGGCGGGACGATCTTGCCTTTGTATTGCCAGGAGTCCTGCGAGTAGGTGTTGCTGTCCGGATCGTAGCCGGAGAACACCCCGTCCAGGTCCTCGGGATCCTGGTAACCATCCTCGATGATGTGCGCGATGTTGGTGTAGGCCGTCGCATACTCGCGGAACCACAGGTCCTTCTCGAGCACGTAGCGGATCAGGCCGCCCAGGAAGGCGATGTCGGTGCCCGAGCGGATGGGCGCATGGATGCCCGAGAGAGCCGAGGTGCGGGTGAACCGCGGGTCGGCATGGATGACTGTCCCGCCCTTACGCTGGGCCTCGATCACGAACCGGAACGCGATCGGATGGTTCTCCGCCATGTTGGAGCCCATCACGAACACGCAGTCGGCATTGGCCACGTCCCAGAGGGCCATGGTCGCCGCGCCGCGGCCGAAAGTGGCGCCCAGACTGGGCACCGATGAAGAGTGTCATATTCGAGCTTGGTTCTCGATGTTGACCATCCCCAGCCCGCCGCTGAACAACTTCTTGATGAGGTAGTTTTCCTCATTGTCCATGGTGGCCCCGCCGAGGTGGCTCACGGCGTGGGTCTGGTTGATCACCCGCCCGTCGGGCAGGGCGTAGACGTGGGTCTCGTCGCGCGCCTTCTTGGTCAGCTCGGCGATGCGGTCCATCGCCCATTCGAGCGGCTTGGCCTCCCAGGCGTCGGAATGGGGTGCGCGATAGAGGACGTGGTTCACACGCTTTGGGCTGAGCAGCATCCCCAGTACGCCACCGCCTTTGGGGCACAGGCAGCCGCGGTTGATCGGGCTACGGGGGTCGCCCTCGACGTGGATGGGCTTCCTGTTCTTGGCGTAGACCAGCTGGGCGCAGCCGACCGCGCAGAAGGGGCAGATGCTGGTGCCTACGGTGTCGGCCTGCTCCAGGCGCGGCCGGATTTCCTTGGAGAGGGTGCTCTTGGAGGCGGTCGAGAAGACGTCCTCGCCGGCGATCTGACGCGGGAGGGCCCAGTCGTTGAGGAACCGCTCGGCGCGGTTCACGATGGTTTTCCGCAGTCTCTTCACGCAAGTCCTCGATACACGGCCACAACTATCTAGGCCGGGTTGGCCGCGGCGCCTAGAACCCCCGCGGAACCGCGCCGGTGGGACCTGCGATTTCTGTTATTACTTCTTCGTGAGGCCGGGCCGCTCTTTGGTCTGGACCTCGGAGGATATAGTCATGTCGAGCGGCGCCGCCGGGCCGATGGCCGAGATCGAAGGAGTGGTGACCATCGTGCAGGAGGGGCGTTTCCAGCTCACCGACATGGGCGGGGTCGCGCACAATTTCCTGCTGAGCCGCTTCGCCCTGGCCGAGACCGACCAGCTTCCGGCGCTGCAGAACCGTCAGGCGCGGGTGCGGGTCAAGTACTCCAAGGCCGGCAACCTGATCGCCTATATCGCCCACCGCATCGACCTGCTCGACGTCGCCTGAGCCGAGGGAACGCCATGGACATCCTGCCCCTCGCCCGCGCCCGAGATTATCCTGACTCGGTGTTCCACCACGTCATCCCGAACGAATCCGAGCTGACCGGTGGGGTGACCATAGAGCCGGGCAAGCAGTACGGCTTTTTCACCGACACCACAGTCTGCATTGGCTGCAAGTCCTGTGAAGTGGCCTGCAAGGAGTGGAACAACCTGCCGGCCGATAATGTCGGCCTGACCGGCCACAGCTACGACAACACCGGAGCGCTGTCGGCCAACACCTGGCGGCATGTGAACTTCATCGAGAAGCAGCAGACCGACCCCGGCCTCTCCAACGAGCGCACCTTGCGCGGCGTCCGCGACAACGACCAGAATCCGTTCCAGAGCGGCTGGCTGATGATGAGCGACGTGTGCAAGCACTGCCATCACGCCCCGTGCATGGAGGCCTGTCCCACCGGCGCGTTGTTCAAGACCGAGTTCGACACCGTGGTGGTGCAGCAGGACATCTGCAACGGCTGCGGCTACTGCGTGTCGGCCTGCCCGTTCGGGGTGGTCGATCTCAACCCGATCGACGGCAAGGCCCACAAGTGCACCCTGTGCTACGACCGGCTCAAGGGAGGGCTGGAGCCGGCCTGCGCCAAGGCCTGTCCAACTGAAAGCATCCAGTTCGGCGAGCTGTCGGACCTGCATGAGCGGGCGGCGGCGCGGGTGGAGCAGCTGCACGAGCGCGGTGTGACCAGCGCCTACACCTACGGCACCCCCGACGGCCCCGGGGCCACGGGCGACATGCAATATCTGAACTCCTTCTTCCTGCTCACCGACCGGCCCGAGGTCTACAACCTGCCCGTCGCACCGACGCGGCCGTCCAACCGGGTGAAGCCGGCCTTCGCCGCGGGCCTCAGCACCATGGCCGGGCTGGCGCTGGCCGCCCTGGTGGTGTTCGTCGGCGCCAAGATCAATGAGGATTCCCATGCCTGAGCATCGCGGCGCCTTCGCGGTGGTCGATCCCGCCAACGCCGGCGCCAAGACGGACGCCGGGGCCAGGACGGGGCGCCCGGAGAAACACGAACGCGAGCGTAAGTGGGAGGGCCCGACCTACTATGGCCGTTCCCAGCTCAAGCCCGCCCCGTTCAATAAGTGGTGGGTGGGCGGCTATATCTTCCTGGCCGGGGTGTCGGGCGGGGCGGCGGTGGTCGCGAACATGGCCGAGATGGCGCTGGGCAAGCGCGGCGCGGGCGTGGGGCGCAAGGGGCGCTATCTCGGCCTGGTTGCGCCGATCCTGGGGGCGCCGCTGCTGATCCTCGACCTGCATACGCCCACGCGCTTCTACAACTTCTGGCGTATCGCCAAGCGCACCTCGCCTATGTCGATCGGCACCTGGATCCTGACCAGCTTCATCGGCGCGGGCGGGGCGGCGGCGGTGGCTCAGCTCGGCGCGGATCTGTTCGGCTTCAGGTGGATGAGGGGGCTGGCGCGCCTGGGCTCGGC
>JBARAK010000229.1:0-3616 GCA_049791955.1 Caulobacteraceae bacterium
GCCCGGGCGGACGCCGCCGCACCGGCCAGCACGCCGGCGCCGATCACCGTCGCCGAGGCGGCGCGCAGGATGGATCTGAGCATGGACATGCAGTCTCTCCCCAAACCGCTGCGCCTTTCTCGCCCACCTCGTTCAAGCTGATCCAACAGCATTGACAAAGGCCGGCGGCCACCTATCGTGATAGCGCTAGCATGACAGGCGGCAGGTTTATGCCGTCATGCGGAAAAGAACAAGACGCACCAAGCGCCGACTAGAGAGGAAACGTAGATGGGCTTCCCGCGCTCTGTCGCGGCGGCTTCGCGCGCCATCCTCAGTTGAGCTTTGACTTGAGCCGGGCGGATTTGCTTGCGCACGCCCCGGATTGAACCGATTTCAGGACCTCGGACGGTACGATGATCAAGATTACAGGCGCCAAGGTGATCGTCACCTGCCCCGGCCGTAACTTCGTCACCCTGAAGATCGAGACCGACCAGGGGGTCTACGGGTTGGGCGACGCGACCCTGAACGGGCGCGAACTGGCGGTGGCCAGCTATCTGGCCGACCACGTCATCCCCTGCCTGATCGGGCGCGACGCCCACCGGATCGAGGACATCTGGCAGTTCCTATATCGCGGCGCCTACTGGCGGCGCGGGCCGGTGACCATGAGCGCCATCGCCGCGGTGGACATGGCGCTGTGGGACATCAAGGGGAAGGTCGCGGGCCTGCCCCTGTACCAGCTGCTGGGCGGCGCCTGCCGCGAGGGGGCGATGGTCTACGCCCACGCCAACGGCGTCAGCATCGATGAGACGCTGGAGCGGGCCGAGCACTACATCGCCCAGGGCTACAAGGCGGTGCGGCTGCAGGCCGGGGTGCCGGGGCTGAAGTCGACCTACGGCGTCTCCAAGGACAAGGAACGCTACGAGCCGGCCGACGCGGACCTGCCCACCGAGAACCTGTGGTCGACCGAGAAGTACCTGCGCTCGGTCCCGCCCCTGTTCGAGGCGGCGCGCGAGCGGCTGGGCTGGGACGTGCACCTGCTGCACGACATCCACCACCGCCTGACCCCGATCGAAGCCGGCCGCCTGGGCAAGGACCTGGAGCCCTACCGCCCGTTCTGGCTGGAGGACGCCACCCCGGCCGAGAACCAGGCCGCCTTCCGGCTGATCCGCAGCCACACCACCAGCCCGCTGGCGGTGGGCGAAGTGTTCAACTCGATCTGGGACTGCAAGCAGCTGATCGAGGAGCAGCTGATCGACTACATCCGCGCCACCGTGGTCCACGCCGGCGGCATCACCCATCTGCGCCGGATCGCCGGCCTGGCCGACCTCTACAACGTCCGCACCGGTTGCCACGGCGCCACCGACCTGTCGCCGGTGTGCATGGGCGCGGCCCTGCACTTCGACCTGTCGATCCCGAACTTCGGCGTGCAGGAGTGGATGCACCACACCGAGGAGACCAACGCGGTCTTCCCCCACGCCTACAGCTACGCCGACGGCATGCTGCATCCGGGCGAGGCGCCTGGCCTGGGCGTGGACATCGACGAGGCCCTGGCCGCCAAGTACCCCTACAAGCGCGCCTACCTGCCGGTGAACCGCCTGGAAGACGGCTCGATGTTCAACTGGTGAGCCTGGTCGCGGCCGATCCGTCGGCCTGACGTGGCCACGCCGGTCCGCCGCCCTGTTTCAGGGGCCCTCGTTTCAAGGACTTTTGGGCATGGTTGAGTCCGCACGAACCGATCATGCCCCGTCCGCGGCGGAAGCGCCGCCGCCGGCCGGGCGGATGCGCTGGATCGTGTGTGCGATCATCTTCGCGGCGGTGGTGCTCAGCTACGTCGACCGCCAGGTGATCAGCGTGCTGAAGCCCACGCTGCAGCAGCGCTATGGCTGGACCGAGACCGGCTACGGCGACGTGGTGTTCTGGTTCCAGGCCGCCTACGGGATCGGCTACCTCGCCTTCGGCCGGCTGGTGGACCGGTTCGGCGAGCGGCTGGGCTACGGCCTCGCCGTGGGCCTGTGGACGGTGGGGCACATGGCCCACGCCCTGGTCACCTCCACCCTCGGCTTCGCCCTGGTCCGCATTCCCCTGGCGCTCGGCGAGTCCGGCGCGTTCCCCTCGGCGCTGGCGGCGACGGCGGCGTGGTTCCCCAAGCGCGAGCGGGCGCTGGCCATCGGCATCTTCAACGCCGGCTCCAACATCGGCGCCATCGTCACCCCGCTGATCGTGCCCGGCATCGTGCTGGCTTTCGGCTGGCGGGCGGCCTTCCTGATCACCGGCCTGTTCACGGTGGTGTGGCTGGCGGTGTGGCTGGCGTTCTATCGCCGCCCCCGGCAGAGTAAGCGGATCAGCCCGGCCGAGCTGGCCTACATCGAGTCTGATCCGGTCGAGCCCAAGCATGTGATCAGCTGGCGCGCCCTGCTCACCACTCGCGAAACCTGGGCCTATGTGCTGGGCCGGTTCCTGATCGATCCGGTGTGGTGGATGTTCCTGTTCTGGCTGCCGGACTTCCTAACCCGCCGCTACCACGTGGACATGAAGAACTACGGCCCGCCGCTGGTGGCCATCTATGTGGTGGCCGATGTCGGCTCGGTACTGGGCGGCTGGGGCTCCTCGCGGCTGATGCGGCGGGGCTGGAGCGTCAACGCCGCGCGCAAGGCCGCCATGGCCGCCTGCGCCGCGGTGGTGCTGCCGGTGGCCTTCGCCACCCTGGCGCCGAACATGTGGATCGCGGTGGCGCTGATCGGCCTGGCCTGCGCCGGGCACCAGGGCTTCTCGGCCAACGTCTACGCCCTGCCGTCGGACCTGTTCCCGCGCTGGGCGGTGGGTTCGGTGGCCGGCATGGGCGGGCTGGCGGGCGCGCTGGGCGGGATGCTGATGGCCAAGTACGCGGGCTATGTGCTCCAGACCGTCGGCAGCTACGGCCCGATCTTCGCGGTGGCCGGGGTGACCTATTTCGCCGCCCTGCTGGCCATCCACCTGGTCGCCCCGCGCTACACCCCCGCCCGCCTGTCGGTGGAGGCATGACTTCCCTCTCCCCTTGCGGGAGAGGGAGGGGCCCGTCGCGTAGCGATGGGAAGGTGAGGGGTCGCGCTACGCTGGCAGCGATACCTTTGAGCCACCGTCCGTCGACCCCTCATCCTCCCCACTTCGTGGGTCCCCTCCTTCTCCCGCAAGGGGAGAAGGCGTGTGAAGCCCGGTGAACAAGAGATGCCTGACACCGTGACCGATCCCCGTCCCCGCCTGTCCGACGCGACGCTTTCCGACCTGCCTCCCGGCGTCGAGCGACCGGGATACGACCGCACGGGTGTTTCCACGGGCGTCGTCCATCTTGGGATCGGCGCCTTCCACCGGGCGCACCAGGCGGTGGTGTTCGACGACCTGATCCGGCGGGGTGACCGGCGCTGGGGCGTGCGCGGCGCCTCGCTGCGGTCGGCGGGCGTGCGCGACCAGATGAACCCGCAGGACGGGCTCTACGCCATGGCCGTCCGCGACGGGCGCGAAGACCGGGTCCGCATCCTGGGCGCGGTCAAGGACGTGCTGGTCGCGCCGGAAGACCCCGCCGCCCTCGTCCAGGCCCTGGCGGCGCCGGAGACCCATCTGGCGACCCTGACCGTGACCGAGAAGGGCTACAAGCTGGACC
>JBARAK010000230.1:0-9391 GCA_049791955.1 Caulobacteraceae bacterium
TGGTTCAGCAGGTCGGAGATGGTCTGGCCGGCGGTGACGGCCACATCCAGCACCGAGGAGGCGCGGTTCAGCGAGTCGGTCACGGCGCCGAGCGCGGTGATTTGCGAACGCTGGCCCTGGGCGATGGCCCAGATGGCCCCGTCGTCCTGAGCGCTGGAGATGCGCAGACCGGTGGAGACCTGGTTCTGGGCGTTTTCCAGCTGGGCGTTGGTGGAGTTCAGGGTCTGCAGCGCGATTTGGGCGCCGACGTTCGTGTTGATGCTGTTCAGCGACATAACACGTGGGTCCTTTTTCAGGGTGTCCGACGCCATTTTGGCGAAGGGAGCGTTTTGCTCAACCGCTTCAGAAGCAAGCGGCGGGCCACGACGCGTCTGCATAAGTCGTTGAAATATAATGTTTACTAAGTGGAAACCATGCAGTTTCCGCCTAGTAGGCGTCCAGTAGGGCTGCAGAAATTGCCCACCGGCCCGGCAAATGGCGCCGGGTAGGCGGATTTTGCCTCAGTCGCGGTGCACGAGCACGCTCTTGACGTTGACGAACTCCAACAGCCCATAGTGGGCGACCTCGCGGCCGTAACCACTGTGCTTCACGCCGCCGAACGGCAGGCGCGAATCGGAGCGAACGTTCTGGTTCACGAAGCTCATGCCGGCTTCCAGCTCCTCGGCGGCGATCCGTTCGCCGCGCGCCAGATCGCCGGTCAGCACGCCCGAGCCGAGGCCGAATTCAGAATCGTTCGCGATCCGGATGGCGTGCGCCTCATCCTCGGCTTCGATGACCGCCGCGACCGGGCCGAACACCTCTTCGTCGTGTGCAGGCTGGCCGGGCTCGACGTTGGTGAGCACTGTGGCCGGATACCAGGCGCCTGACCGGCTGGGGATCTCGCCGCCGAGCAGCACGCGGGCGCCCTTCTCAACGCTGCCGCGAACCTGGTCGTGGATTTCATCGCGAGCGGCGACGCTCTGCATCGGCCCGAGTTTGGTTTCCGGCCGGCGAGGATCTCCCATGATGAATTCCCGCATTGCTTCGACCAGGGCCGTCTCGAAGGCCGCGCGCACCGCCTTGACCACGATAAAGCGCTTGCCCGCGATGCAGCTCTGCCCGCCGTTGACCATCCGCGCAGTCGCGGCGACCCTGGCGGCGGCCTTCACGTCGATATCCTCCAACACGACATAAGCGTCGCTGCCGCCCAGTTCGAGCACGGTCTTCTTCAGGCAGCGACCGGCGGTCTCGGCCACCTTGCTGCCCGCGCCGACACTGCCGGTGAGGGTGACCGCAGCCACAAAAGGGCTTTCGATCAGGGGCTGCACGCTCTTGCCGGGAAGCAGCACGGTCCGGAACACGTCCTTCGGGAAGCCCGCTTCCCGGAACACGTCCTCGATGGCGAGCGCGCTGCCGGGCACGTTGCTGGCGTGCTTGAGCAGGCCGACGTTGCCCGCCATCAGATTGGGCGCTGCGAAGCGGAACACCTGCCAAAGGGGAAAATTCCAGGGCATCACCGCCAGGATCGGGCCCAGCGGATTGAAGGTCACGAACGCCTTGGGACCGCCCATGTCCACAGGTTGGCGAGCCATGAACGCCTCGGCATGCTCGGCGTAATAGTCGCAGTTGAAGGCGCACTTCTCCACCTCCGCGAGACCTTCGGTCAGGGTCTTGCCCATCTCGTCGGTCATCAGCGCGGCGAGGTCGTCCTTGCGACGGCGCAGGACGGCGGCGGCTTCCCGCATAAGCCGGGCCCGCTCGGGAAACCCGGTCTTGCGCCAGCTGAGGAAGGCGGTGTGGACGTCGCGGGCGATGGTCTGCGCCTCTTCCACCGTATGCCCGGTGTAGGCCCGCCCGGGATTTCCCGTCGCGGGATCCACTGTTTTGAACGTGGGGCGCTGCTCGGGCCGCTGGGGGGACCCATCAGCTGTTTGGCGCCGGCCGCCGGATGCAGGGTTGTCCATGGAAAGCGCCTCCTGTTCCGGTCTAAACCCGTGGAGGGCGGGATCGTTCGCCGCATAGCCTCGCTATCCGGCCTCAGCCGTCCTAGATGACGACCATGTCGCTCGACCTGACCGACCGCCTGGATACGCTTAACCTCGCCGATGAAGTGGTGCGGGAGGCCGTGCGCCTGCCGCAGGGCGCGCGAGTAGTGGCCGCCATGTCGGGCGGGGTGGATTCCACCGTGACGGCGGCCCTGCTCAAGCGCGCCGGTTATGACGTGGTCGGGGTTACCCTTCAGCTCTACGACCATGGGGCGGCGGTGAAGAAGGCAGGGGCCTGCTGCGCCGGCCAGGATATCCGCGACGCCCGCCAGGCGTCGGAGCGCATCGGCATCCCCCACTACGTCCTCGACTACGAGAGCCGCTTTCGCCAGGCCGTGATCGACGACTTCGCCGACGCCTATCTGCGCGGTGAAACGCCGATCCCCTGCGTACGCTGCAATCAGACGGTGAAGTTCCGCGACCTGCTGGACGTAGCACGCGATCTCGGCGCGGAGGCTATGGCGACGGGGCACTATGTCCGGCGCAAGCTTGGCCCGCACGGCGCGGAACTGCATCGGGCGGCCGATCCCGCGCGCGACCAGAGCTACTTCCTGTTCGCCACCACCGCTGAGCAACTCGATTTCCTGCGCTTTCCGCTGGGCGGGTTGCCGAAACCCGCCGTGCGCACGGCAGCCACCGCCTTGGACTTGGCTGTAGCGGATAAGCCTGACAGTCAGGACATCTGCTTCGTGCCCGAAGGCAAGTATTCGACCCTGATCGACAAGCTGCGCCCCGACGCGGCCGGGGAGGGCGAGATCGTCCACCTGGATGGCCGGCTCCTCGGTCGCCACAGCGGCGTATCGCGCTTCACGGTGGGGCAGAGGCGAGGTCTGAATGTGGCGGTGGGAGAACCCCTGTTCGTGGTCGGGCTTGATCCTGCCCGCAAGCAGGTGCGGGTCGGCCCGCGAGAAGCCCTGCTCACCCGTTCGCTCCGCTTGAAGGAAATCAACTGGCTGGGCGATCATCCGAGCCTGGAAGCTGCTGCGGCCGAACGCACGCCGGTCCTGGCCCGGGTGCGTTCCACCCGGGCGCCTGTCGATGCGCGCCTTGTTCTCGACACGGATGGGCCGGAAGTTATCTTCGACTCCACCGAAGAGGGCGTCTCGCCGGGGCAAGCCTGTGTGCTCTATGCTGCGGGAGAGCCTGATCGGGTGCTTGGCGGCGGTTTCATCGCGACGACGCGGCCGGCCTTCGAAGGCTAGGCGCCTGAAGCCTGGGCGCCTGCCTATGAATTGGGCGACGTCGGCCTTTCAGCATCTCCAAACGCAGTTTCAGCGTTTCTGATATCGACCCCAAGCCGTTGGGGACGTATACGACACCTGCGCCTTCGGGCGTTTCCTCCCTATGAACTTTGGCCGCGCTTGCGCGGCCTTTTTTTTGCGCGCCGTTCCGAACGATTCCGTCCCGGCCACGCGATCTCGAATATCGATCCTTGAAGATTAGAGCGGTTGCGCGGGCGGCGGCGGTTCGTCGGGCAGGGGGATGAACTCCTGGTCGTCGCCGGGGGGCAACTTCATCCGGCCGGCGGCCCAATCGGCCTTGGCCTGCTCAATCCGCTCGGCGGAGGATGAGACCAGGTTCCACCAGATGTGACGCGGACCGACAGGCTCGCCACCCAGGGCGATGACCGTGGCGTCAGCGAGAGCGGTGATGGCGGGGCGTTGGCCAGCGCCCAGCACAAGCATCTGGCCGGCGTGGAAGGTGCGGCCATCCACTTCGATCTCGCCCCTGGCGACATAGAGCGCGTTCTCGGGATAGCCCTCCGGAGACCCGGCGCGGGTTCCCGCCTTCAGCTCCCAGTGGATGTAATAGAGCGGTGAGTGAGTCTTGACCTTGGCTTCCACGCCGAACGCGCGTCCCGCGATCAACCGGGCCCACAGGCCGTCCATCTCATAGCTTGGCAGGTCCGTCCCGGAATGATGGGCGAACGCGGGATCGGTCTCTTCGTCGGCGTCGGGCAGGGCTACCCAGGCTTGCAGGCCGTGCATCCGGCGCCCTTGTGACAGCAAGGCGGGATCGGTGCGTTCAGAATGGACGATTCCGCGGCCGGCGGTCATCCAGTTCACCTCTCCAGGGCGTATCGCCTGGGTCGAACCGAGGTTGTCCCGGTGGAGGATCTCGCCCTCGAACAGGTAGGTGACGGTGGAGAGGCCGATATGCGGGTGGGGCCGCACGTCGATCCCCTGGCCCGGCGCGAAATCGGCGGGTCCCATGTGGTCCAGGAAGATGAAGGGGCCGACCATCCGCCTTTTGGCGAACGGCAGGATGCGCCCGACCTCGAAGCCTCCCAGATCCTTGTGGCGGGCGTCGATCACGAGGTCGATCATGGGCGTCTCTCCGGCGTTGTGGGACGGCGCTGAGGGGGAGCCGTTCAGCTCGAAGCGTTTAGGTGTGGAGCGATCAGTCCGAGGGGGATGGTGGTGGCGTTCTTGACGCTGCGCACCACGATCCGGCTTTCAACGTTTGACACCAGGCCGAGTGAAAGCAGCTTCTCGCGCAGGAAATCGTCGAACGCATGCATGTCGCGGGTGACGATGCGCAACACGTAGTCCATCCCGCCCGTGACGGTGGCGCAGTGGGTGACCTCGGGCCAGTTGACCACGGCGGCGTCGAAGGCTTCCAGATTGTCTTTGGTCGGAAGGTTGAGCTTGACCTCGGCATAGACCTCGAAGCCCAGCCCAAGCTGTTCACGGTCCAGCAGGGTGACGCGTCCACGGATCACGCCGGCGTCTTCCAGCCGTTTGATCCGACGCCAGCACGGCGAGGACGACAGGCCCACGCGTTCGGCGATCTCAGCCACGGACAGAGCGGCGTCGTGCTGGATCAGGTCCAGGATCTTGGCGTCCACGGTGTCTAGGATTTCGGGCAAGGTGTTCTCCGCAAGGGCCCAATCCGGGTGGGATGTTGCTCGCATCCCTGGGTTCGCACGGTCAGGATGGTTGTTCAAGCCCTTCTGCGGTGATCTCGCCCGCGGCGTCCGTTCATCCCGGCAGGCGGATGGCGGCGCGGAGGCCTCCGAGCGGGCTGCGCTCCAGCAGGATATCGCCGCCATGGCTGCGCGCCACATCCCGTGCGATCGCGAGCCCCAGCCCCACCCCTTTGGTGTTCGGATTTCGGGCCTGATCCAGGCGTGAGAAGGGCCGGAAGGCCTCCTCGTAATTCTCGGGAGCGATACCCGGACCATCGTCGTCCACGTGGATCTCGAGTCCGCCATCGGGATGGGGGCTCGCGACGATCTCGACCCGGCCGGCGTGAGCCGCCGCATTGAGCACCAGGTTGGCGAGGGCTCTCTTCATCGCCAGCGGCCGTAGCGTAGCGGACAATCCGGGCGGTGCGGAGATGCGGACCTGGGCGCCAGCGCGGGCCGCGCCCTCGCTGACCTCGCTCACCAGGCGGCTGATATCCACCGGTTCGGCCGGTTCGCCACCTTCTCCGCGCGCAAACGCCAGGTACTCGTCCACCATGTGCTGCATCTCGTCGAGGTCCCGGCGGATGGCGTCCATGTGCGGTTCGGGCGGGGCTAGGGCCACCTCCAGTTTCAGGCGGGTGAGAGGCGTGCGCAGGTCGTGGCTCACCGCCGCCAGCAGGGTGGTGCGCTGGTCGATGTGGCGCTGGATGCGTTCGCGCATGTCGAGGAAGGCGTGGGCGGCGGCGCGGACTTCGCGCGCGCCATGCGGTTTGAAGCGCACGTCCACGCCCTTGCCGAAGGCTTCCGCCGCCGCCGCCAATCGCTCGATGGACCGCACCTGGTTGCGGATGAACAGCACCGCCACGCCCGTCAGCAGCAGGGTGGCTCCGGTGAGCAGCCAGATGAAGGCATGGCCACGTGCGGCGAACACCCGATCGCGCGGGGCGATGATGCGGAGGACGCCCCCCTTCACCGCCACGCGGATGTCGACGTAGGCAGGGTAGCGGGTGGTGTCGATCCAGAAGTTCTCGGGAATCTGGTCGTCGACGGCCTGCCGCAGGGCGTCGTCGTTGCTCGGGAACAGGCTGGGGCGGGGCTTCTCGGGCAGGCGGCCATGGGGCTGCAGCACGATGGACAGGGATTGTAGCCGCTCGGCGCGGGAAGAGATCCGTTCCAGATTCTGCAGCGTCGGATCGGCCTCGTAGTCGCCCACGGCCATGGCGACGTCGCCGGCCAGCCCACTGGAGAGCTGTGCGTTCACCGCACGCAGGTGCGCTTCGAAGAAGCCCCACACCGTCGCCCCCTGCATCAGGGCGATCGGCAGGACGATGATGAGCAGGGAGCGTCCGAACAGCGAGCGCGGCAGCCATCGCTTCAGCAGCCGTGGCCAGAGCCCCCGCAGGACGCGGCGAAACCTCATCAGTCCGGCGCCAGCATGTAGCCTACTCCGCGTACGGTCTTGAGGTAGCGTGGATTAGCCGGGTCGGGTTCGATCTTGCGGCGCAGGCGGGTGACCTGCACATCCACCGCTCGGCCGCCGTCGCCTGGATCGTCGGCGAGTTCGTAGCGATCCACCGGCGCGTCGGGGTTCTGGGCCAATCGCCGAAGCAGACGGATTTCACTTTCGGTCAGGCGCACGGGGGTGTCGCCGTCCAACAGCTCGCCGCGCTCCAGGTCGAAGGCGAAGCTGCCCATCGACAGCCGTCGCGACGCCGTCCGTTTGCCGGCCCGGCGCAGAATGGCCTCGATGCGCAACACCAGCTCCTGCGGCTCGAACGGCTTGCCGAGATAATCGTCGGCGCCAAGCGACAGGCCTTCGATGCGGTCACCTGGCAAGCCGCGCGCGGTCAGGATCAGGATCGGGGTCGCGGCGCGGGTGCGGATCCAGCGGGTGAGGGAAAAGCCGTCTTCGCCGGGCATCATCACATCCAGCACCAGCAGATCGAATGATAGGGCGTCGAGCAGTTTCCGCGCGCCGGCGGCGTCCGCCGCCACACTTACCCGGAACCCGGCTCGTGACAGATAGGTGCGCAGCAGACTGCGCAGCCGATCGTCATCGTCCACCACCAGCAAGTGGGGCTCCGCCCCTCCTGCACGCCTCGCCTCGGTGTTCACGCCATCCTCCAGGCCGTTGACGCCTGCCTGGGATGGAGGTCTAAGGCTTTGCGCGAAATTGACCAAAAGCGGGTAGGAAACACCCTATGGCCCTCATTCCATTCGACGATCGTGATGGCGTTATCTGGTTCGACGGTGAATTTGTGCCTTGGCGCGACGCCAAGATCCACGTCCTGAGCCATGGGCTGCACTACGCTTCCTGCGTGTTCGAGGGAGCACGCCTGTACGACGGCAAGATCTTCAAGCTGACGGCCCACAGCGAGCGCCTCGTGCGCTCGGCGGAAGTGCTGGACATGCCCATGCCGTTCAGCGTCGCCGAACTGGACGCGGCGTGCAAGGAGGCCGCCCACCGCATGGGCATGACCGACGCCTATCTGCGGCCGGTCGCCTGGCGCGGGCCGGAGCAGATGGGCGTCTCGGCGCCCGCCACCCGCACCCACGTGGCCATCGCTCTGTGGGAGTGGCCGAGCTATTTCGACGCCGAGGCCAAGCGCAGGGGTATCCGTCTGACCCACGCCCGTTACCGCCGTCCCGCGCCTGACGCCGCGCCGTGGCAGGCCAAGGCGGCAGGCCTCTACATGATCTGCACCCTGTCCAAGCAGGCTGCGGAAAAGGAAGGCTACGCCGACGCCTTGATGCTGGACCATAAGGGCGACGTCGCCGAGGCTACCGGAGCCAATATCTTCTTCGTGCGGGATGGGGCGCTGCATACGCCGACCCCAGACAGCTTCCTGAACGGCCTCACCCGGCAGACTGTAATGGGGATCGCGCGGGCAAAGGGGATTGAGGTGGTGGAGCGGTCGATCTCGCCGTCCGAACTGTCGAGCTTCTCCGAATGCTTCCTGACCGGATCCGCCGCCGAGGTCACCCCGGTGGCGGAGATCGCCGAGCACCGCTTTACGCCAGGCGATATCTCGCTTGGATTGATGGAGGACTACAGCCGGCTGGTCCGCAGGAAGTAATTTCCTGCCGCTCAGCGTTTCGGCGCAGCTGCGGGCTTGGTGGGATAGGGGTGCGCCGCGGAGCCTCGGACGATGCCGAGCGTCGCCCCCGACACGCCGATGATGATGAACTGAACGGCCATGGCGGTCAGCACCAGGCCCAGCACCCGCACCACGATGGTCATCCCGATCTTGCCGAGCACACGTGAGATCAGGCGGCTGGCCAGGAAGGCGACAAGCACGCAGATGCAGACGCCAAGGATGGCGGCCAAGCCGGCGGCGTAACCCATCACGCCGATCGAGTGCGCTTCGTCGGCGTAGATCACCGCGGCCGAAATGGCGCCTGGACCGACGAGCAGCGGCATAGCGAAGGGCACGACGAGGCTTTCGAAGCGCTTGCGGGCGTAGGCGCTGGTCGACAGCACTTCCTCCCCTTCCACCGCGGCGTCGGCGAACATGGTGCTGAAATCGTCCCGCGCCATGTTCAGGCCCATCAGCAACAGCATCAGTCCGCCAGCGATGCGGAACGCCGGCATCGAGATGCCGAAGAACTTGAGCATGGCCGTGCCGCTGAGGAAGAAGAAGGCCATGAACGCCAGGGCGAACAGCGAGACGTAGACCGCGATCCGCCGCTGAGCCGAGGCCGGGGCGCCCAGGGTGGCTGCCGCGAACAGGGGGGCCATGCCGACGGGATCGAGCAGGGCGAACAGGCCGACGAAGACGTTCACCGCGAAGGCGACGGGGGTCATGGCGAAAGATCCCAGGGCGTTCCAGGGTCTTCCGGAGTCGCCATATATGCAGCATAGCTGCGGCCGCCCCGCTTCCGCCATGCCCGAGGATGACATCATGACCGCAGACCCGCGCCTGATCTGCGCCCTGGATCTGCCTGAGGTCGCCGAGGCGGAAGCGCTGGTCGAGCGTCTCGGCGAAGCGGTTTCATTCTATAAGATCGGGCTCGAACTGCTGAGCCGGGGCGGCATGTCGCTCGCCCAGGATTTGAAGCGGCGCGGTTGCAGCGTCTTCTTGGACTGGAAGCTCCACGATATCGGCGAGACCGTCCGCCGCGCCACCGTGGCCATCGTGGCCTCCGGCGCTTGCGATCTGCTGACGGTCCACGCCGAACCTCAGGTGATGCGCGCGGCCGTGGCCGGGCGAGGCGAGGGAAGCGGCGCGCGTATCCTTGGCGTCACCGTCCTGACCAGTCTGAACGAGGAAGATCTCAAGGAGATGGGCTTCGCCTTGGGCGTGCGCGACCTGGTGGAGCGGCGCATCCGCCAGGCGCTCGACTGCGGCGTGGACGGGGTGGTGGCGAGCCCGCACGAAGCGGCCTTGGCGCGCCGGCTGGCGAATGAAGCCGGTCGGCCGGATTTCCTGGTGGTGACGCCGGGCGTCCGGCCCGCGGG
>JBARAK010000231.1:0-27943 GCA_049791955.1 Caulobacteraceae bacterium
CCGACGGGTTGCGCGAGATCGCGACCTACGCCGACGTGGTGGCGCCGCCGACGCGCGCGGTGATCCCGCTCGGCCCCGACCAGCGGCTCGCCCCGCCGACGCCCCTGGTGACCGACGCGCACAAGGCCGGTCTGCTGGTGCATATCTGGACCTTCCGGCCCGAGAACCAGTTCCTCGCCGCCGATTTCCGCAACGGGGACGGAGCCAACGCGCGCAATCCGGCCGGCTCGGCGGCGGAGATCAGCCGCTACATCGACGCGGGGGTGGACGGCTTCTTCAGCGACGACACCGCCATCGCGCGCCAGGCTATCGACGCCCACGCGGGCTGAGCCAATTGGAAGCTACGCGGAAGGGTTTCTTCGCAATCGCGGCGGCTATATGGCAGGAAGAACGGCGCAAAGCCGCTCCTCCGCTTGCCGCCCGAAAGCCCCGATGTCGTCGACGAGCCCCGACTCCGCCAGTCCACGTCACGGCATGGGTTTCGTTCCGTTCGTGCTGATGATCGCGTCCATGCAGGCGCTGGGCGCGCTCGGCATCGATTCGATGCTGCCGAACCTTCCGGCCATCGCGACCGCCCTGGGCGTGGCGGACGAGAACCGGCGCCAGCTGATCATCACCTTCTACCTGCTGGGCTTCGGCGCGGCGCAGATCGTCTACGGCTCGCTGGCCGACCGTTACGGGCGCAGGCCGGTGCTGCTGTGCGGGCTCGGCCTGTACGTGATCTTCAGCCTGACCGCGGCGCTGTCGCGCTCGTTCGAGCTGCTGCTGGCCGCGCGCGTGCTGCAAGGCATCGGGGCGGCCGCCACGCGCGTGCTGCCGGTGTCGATCGTGCGGGACTGCTATTCGGGGCGTGACATGGCGCGTGTCATGTCGCTCTCCTCGATGGTGTTCATGGGCGTGCCCGTCCTGGCCCCCACGCTGGGCCAGGCGATCGTGCTGGTGGCCCCCTGGCCCTGGATCTTCGGCGCCCTGGCCGCCTTCGGGACCGCGGTGCTGATCTGGGCCGCCTTCAAACTGCCCGAGACCCTGCACCCGGAAGACCGCACCCCGGTCGAGGCGTCGCGGATTCTGCGGGCCTTCCGCACCACCCTGGGCACGCGCGAGGCGCTCGGTTACTGCTTGGCCCAGACCCTGGTGTTCGGGGGGCTCCTGGGCTTCATCAATTCCTCGGAAGAGGTGTTCGCCGACGCCTTCAAGGCGGCCAACCTGTTCACCCTGGTGTTCGCCATCGCCGCCAGCTTCATCGCCTTGGCCTCGCTGCTGAACGCGCGGCTGGTGCTGAAGCTGGGGATGCGGATGCTCTCCCATGCGGCGCTGCTGGCCTACATCGCCATAGCCGCCGTCCACACCGTGATCGCGCTCACCGGCCACGAGACCTTGGTGGTGTTCGCCGTGCTGCAGGCGGCGACCATGTTCTGCTTCGGCCTGACGTCGGGCAATTTCAACGCTATGGCGATGGAGAAGATGGGCCACATCGCCGGCGCAGCCTCCTCGCTGCAGGGCTTCATCATCATGATCGGGGCGTCGCTGATCGGCTATCTGATCGGCCAACAGTTCCATGGCTCAGCCACGCCGATTCCGGTCGGTTATCTGGTCTGCGGCCTGCTTGCGCTGGGCGCTGTGCTTTATGCCGAGAGCGGACGACTGTTCCGCCCCCAGCACGCCGCGCCGGAAATCATTCCGGCGCACTAAAAGTCGCGGAGGCCCGGCCAAGGTCTCGCCGCAAATCGCCCTGCATAGGCGAAGCATGCGTCGAAACCTTCTGCTTCTCGCCGGCCTGCTGCTGGCGTTCGCTCCCGTCGCCCGGGCCCAGGACCCCTTGCCGGTTCGCACCGAGGCCGGCATGGACCAGGCCGTACTGGCGGAGCTCAACTACGTCCGCGCCCATCCCTCCGCCTTCGCCCAGGATCTGCGGCTCTATCGCGAGCGGTTCGACGGGCGAGTGCTGCGCAATCCACAGGGCTTCGGCGACCGCATGACCAACGAGGGGGTCGAGGCGGTGGACGAGGCGATCCGCTTCCTGGAACGCCAGGCGCCGCTGCCGCCCCTGAGCGCCTCCCCGCCCCTGGCCAGGGCGGCGGCCGACCAGGTCCGGGACCAGGGCCCCCTGGGCTCGATCGGACACCTCAGCTCCACCGGCGCCTCGCCGGCCGACCGGGTGCGCCGCTACGGCCCGATGCGGGGTGTGGTGGCCGAGAGCATCTCCTACGGCGAGGTCACCGCCGAGGCCGTGGTGCGGGCCTTCGTGGTCGATGACGGGGTGCGCAACCGCAGCCACCGCACCGACGTGTTCGATCCTTACCTGCGCTACGCCGGGGTCGCCTGCGGGCCGCACCGGACCTACCGCGCGATGTGCGTGGTGGACTTCAGCGGACCACTTTCGGCGGGATAGGCCGCCCCCGGTCGTCTAGGCGCCCAGAAGCGGCTTGGCCTCGTTCGCGATCGCGTCGAGCCTGGGTACGGCTGCGATCAACGCCCGCCCGGCTTGGGCGAAGCCGTTCTGCGCATCGGGCGACGGGGCGCCGTCGGCGCCATCCACCGCTTCGGCCAGGCTCTCCAGCCGGGTGGAGATGTCGGCCAGGGCGGTGACGGTCTGGGGCGGGATCGGCACGGAATTGCGCGGGTTGTCCGCCGGCGTTCGGGTGACCGCGTCGAGCCGCGCGTCCAGCGCCAGCAGCTGGCTCCTGTGCGCCGGATCGGCCGTCCGCGCCGCCGCCGTCAGTCGTTCGTGCAGCGCCTTCGCCTTCTCAAGCAAGCCGGCGACCTGGACGCGCGCGCCCTCCACCTTGCGGGCCATGGAGAACTCACGCGCGAAGTCCTCGGGCGAGACCTTCACGCGCGGATCGGGAACCACCAGCAGCGTCTGGCGCAGGCTCTGGTCCCCCACCTTCAGCACCACCGTATAGAGACCGGGCGGCGCCCAGACGCCTGCTCCGCCACGCTTGCGGCCGCCGGACAGGCCGGAGGCGGCCCCATAATGAAGGTCCCATACGAAGCGGTGGGCGCCGGGCGTCGCGGCCGGGGGCTGGTCCACCGACCGCCACTCCGGCGCAATGTCCAGCTTGGCGAGGTCGGGCGGCGGCGGGACGTCGGCGCTGCTGTAGCGGCGCACCGCCTCGCCGGCCGGGTCCAGGATGGCGATCTCGACCGGAGCGGCCGTGGGCAGGACGTAGTCGATGTCGGCGCCCAGCGGCGGGTTCAGCGCCATGGGCTCGTCCTTGGGCATGGGCGTCCCGGTGAAGGCCGAGACACGCTCGCGCACCGCCGGGGCCGGAGCGAACAGGCGCAGCTCATTGCGCGGATCGGCCGTCAGCTCCCGCAGTGCGGCGATGTCGTCCATGATGTAGAAGGCGCGCCCGTGGGTGGCGATTACCAGGTCGTCGTCGTGCACCTCGATGTCGCGCACCGAGGTCCGCGGGAGGTCCGCCTGCAGGGGCTGCCAGTCGTCGCCATCGTCGAACGAGACGAAGGCGCCGCGCTCGGTTCCGGCGTACAGCAGCCCCGGGCGCTTGGGGTCCTCGCGCACCACATTGACCGTGTTCAGCACCCCGCCGACATCCAGCCCTTTCGAGATCAGGGTCCAGTTCCGGCCCCCGTCATGGGTGCGGTAGATGTAGGGCTTGAAGTCGTCGAGCCGATGCCGGTCCACCGCGATGTAGGCGGTGTGGGGATCGAAGTGCGAAGGCTCCACCACCCCGACCTTGGACCAGGCGGTGAGCGCCTTGGGGGTCAGGTTGACCCAATGGGCGCCGTTGTCCGGGGTGCGCCAGACCAGGCCGTCGTCGGTGCCGGCCCAGATCATCCCGTCGGCGAAGGGCGAGGGTCCGATGGCGTAGACCACGCCGCGCCGGGGATTGGGCAGCGGCGCGTCGGCGACGGTGGCCGCGTCCAGGGTGGCGGGAACCTCGGGATGCGGCCGGGTCAGGTCGGGGCTGATCGGCGTCCAGTGCGCGCCGCCATCGGCGGTGCGGAAGATGCGCTGGTTGCCGAAGTACAGCGCGTGGTCGCGCTTTCCGAACACCAGCGGCAGGGTCCACGTGCTCCGGTAGGCGTCGGGGAAAGCCAGGGTGGGGTCCACGTCGCGCGACTGTCCGGACTTCAGGTCGAGCTTGTCCACCTTCCCGCCGTAGACGGTGTCCGGATCGTCCGGATCGGGAGCGATATTGCCGCTTTCCCCGCCGGCGACGATCTCGTGGAAGTGGGTCATGTTGATCCCGTCCGCCCCGGCGTCGGTGCGGCTGGGCACGCCGGCCGCGCCCGAGTCCTGCTGGGCGCCGTAGACCCGGTAGGGGAAGCGGTTGTCGGTGACCACGTGGTAGAACTGGCCGGTCGGCTGGTTGAACCACGAACTCCAGGTCTTGCCGGCGTTCAGGGTGACCAGCGTGCCCTGGTCCACGCCCAGGATCCGGCGATCCGGGTTCTTCGGATCGATCCACAGGGCGTGGAAGTCGTCGCCGGTCGGGTCGCCCTTCACTGGGACGAAGTTGCGGCCGCCGTCCTCCGACTTCAGGATGATGGTGTCGCAGACCCACACCTCGTCGGCGTTGGCCGGGTTGGCGGTCACGCCGCTGAAGTACCAGCCGCGTTGCCAGATGCGCTGGTCGCCGGTGGCCTTGGTCCAGGTCGCGCCCGCGTCGTCGGAACGGTAGAGGCCCCCGTCGTCGGCGTCGATCAGGGCGTAGACGCGGTTGGGCTGGGCGGCGCTGATGCTCAGGCCGATGCGGCCGGGCGCCTTGGGCAGGCCGTTGGCGAGCCGCGTCCAGGTCCGGCCGCCGTCGGTCGACTTGTATAGCCCGCTGCCGGGACCATTCGACGGCGGGTAGACGTTCCAGGGCGGCCGTCGGGTCTGCCAGAGGGCGGCGTAGACCACCTGCGGATTCCCTGGCTCGAACACCATGTCGATGGCGCCGGTGTCGGCGTCCTTGAACAGGGTCCTGGTCCAGGTCTTGCCGCCGTCGTTCGAGCGGAAAACCCCGCGCTGGGCGTTCGGACCGTAGGGGTGGCCAAGCGCGGCGACCAGCAGGGTGTTGGGATCGCGCGGATCGACCAGGATCTTGCCGATCTGCTGGGTGTCCTCCAGGCCGATCTGGGCCCAGGTCTTGCCACCGTCGCCCGAGCGGAACATGCCCACGCCCTGGGCGATGTCGGAGCGCATGTCCGCCTCGCCGGTGCCCACATAGAGCACCTCCGGCGCTGAAGGGGCCACCGCTAAGGCGCCGATGGAGCCGACCGGCGCGTCGTCGAAGATCGGAGCCCAGGTGCGGCCCGCATCATCGGTCTTCCACACCCCGCCGTTGACCGCCCCGAAGTAGAATCGGCGCGGATCATCCGGCGCGCCATCCACCGCCAGCACCCGCCCGCCGCGGAAGGGGCCGATCGAACGCCAGTGCAGCTGCTGGAACAGGGCCGGATCGACCGCCGCCTGGGCGACGCCCGCCAGCAGGGCCAGTGCGCCTGCCGTGGATGCAAACAACACAGTGGACCTGGACAAGCGTTCCTCCCCCTTCCAACCCGCAAGCGTAGCGTCTTAGGATAGCGCGCGGCGCATGGCGATGATGTCTCGATGCGTACGAGGAAATTTCCATGTCGAAACGCCGAAGCGCCCTGCTCGGATTGGGCGCGCTCGCCATCTGCACGGGGGTCGCGCACGCCCAGGCCCCGGACGCCCAGTCCCCTTCCCCGTCCGACGTCCAGTCCGGCGCACCGTCCGACAAACCGGCCACCACGACGCCTTCGCCGAAGAAGCGCAAGTCCACCACCGTCGCCGCGGTCAACGTCACCGCGTCCAAACACGACGACACCCCGGCCAAGCTGGATCACATCCTGCCCGAAGTGGCCGGAACCAAGATCACTGTCACCAAGAAGACCAACACCACCAAGCTCGACCAGCAGCCGACCGTGATCGGAGACGACCTGCAGCAGCTGTTCGTCCATTCGCCCGGCGTGCTGGTCAGCGAACAGCAGACGCCCAGCCAGTACAACCTCAGCTATCGCGGCCTGGGGAACCCGCAGGCGTCGCAATACGTGCTGGTGCTGCAGGACGGCCTGCCGATCACCGCCGACTGGATCGGCGCCCCGACCCTGAACTACCTGCCCTTGCCGCAGGGGGTCAGCGAGGTCGAGGAACTGCGCGGAGGCGCGGGCCTGATCTATGGCCCCCAGGCGGAGCCGGCGATCAACTTCGTCTCCAAGCGCCCCAAGCCGGGCGAGCCCCTGACCGGCTACACCGAACAGGTCGGCGGCAGCGACGGGCTCTATTCGACCTACAATGTCCTGGAAGGAACCGACGGACCGTTCGAGTTCCGCACCAGCTTCGGCTACGTCCATTCCGATGGCGAGCGGCAGAACGCGCAGAGCGACCTGCGCCAGGGCGACCTCTACCTTGGCTATCGGCCCGACGGACACCAGCTCTGGGCCCTGGACCTGCACGCCTATGACGCTCGCGCCGGCGATCCGGGCCGGATCAGCTACGCCCAGTTCAAGAGCGATCCCTCGGCCTCGCCGACGCCCTTCAACGAAGACTGGGCGAGCCGCTATTCCGCCGTCCTGACCCACGAACGCGACTTTGGCGACGGGTGGCGCTTCGAGGGCAAGGTGTTCGCCGCCTACGAGGACCTGGCGAGCCGTGACGCCGCCAATGAGATCGCCGGCGCGCCGCCCCCGACCACCACCACCCTGCAGGACGAACTGTACCGCAGCGAAGGCGCGGACCTGCGCCTGCGCAAGCGCTACGGCCGGGGCGACGCCCTCACGGTCGGCGTCGATATCTACCACGACGACTCCCCGTTGCGGCAGTGGACCGGGGACGACCTCACGGCGCCGCGCGACGACCACGACGGAGCCGCGCGCCTGCGCGAAGCCCGCTCCTCGAACTACGAGTCGATCTTCGCCGAGAACGTCTGGCGGCTACCCGATCGCTTCCACCTCACCTCCTCGGTACGACTCGACCACGAAGCGGTGTCGGTCGACGAACAGCTCCTGCCGCCGACCATCGTCCGCGCGCCGCAGAACGCCGACCTCAACCGCGACGTCCCCCTGTTTGGCATTGGGGTCGGCAACGACTTCGGCCGCCAGAACGAGACCTATTTCAGCGTCACCCAGGGTTGGCGCCCGCTTGGCTTCCTCGACGCCAGCTCTCCCTTCACCAATGTACAGCCGCGCAACCTGGCCGATCCGTCGAAGTCGGTGACCTACGAGGGCGGCGTGCATGGCACGCCGCTCACGGGCCTGTTCTACGATGCGGACCTGTTCTGGATCGAACAGGACAACCGCATCGAGACCATCGCGCTCAACAACGTCGATACGGCGGAGCAGAACTCCGGCGACACCCGCAACCGGGGCTTCGAGGGCGAGATCTCCTACGACTTCCTGGCCGCCCGTCCGGACGGCCGCCACCTGACCCCCTTCGCCAGCCTGCAACTGCTGGACGCCCGCTTCACCCGCAGCGACATCCCCGGCCAGGTCGGCAAGACCCCTGCCTTCGCCCCGCACGCGCTTGGCAAGTACGGGGTGACCTGGCGCCAGGACCACCGCTACAGCGTCAGCCTGACCGGGGTGTCGGTCAGTTCGCAGTTCTTCCAGGACAGCGACCAGGCGGCCAACACCCTGACCGGGTTCGTGCCGGCGAAGATCCCCGGCTACACGGTGCTGGACCTCTCCGGCGACTGGTATCTGACCCCAAAGCTCCGGTTGCTGGGCGGCGTCTCGAACCTGGGCGACGTGCGTTACTATTCACGCGTCTACCAGAACGGCATCGAACCGGCCCCCGGCCGGACCGTGTACGGCGGGGTTGCAGTCGGCTTCTAAGCCTGTGGCGCCGAAGTCGCGCCGGACCCGGACGATGTCGCGGTAAGGCCGAGCTTAACCGAACCCATGCGCATGTTCTGCGTTCCGACCTTGACTATGGAGGTTCAAGGTGAGTGCACGGCACCGTCCCAGGGGAATTCTGCAAATGGGCGTGGCCGCCCTCTCGTGCAGCTACCGTGGGAGGCGCGAGCACTTCCCGATCGCCCAGGAACACACGCCCGATGTGATCGAGCGGATCAGCTTCCAGGCTGGCGGCGGCCATCCGTGGATTCTGTCGGCGCTCCATACGCCGCGCGCGACGCTCGCCCCCTGGCGCATCGTGGTGATCACCGGCGCCCCGTCCTGGGCGGAATACTGGGCGCCAGTCCTGGCCGCCCTGCCCTTCGATCGCGAGATGGTGGTGGTGGACCGGCCGGGCTTCGCCTGCTCCCAGCCGGAGGGCTGCATCCCGGACATCACCGTCCAGGCCGAAGCCCTGGCCCCTGTGCTGGAGCCTGCGCCCGGCCAGAGGGTGCTGCTGGTCGGCCAGTCCTATGGCGCCGCCATCGCCACCCTGATGGCCGCCAACCAGCCCGAGCGGGTCGACTCCCTGCTGCTGCTCTCCGGCTTCTTCGGAGAGCTGGGCCCGACCGCGCGCCTGCTGGTGGAACTGGGCGCGCGCCTGTGGCCGGTCATACCCCGTGACCTGCGCAACGCCATCACCGAGGTGAAGGGCCAGCGGCCGCAGTTGAAGAAGATGCGCAAGGCGCTGGAACAGCTGACCCTGCCGATCCACTCGGTGCACGGCGACCGGGATGATTTCGCCCCGCTGCAGGTGGCCCAGACGCTGAGCCGCTGGAAGAAAGGCGGCCTGCGCTTCTCCATCGCACCGGGCGCCAATCATTTCCTCAACGACGGTCCGACCGAGCCGCTGCTTGAACAGCTCGAGGCGGCGATCCCCCGGCGCGGCCGGCTGGCGCCGCCGAAGCTGGTGGAATCGCCGGTTCCGATCGCGGCCGGCCAGCAACTTCAGACCGCTTGCTAAGCACCAGCCGACGGATTTCAGATCCAATCCCATCCCCGCCAAGCTTCCGTTTGACAGGCCCCTGATCGACCTCGACTGTCGGGGCCGCCGATACGCGGCCGAGGGGGTCTGGAGTGATCGATACGTCCATTCGAACCGTTTCCATTGCGGTGCTTGCGTCGGTCCTGTCCCTGGCGACGGGGCTTGCTCCCGCCTCGGCGGCCCCCCGTCCTGCGGCGACGGGCGGCGACTTCACCCTGGAACAGGTGCTTGGATATCCCTTCGTCAGCGGCCTGGCCGCGGCCGATCATGCCGACCGGATCGCCTGGGTCGTGAACGTTCGCGGCGTACGCAACGTCTGGATCGCCGACGGTGCGGCCCTCGCCCCGCGCCAGCTCACCCACTACAAAGACGACGACGGCCAGGAACTGACCCAGCTGACCTTCAGCCCGGATGGCGGCGAGCTGGTCTACGTCCGTGGCGGCGACCATGACGCCAACTGGCAGGCGGACGGCCACCTCGACCCGGACCCCACCGCCGATCCCGAGCAGCAAAAGACCACGATCTGGTCGATCGCGGTGACCGGCGGCGCGCCGGTGAAGGTGGCGGAGGGCGACGGGCCGGCGCTCAACGACCAGGGCAGACTGGCCTATGTGAAGGACGACCAGGTCTGGACGGCGTCGATCGATGGGACCGGCAAGCCCGAGCGGCTGTTCTTCGACCGGGGCAAGGACGCCAAGCTGGTCTGGTCGCCGGACGGCGCTCGCCTGGCCTTCGAGTCCCGCCGCGGCGACCACGGCTTCATCGGCGTGTTCACCGCCAAGGACCGGCCGCTGGTCTATCTCGCCCCCTCCACCGGAAGGGACTCCGCCGCGGTCTGGTCGCCGGACGGAAGCCGGATCGCCTTCACCCGCGCGCCGGGAATGGGCGGCCCTCCGGAACCAATGCTGACCCAGCAGCCGCGCCCGTGGTCGATCTGGACCGCCCGCGCGGACGGCGGCGACGGACATCAGGTCTGGAAGAGCCCCGACACCATCGCCGGCTCCTATCCCGACATCGCCGGGAGGGCCAACCTGCGCTGGGCGGCGGACGACCGGCTGGTGTTCATGGCCGATCTAGACGACTGGCCCCACCTGTATTCGATCCCCGCCGCCGGCGGCGCGCCTCTGCTGCTCACCCCCGGGCCCTTCATGGTGGAGGACGTGGTCGAAAGCCGCGACCGCCGCTTCCTGGTCTACAGCGCCAATACCGGGGCCACGGCCGGGGACGATGACCGTCGCCACGTCTTCCGCGTTCCCGTCGACCGCGCGACGCCCGTGGCCCTGACCAACGGCGAGGGCGTGGAGACCCTGCCCGCCATCGCGACCCCGGACCGGGTGGCCTTCATCGCCGCCGGCCCGAAGAGCCCCGCCACGGTGGCTGAAGTGGATGTCAGCGGACACGGCCGGCGCGAAGTCGCCTCGTCGATCCCGGCCGACTTCCCCAGCCAGGCGCTGTTGATCCCCAAGCTGGTGAGTTTCAAGGCCGCCGACGGCCAGGTCGTCCAGGGCCAGCTGTTCCAGCGCGACGACGGCGGCCCCGCCAAGCCGGGCGTGATCTTCGTCCACGGCGGCCCCAAGCGGCAGATGCTGCTGGGCTGGCATTACATGGACTACTACGCCAACTCCTATGCGGTGAACCAATACCTAGCCAACCATGGCTTCACGGTGCTGTCGATCAACTACCGGCTGGGCATCGGCTACGGCCAGACCTTCGAGCATCCCGAGCACGCCGGCGCCGCGGGCGCGGCCGAATACCAGGACGTCCAGGCCGGCGCCCGGTTCCTGCAGCAGGTCCATGGCGTAAACCCGGGCGAGATCGGCATCTGGGGCGGCTCCTATGGCGGCTATCTCACCGGTCTGGCGCTGTCGCGGAACTCCGACGTGTTCAAGGCCGGCGTGGACATGCACGGGGTGCACGACTGGTCGGCGCTGCTGGTGAAGGAGCGCGGCCTGCCGGAAGGCCGCTACGAGAAGGGCGACTGGGACGAGGCGATGAAGGTGGCCTTCCAGTCCTCGCCCGCCGCCGACGCCGCCACCTGGCGCTCGCCGGTGCTGCTGATCCAGGGCGATGACGACCGCAACGTGCTGTTCCACCAGATGGTGGACATGGCCCGCCGGCTCGACGCCAACCACACGCCCTATGAGGAGATGGTGATCCCCAACGAGATCCACGGCTTCCTGCGCCATGAGAGCTGGCTGAAGGCGGACGAGGCGACGGTGGAGTTCCTGGGCAAGGAACTGAAGGGGACGAACTAGGAACTCCGTCGCCCCCTACGCCCGCGCCGCCGTCGCCAGGTGGTGCAGCACGATCCCGCTGGTGGTGGCCACGTTCAGGGAATCGAACCCGCCGGCCATGGCCAGCCGCACCGTGCGGCAACGGGCCAGCACGTCGTCGGACAGGCCCGGCCCCTCCGAGCCGAACAGCACCGCCATCCGTCCAGCGCGGTCCACGCGGTGCAACTCGACCTCGCCCGCCGGGCTGAGCGCCAGGGGCTCGACACCGAAGGCGCGCAACCGCTCCACCATGTCCTCGCCCGTCGATAACCGGGCGAAGGGCGTGGTGAGGCTCGCGCCCACCGAGACCCGGATGGCCTTGCGATACAACGGATCGCAGCATCCCGCGTCCAGCAGCACCGCGTCCGCCCCGAAGGCGGCGGCGTTGCGGAAGATCCCACCCATGTTGTCGTGGTTGCAGACGCCCATCAGGCAAACCACCACGGCCTCAGACCCCAGGCCGCTTAGCAGGCTATCGGCGGATGGCTGCGGTTGGAACGCCCCGCAGGCCAGCACGCCGCGATGCAGGGGAAAGCCGCAGATCGCATCCAGCACGGGCTGGGCGCAGACATAGATCGGGATAGCGTCGGCAAGCCCGTCCAGCAGCGGCTGGAGTTTCTCCACCCGGCGTTCCGCCAGCAGGACCGAGGCGATGGGATAGCGCCCGGCTGTCGCCAGCTTCTGCAGCACCACCTCCCCTTCGGCGATGAAGCCCCGCCCCAGGCGCGCCAGATCCCGCTCGCGCAGGTCGCGATAGGGCTCGACCCGGGGGTCGGCGGGATCATCTATCCGGATCGCAACCACGTTCCCGCCGCGCTCAGCGCCAGCCGTAGTTGAAGCTGATGCTGATCCGCTCCTGTTTCGCGGCGTTGGGGGGCACCTCGTGGCGCAGCCAGCTTTCCCAGAGGAACACCGTGCCCGGCGCCGGCGTCAGGTAGACGAAGCTCCTCGCCTCCTCATCGGCGTCCGGCCGGCGTGGCGGCGAGGCCATCATCAGCGGCAGACGGGGGTCCTCCAGCCGCAGCGCGCTGGCGCCTGGCGGGGTGCGGACATAGGCCGTGCCCGACACCACGCTGTGCGGATGGATGTGGCCGCTGTGGGCGGCGCCGGGCTTCAGCACGTTCACCCACAGGCTGTCGAGCTTCAGCCGCCGCCCACCGAGGTCGTAGGCCAGGGCTTCGGCATAGGCGCTCACATGCCGGTCCAGCTTGCGCTTCAGGTCGGCGAACACGCTGGCGCGCTGGGGCAGGTCGTCCAGCGAGGCGTAGGAGGTGTAGCCGCCATAGCCGTTGGCCTTGCACCACGCCCGCCCCGCCCGGTCCTCCTCGGCCAGCATGAGGCAGGCGTCCTCGAGCTCGGCGGTGAAGTCGGCAAAACCCCGCTCCTGCGCCAGGCTGGCCTCGTAGACCCGGGTGGGAAAGAGCGTGCGGAGAGTCATCGCGCCTGAGACCTGGACCCTACTTACGCTCGGCTGCGGTAGAGTCGCGGGCGGCCTTGAACTCAGCCGCCGGCTTCCACTGGGGCCAGGTGTCGGAATCCGCCAGCGTGCGGCCGAGCTTATAGACGAGCCCCACATCCAGGGCCGCACCGCGCAGGTCCCAGTTCGGGCTCCATTCGTCGCCGGGCTGGTGGTAGCGATGGGCCACGTAGTCCGCCTGCAGAGGCACGCCCCTGGCCTTGCCGCCATTGTAGAGGTCCACGCCGGACTCGATGGAGATCGCCGGCACGCCGACCTTGGCGAACGAGAAGTGGTCCGAGCGGTAGAAATGGCCCTTCTCCGGCTCCTCGTCCGGGCTGAAGTACCGCCCTTCGCCCTTGGCTGCGGCCGCCAGACGGTCTTCCAGGTCGACCTTGCCGCCGCCCGAGATCGAGATGTCGTGCGCCGGCCCGTCGGGGTGCAGGGCGTCCATGTTCAGGTCCGCCACCGTGGTCGCCAGCGGATAGAGCGGATGGGTGGCGTAGTATTCCGAGCCCAGTAGCCCCTTTTCCTCCGCAGTGACCGCCAGGAACAGGATCGAGCGCTGGGTGCGTGGCGCGTGGGCGTAGACGCGCGCCAGTTCGATCAGGGCCGCGATCCCGGTGCCGTTGTCGACCGCGCCGTTGTAGATGCGGTCGCCCTTGGCGTCCGGCGCGCCGACGCCCAGGTGGTCCCAGTGGGCGCTGTAGATCACCGTCTCGTTGGGCCGAGCCTTGCCCGGCAGGCGGCCGACCACGTTGTGGCTGATGATCCGGCTGTGATCCACGTCGTAGTCGGCGGAGAAGGTCGCGCCCTTCAGCACCACGGGACGGAAGCCCTTGCTCTGGGCGGCGCGCTTGGCGGCCTCGAAATCCAGGCCCGACTTGCGGAACAGGTCCACGGTCGCGTCGCGTTGGATCCAGCCCTGCAGCAGGGCGTGGGCCTTCGTCGGGTCGGCGCGGACGATGTCGAACTGGGCGTTGCCGTTGGAATTCTTCACCGTCGCCCAGCCGTAGGCGGCCGGGGCGGTCTCATGCACGATCAGCATGCCGAGCGCGCCCTGGCGCGCGGCCTCCTCGTACTTGTAGGTCCAGCGGCCATAGTAGGTCATGGCCTTGCCGCCGAAGCAGCCGGGGCCCTTGGTGACCTGGGGCGCCTCGAAGTCGGGGTCGTTGATCAGCACCACGGCGATCTTGCCGTGCAGGTCCACGCCCTTGAAGTCGTCCCAGCCGCACTCCGACGCCTTCACGCCGTAGCCGACGAACACCAGCGGCGCATTGTGAATCGCCACATGGTCCACCGGCAGCAGGGTCTGGACCACCGCCTGCTCACCCTGGGTGAAGGCCTGGGTCTGGCCGCCGGCGGTGAGCGCCAGCTTGACCGGCCCCTTCACCTCGAAGCGGGCCAGGGGCACGTCCTGGAACCAGCTATGGTTCGGGCCGCCTGGCTGCACGCCGGCGGCGGCGAACTGCTTGGAGATGTAGTCGATGGACTTGGTCTCGCCCGCCGTAGCCGGTCCGCGCCCCTCGAACGCGTCGGAGCCCAGCACACGGATATGGGCGGACAGCCTGGCCGGATCGATCGGCGTGACTGGCAGCGACTGTGCAAGACCGGCGGACGCCGCTCCCGCGAGACCCACGAGGGCGGAAGCTGCAAGCAGGGCGGTCTTCATGATCTCTGTCCCGGAACGGATCGATCCATCCGCCTTAGGCGAGCCACGACCGCCCGACAAGTCGCGGACCTCCCGCGACGTGGTCCTGGCGCGCTAGAATACGCCGGGAACCAGCCGCCAGCGCACCCGTCCGGCGAAGGCGACGTAGGCGGGATCGTTCATCAGCAACCGCTCCTCCGCCAGGATGCGGAATATCTGCCCGCTGAAGCTCAGCACATAAATGCAGAAGTTCCAGGCGTTCGGCGCCATCAGCAGGAAGCCGATGTGGACGGTGACATAGCCCAGATACATCGGGTGCCGCACAAAGCGGTAAGGCCCCTCGATCTTCACGCCCCGGTTGGCGGGAATGATGCCGAAACTGCGGCGAAGCATCAGCTTGGCGGAAAGCTGGGTGCAGGTGCCACCGAACAACAGAACGATACCAACCCAAGCGGGCGCAAGCGCCGCGCCGCCGCCTGGACGCGCCATCAAAGGGGCCGCTGTGGCGAAGAAGGCGAACAGCCAGTCCGCGGGCTTAGTCGAAATGTTGGTGGACGTCCGCCGGATCATCAGCAGCCCCACGCAGAGGCCCTCCGAGATTACGACGATGACGTTGAACCAATGGCCGCCTGCCATGATCGGCTGGTAATTGGCCACCGCTAATCGGACGAAGAGGATGAACAGCACCACGCGCTCGGATATGTCCAGCGCCATCCCCGCCGTCACCGCCGGCCGCCGCTCCTGCGCTACTACCGCCATATGCAAGCCTCGACCCAACCATCCCGGCCAACCCGCCGGTGCAGGATGTCGATCCTCGCAGGACAGGGCTTATGAGACCTTAAGACCACTTACGATATTGCCCCGGAAGCGGCGGTTTCCTTTAATTGCGGCGCGACGTTTACGCGCATCCATGGTTTCCCGCGCCTCCTGCCTTATCTCGAGCGCCGCGCCAAAGGATCTCCCTCTCCCATCCGCGGCGAGGTCGGCGGAAAATCAAAAGATAGCTTAGCTGGAGCCCGTCGCTTGGGGCGCAAAGCCGAACTTACTGCCGGCAAACGAATGATTACGGAGTTGAAACCGAACGAAATACAACGGGCCAGACCGGGGGAAAGCCGGCCATCGGCAGGCATCGGATGTCACGCGCCCCAGCGCATGCGAGCTGCGGAGCAAATGCGCAACACGCCCGGTCAGCGCCGTTAAAATCGCGCATGGCGAGCACCTTGCGCCGCCGGCCTATCGATAGATACAGACCTCGTGGACTCCTCTCCGTCCTCATGCCCCCTTCGAAAGGGTCGATATTCCATCGGGTCTCCTGCCATGCTGCACATCATCTACCGCTCATATGGCGGGGAGAATTTGAAGGGGCGGCCTGAATACTACAGTAAACTTCTGGCCCTGATATCGATGCTGCAGTCCCTGTCGAGGCTCGGGAGTCCCTGCGAAGTCATCTACCTGAACGACGGCCCCATCCCGGCGGACCGGACGGCGGTGATGGCGAACTCCGGCGAGATCGTCGCCGGGGAGAACCTGGGCTCGACCGGCTCGATGCGCGCCGCGCTCCTGATCCCCGAACAGCGGGGGTGGGCGTCCTCCGATCTGGTGTGGTTCGCCGAGGACGATCACCTCTATCTGCCCGATGCGTTCACCGGCCTGGTCGAAGCGTCCGAAGCGTTTCCCGACGCCGAGTACTTCGGGCTGTATGCATCGATCGGGCGACGCGCGCCCGAGGGAACCATCGTGCCGGATTGGGCGCACGTACCGGCCGGGTGGAGCGAAGGTCCCGCGGTACCGGTAGACGGACACACTTGGCGTCGCGGACTGAGCACCACCTCCACTTTCGGGGCCAGGGTCGGAGCCGTTCGCGCCGACCGCAAGATGATGAACCTCGTGATGCGGCTTGGAGGGGCTTGGGACCACACGACGTGCCTGATGTACCAGGGCTATGCGCCCTCGTCGTGGAAGCTGCTGGCCAGCCACTACGGTACGGGCGACATCGGGCCCCGCTGGCGGGTGCAGAGCGTCCTGGTTCGTGGCGGCCTCAACCTGTGGCAGTTCCTGCGGCTCCGCTCGGGCGTGAAGCCCCGCATCCTCGCCGCGCCCGAGCCGGCGCTGGCCACGCACCTGGAAAGCGAGCACATGGCGGCGGGGTCCGACTGGTCCTCGGTCGCCCGAAACTGCCTCGCCTGGGGAAGGGAAAAAGAGCTGATCGCTTCGCCCGCCCTGGTGAACTGAGCCTTTCGAATATCGGCGGCTACTCGCCGGCGACCGCCAGGGGCTTGCGGGCGTGCAGCATCTGCATCGCTTTCCCGGCCAGCTCACGAAGCGCCCGCCGGTGCATGGCGCCCAACAGGCCAAGGTAGATCGTTCCTCCGAAGACCGTGGTCAGGATGACGTCGGCAAGGATGTTCCCCTCGGGCGCGAGGCTGTCGGCCAACAGCCGCCCGCCGCCGATGCCGACCGCCGACAACAGGAACGGCGCCGCCCACAGTTCGAGAACGGTGCGATAGAGCCCCGGCATCGGATGGAATGCGAACAGCCCGTAGGCGATCGACATCACCGCAAAATACGCGGACACCGCGAACGCCATGCCGATCGGACCGTGCAGCCAGTAGCCCAGGGCGATAGCGACCACGAAACAACTGGTCGAGACCAGCGCGGCCCGGAACTGGAAATGGAAGCGCCCCCGGGCGGTGGCCAGCGCGCCGCTGACGCAGGGCAGAACCTCGAACGCCAGGCCAATGCTCAGGATCTCGATGAAAGGCGCGGCCGGAAGCCATTTGGGTCCGAACAGCATCTTTACCAGCGGCGCGGCCAGAACGGCTTCCAGGAAGGTGAAGGGGGTCACGACATAGGCGAGGATGCGCGCGGCCCGCACCGCCATCGAGGTCTGCCGCACCGGGTCGGCGGCCAGGGTGGCCATGGCCGGGAACAGCGCCACGCTGAGGCTGCGGATCAGCAGATAGACCGGCTGGGCGGCGAGGCGGAAGCCCAGCGCGTAGGCGCCGACCGTCGCCTCCGTGGCGAGCAGGCCCAGCAGCACATTGTCGCCCTGCTCGCGCACCCCGGTGAGCAGCCGCCCCCCGAACGCCAGCCCGCTCCGTCCCAGCAGAAACCGCCAGGTTCCGAAGCGGAACGCATTGTGCATGGGGATCGGAGCCAGCTTCCAGAAGAACAGGGCCTTGATGGTGGCGGTGAAAGGCAGAGGCAGGACGAAGGCGTAGGCGCCCAGCCCGCCCCACGCCAGCACCACCGTCGCCGTCTGGATGACCAGGAATTCGATCAGGTTGTAGCTCGACAGCGCCCCGAACTTGAGTTCGGCGCGCAGTTTGGCGACCGGGATGGTGGAGAGGCCGGAAAGCGCCATGTTGAGGGCCAGCGGTATTGTCAGCCCGACGAAGTTCGGCGCCCGGTAGACCACCGCCAGCAGCGGCGAAGCCGCCATCATCAGGCCCGCGCCCAGCAGCGCCAAGGTGATGCTCAGGCCGAACGCCGGCCCGATCCAGTATCGCAGCGCCTTGATGCGGGAGACCAGCACGTCCTCGATGCCGAAGTCGGTCAGCGGGGTCAGGAAGGCGTTCATGGTCAGGACCAGCGCGATCTGGCCGAAGTCCGTCGGGGCCAGGATGCGCGCGAGGAAGAGCTGCGACAGGAAGTTGATGGCGCGGAAGCCGACGTTCTGCCCGAACGCCCAGGCGGCGCCGAGGACGGTCGTCCGCCCCAGCGAGGGCTGTCGCTTCGAATTTCCAAAAAGCCGCAACGCTCGAAGCAACATCGCTGGTGGTCCGCTCCGCCTATTTCCAACCGCGATGGCGGCCGAACCGCCGCCGCATGGCGCTCTCTCCCTTGATGATGCATTGCAGCGCGCGCAGGCCTCGCCAGAAGGCGCACGGGGGCCCGATCGCAAAAATTGGCGCGTTACGTAAGCAATGGAAGGCGAGGCGCCCGCGAACGGCGCTTATCCATCGCCGGCGTCCAAAGGCGTTCCTTCGCTTCGGCTTCGGGGCCAGCGCTCAGCGCCCTCCCCCAGGTTTACGCCATTGATCATCTTGTCAGCGAAAGCCATCGACTTGGTCCGGAACAGACCATTTTGGCCACTCCCGCCAGGACGGCGCCGTCGGCGGGCGCGCGTGGCGGACCTGCACGTCTAGTATTCCCCGCAGAAGAGGCGAAACCAGGTGGGGTCATGGACGCAACGGGGCCGAAGCATCTGATGAGCGGCGTCGATGTCGAATTCACGCTCGCGCTCAACAACGCAACCGGAAAATATTTCACGTGTCTGGACCTGATCGACTCGGCGCGGGACCTGATCTCAGACACGCTGTATTGGCGGCTCGCGCCCGAAAAGATGCCACGCGGCCTGGAAGCCAGAGTGCTGGGTCGCCTCGCGCTCGAAGAGATCGAACTGCGGCGGAAATCGCCGGCCGCGCATCGGCTGGCGCCCCTGATGTCGCGCCGCCGGCCCGTCGTCTTCACCGATCCGAGGGAGGTGATCTTCCACCAGTTGAAACCGTGCGACGTGGTGCTCTGCCACGACGTCGGCCCGATCACCCACGCCGAACTCTACCACCCGATCGTGAAGCCGACTTACAGCCTGGCCTTCTCCAAGATCCAGCAGGCCAGGCCCCTGATGCTGTTCGTCAGCCAGACCTCCCTGGACGCCTTCGCCGAACTCTACGGCAGGGATTTCCCGTTGATGCGGGTCATGCATCCCCCAATGCGGACAGGAATCCATGACGGCCCGGAAGACCCCGTTCCAGGCGCCCCCGACCGGTTTTTCCTGAGCGTCGGAAGCATCGGCGCGCGAAAGAACCAAGCGCGCGCCATCAAGGCTTTCCACAAGACAGGACTCGCGAAGCAGGGCCTGGGTTATATGATCTGCGGAGGTCCGGAGCCAGGCTTCGAGACCGTCGTCGAACTTGCCGACCGCATCCCAGGCGTGTTCCGGCCCGGATATGTCACGGACAGACAGCTGCGCTGGCTGTATCGCCGCGCCATCGGTTTCGTGCTCCCAAGCCTGCTGGAGGGCTTCGGCTCCCCCGCCCCGGAAGCGGTGGCCTACGATCTCGTTCCGCTGGTCGGCCGAGGGGGCGCCCTGCACGAGGTGGCCGGCGATGGGGCCGTGCTGGTCGAGCCGCTGGACGTGGACTCCATCGCCGCAGGCATGGAGCATCTGGCCCACATGTCCATCGCCGAACGCCAATCCCGGCTTCGTCAGCTAAGAGCGAACACCGCGAAATTCTCGCCGGCCGCCGCGTTCGCGATCTGGCGGGAGACACTGGTCCAGGCCGCGCGGTTATCGGCTGAGACGGGAGCGAGCCGCCGCGAAGCCGCGTGACCCCGGCAGGCGCGCAAGCAGCCCGGTCCATTGCTCCAAACCAGACCATTCGAACCGGTGCTGAGCCAGGCGTGAGCAACCGCCGCGCGGCCGGCGCCGGACGGCCAGCTTCCATGGGAAGCGCAGCTTACCCATGAGAACATCCGCCATGTTTATGGACTGATCGCGCCCGTACTCGCCGCGACACGAGGGCTGGACCGCCACCATGTTACAAAATCACCCGAAGGTCCGGGCCCGCGCGCCCCTTCGCCTGGGCTTGGCGGGCGGCAGCACCGACCTGTCGCCCTATTGCGAGATCTACGGCGGTGCGGTCCTCAACGCGACTATCGACCGTTTCGCCCACGCCTCGCTCCAGGTTGGCGGGGGCGATGTGGTCATGCGCGCCTGCGACCTGGACGTCGAGGAACGCACGCCCGTCCGTGAGATGAACGTCAAGGGCCAGCTCGGGCTGCACCGGGCGGTCTATATGCGCATCGAGCGCGACTACCTTGACGGACGCGGGCCTGGCCTCAGCCTGACGACCATGATCGACGCGCCTCCAGGCTCGGGCCTCGGGTCGTCGTCCGCGCTGGTGGTGGCCATGGTCGAGGCGTTCCGCGTGGCGTTCGACCTGCCCCTCGGCCGCTATGACGTCGCGCGCCTGGCCTTCGAGATCGAACGGCAGGACCTTGGCCTGGCCGGCGGGCGGCAGGACCAGTATGCGGCGGCCTTCGGCGGCGTGAACTTCATCGAATTCCTGCCCGAGGACAGGGTGATCGTGAATCCGCTGCGGCTTTCCTCCGGGATCATCAACGAGATGCAATCCTCGCTCATCGTCTGCTTCAGCGGCCAGTCGAGGGCGAGTCACGAGATCATCACCGACCAGATCGCCCATGTTAAGCGCAAGGACAACGCCCCGCTCGACGGCATGCATCAGCTCAAGCAGGACGCCTTCGACATGAAGACCGCGCTATTGCGCGGGGACTTCGACGAGATGAGCCGCATCCTGGCCCAGTCGTGGATCGCCAAGAAGGCGACCGCCGCCAGCGTTTCAAACGATCATATCGAGAAACTCTGGACCGCAGCCCACGAGGCCGGTGCGAAGAGCGGCAAGGTCTCAGGCGCCGGAGGCGGTGGGTTCCTGATGTTCATGATCGATCCCGAAAGACGCAGCGATCTCATGCGCGCCCTGCGTATCGCGGGCGGCGAGCCGGATACCGTGAGCTTCACCGCCGAAGGCGTCGAAGGCTGGGCCACACGGTTCTGAGCGGTCAGGCCCGCGGCAGACTGGATGAGGCGCGTCGCGTAGCCACGGCGGCTAGCGCGAGGCCGATGACGCCCCCGCTCGCCTTCACCACCGCATCATGCACCCTGGCGTCGCGTCCAGGCGCCAGCAGCTGGGCCGCCTCGGCCAGGCAGGCTCCCAGGACAAGCGCGACTCCAACGACGAACGGCCTGCGGGGATAGGCGATCGTCAGACAGCCGCCAGCCAGGAAGAACGCCGCAAAGCGCTCGAGGTCCGGATGCCCGGTCTTGGGCCGGAGCGAGATCGGGCTGAGCGTAGAGAACAGGATGATGGCGATGACCGAAAACCCGAGGGCGGCGGCGAACGCCCGGACCGCGGGCGGGATCGACGGGCCGCTCATAACCGCCGAGGCGATCGATGGAGCACCGCCCCTGGCCTCCTCAGGCCCCCTGGGACTGCCGCAGTCCGGCGTGGACCGAGCTGACCTTCGGCCCACCTGATATCTTGCCGTCAATGAGCGCCTCCAGCTCTCCAACATTCTCTACATCGGAGAACTCGTCGCCGCTGAATCGTATCGCGAACGCCTGTTCTATAGCGAACATCAGGTTGATGTGCGCCACGGAATCCCAGCCGGCGATATCGGGCGCCGTCAGAGTGGGGGAGAGCTCCAGATCTTCGTCATCGAACACGTTGCGAAAGACTTCTTCAAGGCGCTCATGCAGCGAAGACATGTCCAACCTCCAATATCCCACTTCCTTCCGGAGCCCGCGTCCGCGCGATCAGGCCCTTGCTCCACTGAACCCCGGCTGAAAGATCGTAACGCCACCTCGACATCCCATCCTCATCCGTAGCTTCAGGACTGAAACCAAAACGCGCATAGAGCGCCTCGACCTGTGCGTTGCGGGGGGCCGCGATGTAGACGCCCCACAAGGCCACGTTCCCCGCCTGGATCGCCGCCGCGCCAAGTTCGCTGAGAAGCTCGGCCTCGACATCGCGGCCCAGCACGCGGCAACTCATCAGGAAGGTGTCGACTTCGAGCACATCGCCGCTGCGGCGCGCGATGATCACCCCCACCAGTCCATGGTCGGCGAAGCGATCGCGCAGCCGCAAGGTGAAGTGAAGGCTGCCCGGCTCCGCCAGGATGGCGCGGAGCTGGCCCTCGCTGTGGCGGCGAACCGTCAGATTGAACTGATTGGTCTTGCCCAGCAGTTGGACCACGCGCGCCACATCGGCCTCGGCGATCGGCGCGATGGCGGCGCGCATGTCGAGCGAGCGGTGGAACGCCTCCAGTGAACCGGCCTCGGCGCCAAGCCGGGCGGCTTCTGCGCGAGCGCGGTACTGGACGGTGCGGCGAGCGTCCTCGGCGGTGAAGCCCGACGGCTCCAGGCCCGGACATCCGGCGAGGGCGCCCACATAATCGGCCGGGTCCAAAGGCAGCGTCGGGACCTCGACCTCCGGCAGGGCTTTGCGGACCAGGGCGCGCTCGACCGGATTGTCGTCGACGAAGACCAGGGCGTCCAAGCCGAGGCCCAGGCTTTCGGCGATGCGCCGGAGGTTTTCCGGCTTGGGTTCCCAGTTGGCGACGAAGGCCGAGAAATCCTCCAGCCCCAGCGCCATCCCCGAACGGGACAGGAAGGGCGCGCGCGCATCCCGATCCTCGTTCTTGGAACAGACCGCCAGGAGCACGCCACGCGCCTGCAGCGCCTTGAGATAGGTTTGGAAGGCCAGGAAAGCTTCGCCGGTGGCGTCGCCCGCCCCGACCTTCACGCCATCGACGCCTTCCTCCCCGACGACCCCACCCCAGAGCGTGTTGTCCAGGTCGAGCACGACGCATTTCCGCTGCAAGCCGAGCGCGGAGGCCATCACCGCCGCCGTATGGCGCGCGAGGACCGGCAACGCCTCCAGCGAGACGGCCATCTTGCTCGAATGCCAGTGCCGCGGACTGAACCAGGTCTGCTTGCCCACCAGCGCCGAAAGCTGCTCGCAATCGACCAGGGCGACGCCCTCCCCCAGCGCTTCCGCCAGGCCGGCGTTCAAGGCGCGGAGCATGGTGTTGCGGGCGCCGGGCAGACGCGCCGTCAAATGCCCGAATGCGCTTTCCGAAGGGGCCGCGAAGCTGTGCATCACTAGGCGGGCGCCGCAGTTGGCCGAAAGCGCGCGCGACAGGGAAACCCAGCGCGCGACTTCCGCAGCCACCGCCTTTCCCGGTTCCTCGGCATAGGCCGGCAGATCGGCCGCGCCCGCGTGGACGGCCAGGATGACCAGGTCAGGCCCATAGGCGTAGAGCGCCGAGTTCGGATCGAGGATCTCCTGGGCGTACTGGTCGTAACCCCCTTCGGCGAGATCGAGCCACACGCCTTCGCGCAGCGCTGCCAAGCGCAGCAAGGGCGCGAGTTGGACAGTGGTGTAGCTTCCGCACAGCCACGCCCGCACCCGCCGGCGCGCCCAGCCGGGCCCGCCTTGCAGCGCCAGCTTGTCGAGCCTCGCCGCGGCGGAGCGCCAATCCAGGAAGGCGTCCCCCGCATCCACAACCCGCGTCAGCCAGCGCGCGGCGGCGTCCGGATCGCCGTCCTCGCTGCAGGCCCGCGCAATGAGGAGGCTGGTCTGGGCGGGCGGAATCTCCTGCTGGCACTCCCGCTCGTAGGAAAGCGCCGCCTCCCCCCAGCGGCCCGCTCTGCGCAGGTCGTCGGCGGTCGGATGTGCGGACAACGCCATCGAAGCCCTCCCTACGCGCGCCCGGGGTCCGCCCGGACGTCCGGACGGGCTTTCAGATGCAGCACGCGCGGCGGCTCGACGAAGGCGATCGCGCCTGCGGGCAGGTCTGTCATCAGCACGACGTTGGGTCCGATTCTCGTATTGTCGCCGACCTTGATCTTGCCCAGGATTTTGGCCCCTGCGCCGACATCGACATGGTCGCCCAGGATCGGCGCCGTCGTCGCGCTCCAGCTACCCGCCGCACCGATGGTGACCGCCTGCCGGATGGTGCAGTCATTGCCGATGACGGCGTATTCGTGGATCACGATCGCCCCCTGATGACCAATCTCCAATCGACGACCGATAGTCGCCGTATCGTACATCTCTATCCCGTAGTGATTTCTCACATGACGCTGCATCATCCGATACAGCAATGTCATCGGCTTGCGGATGAGCGCTGGAAATCCAAATCTCGCAACGCCAAATCTATACACGAACAGGGCCCTGAACCCCGGACGCGTCCAGTCCCCCCGGTACGTCGCAAGATCTTCCTTGACCAAGGTCCAGAATCCCAGACCATCGGCTCCATAGCCTTTCCTCTCGACCACGCCTCGCATGGTCAGTGCTTGAGAAGCGCTGGACATACGTCCACCTCCATCATCGCAACACCTCAAGATTCGAAAAATCCAATAATCCCCTGAACGCAGTGGCGCGATCGCCACCGCACCTGGATATCGCCTCATCAAGCGATCCTCGGATCGCTCGGCAGCGTCCAGCAGATGCCGAAGGGAAATGGATTTCCAGCAACGTGCGTTTGGATAAACGCGCTTTCGCGCCCGTTGCGTTGTCCGGCGGATCGGCGGCCGGAATAGCCACTCGGAATTTCACCGAGTCCAATCGGTACGCCTACTATATGTCGCACATCAGCGCGAATTCAACAGATAATTTCAGGACGATTTGGATTTTATTTATACAACCGCAGAACTTAATCGCCAAATTATCATTGATACGTCACGTTATACAATATTCCCGAACCTCTGATAGACCCGCGGCGGTTCGACTGGCAACCAGGGCAAGGGCCATGACCGCCCGACGTCGCCAGTTCACAACCACCATTACTTATTTTAAGTCCACCCCCGACGGCGCCAAGCCCGGCGAACGAGCCCCCGCCTATGCGGCGCTCAAATGCTCGCCGACGGAGCGCTTTTTCTTTCAATTGCCGCGAAACATTCGCTTCCGCGCAAATAGCCACGCCAGCGCTGAGGCCCCGGAACCCCGCGCCACGACGCCCAATCATCGGGCCGCTACACAACCCGATACCGTTCAAAACGGTCGCGCAATTCGACATCCCCGAACGTCGCAGTCCATCTGATGTCGTCGCCATGCGGCGTGCTCTCGAGCTTCAGGAACGTATCACAGCAGGGGCCGAGATCCTGGACAAAGCGCCAGAAGATGGCGTCGACGCCATCGGCTTCCTCCGCACTCACAGTGAGAACAAGCTGATGCATCACCGCCCTCCCGCCCATGTACATGAATTGGAACGACGCCCCCGGCGTCGATGCGAGTCATTTTGCCTTCATCAAGCAACGCCACCGCCGATCAGACCCATAAGGCGCGCTCGACCGAAAAATTGACCCCGGAATAGACATTCCAGGCCAAATTCATGCCGATGAACCGATCTCATTACACGGGAAGACGCTCGGCGACCTCGACCGCCAGGGAAAGTGAAGAGGTCAGGCCCGGGGACTCGATGCCAAACAGGTGGACCAGCCCAGCCAGCCCATGCCGTTCGCCGCCCTGGATATCGAAATCGGCCGAGGCCTCCCCCGGCCCGGTCAGCTTAGGCCTGACCCCGGCATAGTCCGGATACAGCGCGCCTGACGGCAGGGCGGGCCAATAGCGCCGGATTGCGACATAGAACGCATCCGCCCGGGCCGGATCGACCGCATAGCTATCCACCGGCCCCCATTGGACATCTGGACCAAAGCGCATCCGCCCGGCTAGGTCGAAAGTGAGGTGCACCCCCAGCCCGCCCTCGACCGGCACGGGATAGATCAGCCGAGAGAATGCAGAGGGTCTGGAGCAGCCGAAATAGTTGCCCTTGGTGGGAACCAGCCGCGGGGCCAACGCGAGATCGTAATCCTCCGTCACGGCGGCGATCGATTGCGAGGCCAGCCCGGCGGCATTGACCACCAGCTCCGCCTCGACCTCGCACGGCTCGCGTCCTCCGACCTCGACCAGGAAGCCGTCGTTCCGGCGGCGGATCGCCCGAACCGGCGCGCCCAGCGCAAGCGCGCCGCCCGAAGCTTCAAGGACGCCGACAAGCGCCAGCATCAGGCCATGGCTGTCCACGATTCCGGTCTCGGGACTGAGCAACGCGGCTTGGCATCGCAACGCGGGCTCCAGCGCCATCGCCTGCGCGCCCGACAACAGCTCCAGCCCCTCCACGCCATTCGCCCGCGCCTGGACATGCAGCCGGTCGAGTGTGGCGGCCTCGCCATCCTCGACCGCGACGATCAGCTTTCCGCATCTTCGATGCGCCACGCCGTATGTCTGGCAAAAGGCGTAGAGCATCCGCCGCCCCTGCACGCAGTGCTTCGCGCGCAGGGAGCCCGGCGGATAATACATGCCGCCGTGCGCCACCTCGCTGCTTCGCGACGAAACGCCGGAGCCGAAATGCGCCTCGCTTTCGAGCACCAACACCTCACGCCCCCGGCGCGCAAGTTCGACGGCGCAGGCCAGCCCGATGACGCCCGCCCCGATGACCACCGCATATCGATCCATGAGCCCTAACCTCGGCGACGCCGGCGACCCAGACCAATACACCCGGCCCGGCTGGGCGGCCGCCGCGCCGGACTGCGCCGTCCCGCGTCATGATCGCAGCACATTTCCGGGCGGCGCCTCGATCGTACGCTGAACGCGGAATCGCAACGTCCAGGCCCAACCGCGGCTATGAGTTCAGCCACGTCCTGAACAGTAATGTCTGACCGTAGTCCACAGCTCGGCTGAAGGTTACCCGTGACGCAAAGCGCCGCTAACCGCATAGCTGCACCTGAACCATCATCGCCTGGCGAAGCCATGTACAGGCTCGCAGCGGAATTGTTTCCAATCTGCCGCAGCATAACAGGCGATGGTGTCCGACAGAGCCTTTCAATTCTGCGGGAAATCATCCCGCTCGAGTTGATCGAAACGCCGACGGGAGCACAGGCGCTTGACTGGACCATTCCGGACGAATGGAATATCCGCGACGCCTACATCATCGATCCGTCGGGACGGAAGATCGCCGATTTCAAGGTCAGCAATCTTCACGTTCTGAACTATAGCGCCCCGATCCGAGCGCGCGTCGATCTGGAGGAACTGCGGGCGCATCTGCACACCCTGCCGGAGCGGCCGCACGCGATCCCGTATCGCACCTCCTATTTCAAGCGCGACTGGGGTTTCTGCCTTCCCGATCGGGTCGCCCGCGCCCTTCCCGAAGGCGATTATGAAGTCTGCGTCGACTCCACCCTGGCTCCAGGCGCCCTGACTTATGGCGAACTGTTCATTCCCGGCGCCGAGGACGGCGAGGTCCTCTTCTCAGCCCATGTCTGTCACCCGTCCCTGGCGAACGACAACCTGTCCGCCATGGTGGTGGCGACCCATCTCGCAGCCCGCCTGCTGAAGAAACAGACCCGTCTCAGCTATCGCTTCCTGTTCGCCCCGGGGACCATCGGCGCCCTGGCCTGGCTTGAACGCAACCGCGATCGGCTCGATCGGCTGCAGGGCGGGCTGGTCCTCAACTGCCTCGGCGACCAGGGTGAGTTCACCTATAAGCGCACATTCGCCGGCGACAATTACATCGACAGGGCGGTCGAATGCGCCCTCCAGGCTGATCCGGGCGCGACGGTCGAGGACTTCATCCCCTACGGATACGACGAACGCCAATACAATGCGCCGGGTTTCCGGGCGCCAGTCGGGGCGTTTTCACGAACCACCTGGGGACGCTACCCTGAATACCACACCTCGGATGACAATCTCGATCTGATCCAGCCGGACAAGCTTGAACAGTCGCTCGACAAGCTCACGGAGATTGTCGACATCCTCGAGCGTAATCGGATCGTACGCAGCCTCAGCCCCTACGGCGAACCGCAGCTCGGGCGGCGGGGCCTCTACGATCAAGCCGGCGGCGCACGGCCCAAGGCCTTCCAGACGGCCGTTCTGTGGGTGCTGAGCATGGCCGACGGCGCCGCCGACCTGATGGCCGTCGCCCGTCGTTCCGGCCTTCCCTTCACTCTGGTCGCGGACGCGGCGGACGCCCTCGCCGAAGCCTCCCTGGTGGCCGGTACGCCGGCCATCGCCTCCCACTGACGGAGCCGACATGCTTGAGGATCTCGTGATCGCGTCCGCCTCGACCGGCGCCGCCCGCCCGCCCAGCTCGCGTCGGGTGGCGTCGCGTACGCGCACCTGCCGGCACTGCGG
>JBARAK010000232.1:0-9409 GCA_049791955.1 Caulobacteraceae bacterium
AGGCCGCCCTCGCCCGCGCCGCAGAGCGCGGCCTGGTGCTGTCCGGCGAACAGTTGGCGGCGTTCGAGCATGTCACCGAGGCGCGGGATCTCGGCCTGGTGGTCGGCTACGCCGGCACCGGCAAGTCGGCCATGTTGGGCGTGGCGCGTGAGGCCTGGGAGGACGCCGGCTATACGGTTCGCGGCGCAGCGCTGGCTGGCATCGCCGCGGAGAACCTGGAAGGCGGCTCGGGCATCGCCTCGCGCACCCTGGCCAGCCTGGAGCATGGCTGGGCCCAGGGGCGCGATCCCCTCACCGCTCGCGATGTGCTGGTGATCGACGAGGCCGGCCTGGTCGGTACGCGGCAGATGGAGCGCGTACTTTCCCAGGCCGCCCAGGGCGGCGCCAAGGTGGTGTTGGTCGGCGATCCCGAACAGTTGCAGGCCGTCGAGGCAGGCGCGGCCTTCCGCGCCACTCACGAGCGGCACGGCGGGGTGGAGATCACTGAGGTGCGCCGCCAGCGCGAAGACTGGCAGCGCGACGCCACCCGCCATCTGGCCACCGGGCGCACCATCCAGGCGCTAGACGCCTATGCGGAGCGCGGTCATTTGCGCGTGTCTGAGACGCGCGCCGTCGCGCGAGGCGATCTGGTCGCGCGATGGGATCGCGACCGCCTCGCCGCGCCCGACGCGTCCAGGATCATCCTCACCCACACCAATGACGAGGTGCGCGAGCTCAACCAGATGGCGCGGGACCGACTGCGCGCCTCGGGTCAGCTCGGTTCGGACGTGCAGGTGAAGGTCGCCCGCGGCGAGCGCGACTTCGCCTGCGGCGACCGGGTGCTGTTCCTGAGAAACGAACGCGGCCTCGGGGTGAAGAACGGCTCGCTGGGAACCGTGGAGGCGCTCACCGCCAAGCGCATGACCGTACGCCTGGACGCCGGGCCGTCGGTCGCGTTCGATCTAAAGGACTACGCTGAGTTCGACCACGGCTATGCCGCCACCCTGCACAAGAGCCAGGGCGTCACCGTCGATCGCGCCCATGTGCTGGCGACGCCGGGTTTGGATCGCCATGCCGCCTACGTGGCGCTATCGCGCCATCGCGACCGGGTCGATTTGCATTATGGCCAGGACGACTTCGCCGATCTGAATCGGCTTGGCCGGGTGCTGTCACGCGAGCGCGCCAAGGACGTGGCGCTCGATCACGACGGGGCTAGCCCCTTCGCCGAGCGGCGCGGGATCAGCTTCCGCGAGCGCGTGGTCGGGGCGGTGGAGAAGGTCCGGGATATCTTCGCCGGCTTCAAGCCGCGGTCACCCACACCCACGTCCGAACACGAAGCGTCCCAGCCGCAAGCCCCGTCGTTCGATGCAGATCGCGAGGCGCTGCGGCGGCGGGCGATCCAGCGTCATGCTAGCGCGGTCGCCGACATCTTCCGTATGCACGACCAAGACCTGCCCACGCTGCCGCACCAGGACCGCGCGTTGCACACGGCGCGCGAGGGGCTACCCGCCTTCGATCCGCACGCCGTGAGCGACCTGGAGCGCGCCTACACCGACGATCGAGGCATGGCCGGACGGGTCGCCAGCGGTCGCGTCCAGCAAGCGATCCGCACCCTGCAGCTCGAAACTGAGATCCGAGCCGATCCCGCACGTCGCGCGGATCGCTTCGTCGACGACTGGAAGCGGCTGAACGGTCGTCGAATGGAGGCTTACCAGGCCGGCGACACGGACCGGATGGGCCGCGTCTGCGACGAGATGAGCTCCATGGCCAAGCGGATGGAGCGGGACCCGCAAATGGAATCTCTGCTGCGCCATCGTCGGCGGGATCTGGGCGTCGACAGCGAGGCGGGGCGCAACCTTGCCCAAGACTTGGCTGCCAGCATCGGCCTTGGTCGCGGCCGGGGACTCGGAATCTGACACAAGCTGCTTGAAAGGAAGCACGCCATGAGCGACGCCAATCCAGTCCCGACCTCTGACGCAGCCGCCGCGTTCGACGGTTTGCGCCAGGAGGTCAAGCTACTGCGCAAGGCGGTTGCTGCCTGGGTGGACGAGCAGCACGAGCCACCGGATTACACTGAGACGCTGGGTAAAATCGCAGGCGATCTATCGCGTACGCGCAGTGGAGTGACGTGGCTGACCCAACGACCAGCGCTGGCCATGACGCCGGCGGAGATAGCGCAAGCGATCAAGGTCGCTGGGGAAAGCGCCCGCACCGCAGACCACAAGCTCATCATCGACGCCAAGGACGAGCTTGAGCGCGCCACCCGTGAGTTCTCCAGCTGGACCTTACAGGCGCGCACTGCGGAACTCCAAGGGCGGCGCTTGTGGCAGCTCGGAGCGTTTGCAGGCGCTGTCGGGTTAGCGGTCGGCGTACTTCTTCAAACGGCGATTTCAGGACACGGGCGCGTCAGTCAGTTTTCTGGTGAGCGGCCTTCATTTTCCGCCCCAAGAAGCACGCACCGCGTGATCACTCTGTTTCGGCCAGGGGAGATACCCAGCTATGGGCACATTTGTATTCTTACGCCAAATTCGGATACGCTCACCGCTTCTTCCAGAGAAAGAAGTTCGGGAAAATTTTCGATAAAACAATACATAAAAATAGAACTATTAGTGCCGAAATGTATATATATATAAATATTTTATATTGAAAATCCTGATACTTAGAAATGTAAACAATAACTCCCTTGTCCGGATGCGGAACAATCAATCCAAGATCCGAACGAGCCGCCCTTGGGTATTTAAGGAAGTATGATTGTGCCGCCGCATACCAAAATCCACCCAGCGCCAGAAATATAGAAAACATGCGCCACCCCAATTTTCTCACTTGCTTTCCTTGCATTGATTTTGAGGGCCAAAATGGAACAATGGATTAATCTGCGTCGTGGTTGCTCCCAGAAATCCAGAAGCCCCCGCGCCAGCACCAAAGGTGACGCCTCCACCAACTACCGGGCCGTTATCACTAGACCCCGTGAAAGCATCAAACGACCCGGCCACTCCGTCGCCAGCGCTAACACTGGAATTTCCAAACGGTCCACTCAAATCACTAATTGTCTGAGCATTAGACACCTGAACGCTCACACCACCGTTACCGCCAGCACCAACGGACGCGCCCCCACCTTGATACGAATAGAGCCCGACGTTACCCTGGCTATCAAGCGCGACCCCTCCACCGTAAGCAAATGTTGCTCCAAAAAGCGACACTGAACCGCCAAATCCAATTTGAGCCGTTGCCAATCCGAGTCTATCAGCGTTTTCGACTGGATCATTATTGACGTAGGCATATAGATTTCCGCCCACACTCGCCACTTCACCTACCGGGTCACGGGACAACCAACGCCCTGCGTTGGCATCATAGGCGCGATACAAGGTAAGGTATAGACCACTGTCGGCGTTGTAGAACATACCTGCGTAACCCAAGTCAGTAGACCGCGCAGCGCTCTGCAGGATGTTGCCATTCGGGTCGTAATCGTAGGCAGGCGCACTGGCGGTGGACGCAAACACCCTACGCACCGATCCAATCTGATCCACGCCATAATAATAAGGCTGCACCGCTCCACCAGGAACGAATTCCCCCTCGGCGTAATAGCCACGGGTCGTAGCACCACTTGCGTTGCGCGCCTGGCAAATGCTTGAACCGCACCAGATATAGGTCGTTGTCGCCGCGCTGCCGCCGCCCGCCGGCGTGCTGGTGATCGCAGTGCGCCGGCTGAGCCCGTCATAGGCGAAGGCGGTCTGCTTACCCGGTTGCGCGGGATAGGCGATCCCCACCAGCCGGTTTTCCGCATCCCAGCTGTAGGTCCGCATTCCGTCCGACAACAGATTGCCGTTGGTGTCAAAGCTCAACGCCTGGCCGGACAGATTGCTCAGCTGGTTCAGGTTGTTGTAAGTCGCCGTCTGGCCGGAGGCGGCTGGATAGTCGACCGTGGCGTCGCTCGTCTGCACGATCCCGCTGATCTGATTTTCCGGTGTCGTCGTGAACTGGAAGTTCGTGAACTGTCCCGAAGCCAATCCGGTGTTGCTGATCCCCGCCAATCGCCGATCGCCGGCGTTGTTGAGATAGCTCCAGGCCGTCGCCAGGCTCGAACCGCCGGTGGTGAGCTGGCGCTGGGTTATCTGCGCGGTTTGGCCAAGATAGCTCAGGGTGAAAGCGCCGAGGTCGCTGGCATGCCCACTCAGCCTGCCGATGGCGTCGTACTGGAACGTCTCAGGGCCAGCTCCGGCCACGGTGCGTGACGCGAGCCGCCCCAGGGCGTCGTAGGCATAGGCGATCGAGTCGTTTGAGAACGGTCCTGTTTCCTGCTGAAGCTGTAAGGCCCCAAGCGAGCTAACTGGCGTGTAGCTGTACAGCGTCGTGCCATTGTCATCGGCCATAGACGCTAGGCGCGGAAAGTACGGGTCATAGGCGTAGGTGACATTCGGCGTCGGATTGACGGTGCCCGTGTAGGCGATCCCCGTCAGCCGGTTGTCCTCGGCGTAGCTGTACGTTTTGACCTGGCTCAGCGCGTCGGTGACGGACTTCAAGCGGCTGGTGGTCGCCTCATAGGCGTTGGTCACTGTAGAGCTGTCCGCATACTGCTTGGAGACAAGGCGCCCCTCGACGTCATAGGTCCAGGCGGTTTGGTTGCCTTTGGGGTCTTTGAGGCTCGTCACCTCGCCCAGGCCGTTGTACCCGAGTTGGGTCTGATTTCCGGTCGGGTCGGTGATTCCGGTCAAGCGCCGGTCCGCGTCATGGGCGTAAATCCACACCCTCGCTTGCCGGTCCTGGTAGGAGGCCAGATCGAGCTTGTTGTAGGTATAGGTCTCAGCCGTCCCATCCGGATAGGTGACTTTGGTCACGCGGTCCGCATTGTCGTAGCTGTAGGCGACGCTCCAGCCTTCGGAATCCGTATAGGTCGCGATGCGATCAAAACCGTCATAGGTGAAGCTCGCCGCCGTCTGGTTGTTGGCGTTGACAACCGAGAGCAAGTCGCCGGTTGCGTTATAGTTATAGGCCGTCGTCTGACCGAGTGCGTTGGTCGCCGTCAGCACCTGACCCGCGGCATTGTAGGTGTAGCTGGTCGCTTGGCCGGCGGCATCTACATAGAGAGTGGGGCGATGCCGGGCGTTGTAGACATACTGTGCGACGGTTGTCTTGACGCCGGCCGCGGTCGTCTGACTCACCGCCGATAGATCGATCCCATTGCCGTAGGCGTAGCTGGTGGTGCGCCCCACCGGATCGACGGCTTGGGTCAGGTTGTAATAGCCCGTGGCGTCATAGCTCGCCAGGCTCAGCTGGGTCGTGCCATCGTCCAGCACTCGACCTCTCGCAAGGGGCCGGCTGAACGAACCGCTCTGATAGCTTCCGCCGGTCTGGCCAGGATATTCGTACCAGATGCGGTTCTCCAGCGGGTACTTGATGCTCTCAAGCGTGGTCGACTTGAGGCTAGTGTTCAGCACATGAGCGAAGTGGGAGATCCGCGCCTTGGTGTAGTCGCAGCCGCCGGTTGGCGTGCAGCCCGCGGCGACATAGGCGTCTTTGTCCCAGTGGAAGCTGTTTCGATATTCGAGGTACTGGTTGGTCAGGCCTGCCGGCATGCCCTGGGGCACGGTGGAAGCCGGGTCGCTAGCTGGGTTCGACGAGGGCTCGAGCCACTCCTCACGCTCGTTGAGACCCAACGGATCGGTAGCCTGAGCGAACGCGGGCTGCCCCGCTGTGCCGGGCGCGGTGTAGGCGAATGTCGTCTGGCCATAGGGCGTGGTGAGGGAGTTGACCAGCGAGTTGCTGTCATAGGTGAATTGGGAGGTCAGGCCGATGATGTCGGTGATTGAGGTCAGCCGCCCCTGCACGTCATAGGTCAGCTTCGCGCTGCGCCCGAACGGATCAGTGATCTGGGTCACCAGCAGCGCATCGGGGGCGGCGTAGGAGAAGTTCGTGCTCCGCCCGGCCGCATCCACCAACGAGGTTAGGCGCATCTGGCTGTCGTAGTTCAGTGTGACCGCGTTGCCCTGGGGGTCGATCACCTTGCTCAAGAAGACGTTGCGCGGATAGGAGGTACTGCCATCGCTCTGGGCGTAGACTTCAACCGTCCCATCTTGGCGTTGACGCTGGTAGGAGACCATAGACTGGTTCGCCAGCACCAGAACAGAGCCGTCCGTGTCCTGCGCCGCGAATTGCCCCGTCCGACTGTTATATCCCGTATAATAAAACGCCCCGCCCCCCGACATATAGCGGGTGACGCTGGCGCCGGGATTGGTCGGATCATCCGTCACATAGCTTAGCCAGTTCAACGTCCATTTGGGGCTGACGTTGAAGAAGGCGAACACGGCCGGCTGGCTATCCTCGCGCTGGTTGTAGCTGATGGAAACCTTGGCCGATGGCCCGATCGGCGGGACGTAGCCAACCGGCGTGTCGGACAGGCTGACGCTGACCGAAGATTCCTTGATGTTGTAAGCGCACAGAGGACATGATCCAGGATCGTCCCCCGGCTCACCCTCGCCCGACGAATTCGGCCCATTGGCCCAGGGAGCTGGGGATTGGGGAGCCGCAGGAGAGGAAGAGCCGGGCGCGCCGGGGCCATTGGCGTTGGGATCCCCAGCGCCGCCAGGCCGCGGTCCGTTGGTCGGCCCCCTGCCCCATATGCGCCCCGCCTCGCCGCGCCCTACGGAGCGCCATCCGGCGGCGTTGGGCGCGTCCTCCGGCACGAGAAAATAGCCGCTCGCCTCCGCATCCAGCGCAGCGGGCGTCACCCAGATCTCCTGACCAGGAAACACAGGATCTTCGACGTGATAGCGGCCGTTGGCCTGACCGACGATGGCCGCGAAGTGGCCGACCTTCCAGTGCACGATCGCCTGCTGAGGCACCGGCTGGCCGGGCTGGCGGAAGATCAGGCGATAGCCGAACTTTGCCTGGTCCGCCAACCGCCCGACCTCAGCCAGGCTGGTGCCCTTCGGCGTCGCCCGATAGCGATCGAGGAAGCGAACCTGAGTATAGTTCGCGCCGCGCGCCATCATCAGGGATTTCAGCGCCATCGGCCCGCAGATGAACAGGTGTCGCGGGTCCTTCTTGACCTGCGCCAGCGTTTCCTGAGCCGTTTGCACGCCTTCGGTCGCCGAACCGCTGATCGCACGCCCCTTGGTGTCGCTGAAGAACGCCGACAGTTCATCGAACTGACCGAACTCGGAATAGAGCCGCGAAAGTTCGCCGACCGCCCGGTCCACCTGGGCCTTGGCCTTCGGGTCGGTGGCGTCCTTGCCTACGGTCCAGGCCTGGCGCCAAGCATCGATCGCCCGCGAGAAATAGCCGTAGTGAAGATACGAAACGCCGAGATTCGCCCAAACCGACGCCGCCCATCCGGAACGAGGGTAGACCTTCAAAAAATCGGTCAGGCTGCTCATATCGTCCGGAGCGGTTCGGGTGCGATAGGCGCTCAGCGCTTGAGACAGGGCCAGATCCTCAGCGGGCGACGTCGGCGCGGAGCGAACCAGCGGCTCCGTGAGATGCATACCCCCTCCCACCGTGCGCACGCTCTGCATTGCGGCAACCGTCGGCGCAGCAAATCCGCCGCTCGGCATCGAAAGGACTGAGGCGAGGGCCGCAGCCACGCCCACCAACCGCGCAAGGCGAACAGAAGGTCTTTTCGAGTCCATCTCGACCCCCGAAATTTCGGTGATTATCGAAGCGGCGCCGACCATTAGTCCGGCGTAGAGGATCCATGGGTGCGCGCCCGTGGCGCCTGCCGCTGGCCGCCACGTTTCACCACCTTGAGGCGCCGCAGTTGCGCCCCACCGGCCGACGTCCAATTGAAGCAACCCCAGGCACCGGTTCCCCAAACGGCCGTCTGGGGGGCACCTCCGACTACGCCGCTGACGGATGTGCGATTGCCATTCGCGTCATAGGCGTAGGCAATGCAGAGGCCGTTGTCGTAGAGCGCTGTCGTCAGCCGGCCGGATGGGTCGTAGGTGTAGGTGATCGAAGCCGCTGCACAATCCCCAGCTGCATAAAGAGCCATAAGCAGAGCTAGACTCGCAGGTGAAATTGCCAATTTGGATAATTTATCGATAACTGTAAGTTTCGATTCCCACATATCGACGCGCGCCCCATGGCAGTGACGGCACGCTAACAGCCATCGGTTGAAATTTCTAGACAGCCACGATCGATATGTGCATAAAAATCATCAACAGTGGACCAAACGGCGGATTCGAACCAGCCAATAGATTCATGGTTTTGCACCCAACTCATTTTCGGGGATATTTTTGAGACTATGAATTGCATTTACATAGAAAACAGCAAATTCAGCACGGCACAAAGGAAAGCACCCGCGTCGCCACAGACCGAGAAGGCCATACACCCCCTGAAACAGGCCAACGGCCGCGCAGGATGATGATTTCGGGTCTTGCGCGATTGATTGAGGGGACGGGAATGAGCAGCTCACCGTACGCACGGAGGCGGGCTCTTTCACTGGCGGCAAGTCTCCCGGAGGTCGCCGCCACAAGCGCCCAGCGCCCCACCCCACCTTTTCAACTCGACAAGGGACAAACGGCCGAGGCGATAGCGGATTTTAACGCGCTGAATATCTGGCTAAACGAGCAGACCTCTGACGCGCAAGAATGCGACGGCACCACGGGACGCGCCTGCCCCTTCCCGCACCTCCACTTCCGGTTGCGGCACGCGCTTGCCGGCGGCCATACGGAAAAACTGGGCGGCGCCATGCCTAGCCTCGGACGCTGGCCGATCAAAGTCATCAGGCGATCCGGTCAAGCTAGCGGCTTCAATGCACTCCCTTGTCGATGGACCATCGAGTCCACCGTCGCCGCACCTGGCCAATGCCATAGACTCGTCAAGGATTTCGAAACCGCCATCGCTAGCATTTTTGCCTGGTCATTTGCCGACATCCGCTTGCCCACCCGCAGGGCCGCAAGACTTTGAAATCAATCAGACCGCTTCGGGTCCGACATTATGAAGAGGGGCATATGCGACGGTTCATAGTCTCCGCTGTAGCTCTTTTGATGGCGTGGATCGCGGGCAGTTCGGGGATGGCCTCGGCCGCGTGCCCCGCGCTCCCCTATACACTCACGAATGGCCAGACGGCCGACGCAACGCAGATCACGGCAAATTTCAATAGTGTTATAAATTGCATAAACACATCGATAACCCCCGTTCAAGTTGCCCCGCAGGGACGACTTACCCTAACGACAAACACACCGGTAATGACCGCCGATGCTGTCGCTCAAAATACGATCTATTACACTACATATGCTGGAAATCAGCTGCCAATTTCAGGCACCACGTATCAATTTTCTCAAATATCGTATTTACTAAGCACCTCCGCTCACATATCCGGCAGTGTATATGATATTTTTGCCTACAATAATTCTGGATCAGTCGCTTTATGCACCGGACCGCCCTGGCTGAGCAACACACAGCGCTCCGCCCAAATAAATATGACAAATGG
>JBARAK010000233.1:0-20294 GCA_049791955.1 Caulobacteraceae bacterium
GCTGCCGCCAGAGCGCGCGGAGGCCGCCTCGCGCACCCGGCGTGCGTCCTCGGCCGCATCCTCGGCGCCAAGCGCCACAGGCGTTCCCTGTACATCCAGGGGGAACTCGATGAACACTGGGCCGGGACGTCCGCTCAGGGCCTCGGCCAGGGTGTCGATCAGCGTTTCACGGAACCCGTCCGTGTCCATGCGCGAGAAGCGTTTCACGCAGGGCGTCACCAGGGCCTCGGAAGGCACCTCCTGGATGCCGTAGGTGCGGACCTGGAATGGGTTGATGTCGCTGCGCTTGACCTGGCCGGCCAGCACGATGAGCGGGCTGGAATTGCCAAAGGCCGACATCAGGGCGGTGATGGTGTTGGTCACGCCAGGACCGGAGGTCACCACCGCGAAGCCGGGGCGGCGCATGTCGCTGGCATGGGCGTAGCCTTCGGCCGCCGCGACTGCGGCCTGCTCGTGCTGGCAATAGACGGCGGTCAGGCCGGGCTGGGTGGCGACGGCCCGGTTCAGGTGCATCGCCATGCCGCCGGTCAGACTGAAGACGGTGTCGCAGCCCAGAGCTGTAACGACGGCCACCGCATGGCTTGCGATGGTGGAGGGGATAAGGCTCAAACGATGTTCTCGGACTTCGGCCAATAACGCAGCTTCTTGGCCACCGTGGCTTCGCCCTCGGTGATCGATTTCTCTCCGCCGCCCAGCATAGCGGGCAGGGCGCGCAGCTGGCGGACGAGCTGCTTGAGTTCGCCAGGCTCCAGCGAAGCGGATTGATCGGAGCCGTACATGGTGCGGTCGAGCGTGATGTGCCGCTCCACCGCCACTGCGCCCAGCATGGCCGCGATGACGCTGGGCTCGATGGAGGCTTCGTGGCCGCTGTAGCCGACGGGAGAGCCGTATCGTTGGCGCAGGGTCTCGATGGTGGCCAGGTTCAGTTCGTCTTCCGCCGTCGGGTAGGTCGAGACGGTGTGCATGAGGATCACCGGGCAGGCCTGCTCGCTGAAGATGGCCATGGCGGCGTCGACGTCGTCCAGGCTGGACATCCCGGTGGAGACGAAGGTCAGCTTGCGCCGAGCGGCCACCGCTTCGACGAAGGCCCGATTGGTCAGCATGGCCGACGCGACCTTATTGTAGCGAAGTTCATATCGATCCAGGAAGTCCAGGCTGGGGACATCCCAGGCCGAGGCGAACCATTCCAGGCCCAACTCGCGGCAATAGCGGTCGATTTCGGCGTATTCGGCCTCGCCGAACTCCAGCCCTGACTTTTGTTCCCGTTGAGTGGAGCCCCAGGGACTTACCCGAGGTTGGTCCAGGACCTCCGGAGAGTAGACCACCTCAATGGTGCGCTTCTGGAATTTGACCGCATCGCAACCGGCGTCGTGCGCCGCCGATATCAGTTGCTTGGCGAGTTCGAGGTCGCCGTTGTGGTTGATTCCGATTTCCGCGATCACGAACATGCGCGCGGCCAAAGGCCAGGGCAGATAAGGCACAGTACGCACGGGGAACGTCGTCTCCGTGGGGACTTGGCGCATATTCATTCGGCCCGCCTTCAAAGACTGTTGAAAGCGCCGAGGCGCGGTGCGATCAACTTGTAAATCTATGCGATGAGTTGGAAAAGTTCTTGCCTTGTGTGCTAATTTTAAAGGCTTGCTTTATTAATGTCGCCCAACTCCATTAGCGAATGTCTAGACCCGAATCGACGATGGCGCCTAGCCGAAAATTTGTCGCGTGGCTGACGAACCCGAACGCGAAAATCGCTGTCACCGGCGCATCCGGCTGGATCGGGCGGGCGATGGTCCACTTCGCCCTGACGGCTGGACTCGACCCCGGGGATGGGCGGTTGAGGCTGTTCGGCTCCCGCCCCGGAGCCCTTGAGGTTGCGGGGCGCTGCCTTGGGGTGGATGCGCTTGATGGCGACCCGGTCCTCGGCGACGGGGAGTGGCTTCTGCTCCACTTCGCGATCGCCGGACCTGAGCGGGTTGGCGGCTTGGATTGGGCCCATGCGCGAGCCGCGAATGACGCCTTGCTCGCGTCCACCGTTAAACTGGCGGAGACGGGGTCCCTGCGGAGGTTCGTCTTCTCCTCGTCCGGCGCGGTCTACGGAGGACGGGGGGGCGACAGGAACGCATACGGGGAAATGAAGGCCGCTCATGAGGCCGGCTTGAGGGAATGGAGCGAGCGCAAGGGGCGGCCGTTGTCGCTCACAAGGGTCTTCAATGTCGGCGGGCCCTATATCAACCACGTTGGCAACTACGCCTTGGGCGACTTCATCCAGAGCCTGCGACGTGACGGGCGGATCCGGATCGCCGCCACGCGGGGCGTTTTCCGCTCCTACGTCCACGTCCTCGAATTGGCGCAGGTGATCTTCCACACCGCGCTGGAGGATCATGACGGCGTGCTGTGCTTCGACACCGCCGGCCGTGAGGTGGTTGAGATGGGCGAACTGGCGCGAGCGGTCGGCGAGGTGCTGGGGCGGCCGGAGGTCGAGATTCAACGCCCGGAGATCGGGACGGAGGCGTCGGACTGGTACGTCGGCGACGGCCGCGCCTACCGCGAAGCGCTTTTCCGCGCAGGTTCCGGGCCAGTCGGGCTCGACACCATCATCCGCGACACCGCCGATTACCTTAACGCCGTGGGCTGATGGCGACTGCGTGGGGTGGGCCGCCACGCCACGTTTATCGGCGGCGGCAGAATCGTGACAATCGATCAAATGGCCGGGAATGAGGGCAGGGCGTGGCCGCGCCCGTCGTGGACCGGCGCGCAACGGCAAGGTGAGTGGGTTGTCCGCAGTCAAGATGTCCTGTGAAGCCGATGCGCTTCGGGACGAAATCCTCTCGCTGGTGGAACGTTATCACGCCCTGGCGCACGCTTCGCAGCCGTTTCAGCCTGGGGTCTCTCCCGTGCCGGTTTCGGGGCGGGTGTATGGGCCCGAGGATATGCGCAGCCTGGTCGATTCCGCCCTCGACTTCTGGCTGACCACCGGTCGCTTCAACGATGCTTTCGAGGCCCGCCTCGCCGCTCGCCTGGGCGCCAAATACGCGATGACGGTCAATTCAGGTTCGTCCGCTAACCTGACGGCCTTCTCCGCCTTGACCTCGCCCAAGCTGAAATCGCGCCAGCTCAAGCCGGGCGACGAGGTGATCACGGCGGCCACGGGCTTCCCCACGACCGTCAACCCGATCCTGACCTCGGGCATGACGCCGGTGTTCGTGGACATGCTGCCTTCGACCTACAACTTCGATCCGGAGATGGTCGCCGCGGCGATCGGCCCCCGGACCCGTGCGATCATGGCGGCGCACACCCTGGGCAACCCTTTCGATCTCGCCGCCATCACCGCGCTCTGCAAGGCCCATGACCTGTTCCTGATCGAAGATTGCTGCGACGCCCTGGGCTCGACCTACGACGGCGTCCAGGTGGGCCTGTTCGGCGACCTCGCCACATTGAGCTTCTACCCCGCCCACCACATCACCACGGGCGAGGGCGGGGCGGTGTTCACCAACGACGAGTTCCTGCGCCGGCTGGCCGAGTCCTTCCGAGACTGGGGTCGCGACTGCTTTTGCGCCCCGGGCCAGGACAATACCTGCGGACGTCGCTTTGACTGGAAGATGGGGGGTCTGCCCAAGGGGTATGACCACAAGTATACCTACACCCATCTGGGTTTTAACCTGAAGATGACCGATATGCAGGCTTCGGTCGGCCTGGCGCAGATGGATCATCTTGAGGATTTCATCGCCGCGCGGAAGCGTAACTTCGGCCTGCTTTGGGCGGGGCTGGCGCACCTGCAGGACGTCCTCGCCCTGCCGCAGGCCACCCCGCGCAGCGATCCGGCCTGGTTCGGCTTCCCGATCATGGTGGCCAAGGACGCGCCCTTCACCCGCGACGAGCTGACCCGCCATCTCGAAGCCCACCGGATCGGCACGCGGCTACTGTTCGGCGGCAACCTGGTGCGCCAGCCCTATATGGCGGGCCGCGATTTTCGCGTGGTCGGCGAGCTGGTCCAGGCCGACGCCGTCATGGAGCGGGCGTTCTGGATCGGGGTCTATCCCGGCCTGGGCGACGCGCACATCGCCCACATGCTCGAAGTCATCGACGCCTTCTGTCGTTCGCGCGCAGCCGGCAGGTCCGTGCGCATCCCTGAAACCGAAACCGTTCGCTGACGCCTGAGTCCCGGCCGCACGATTGGAAAGCCGCTGCATGTACAAGCTCGAATGCCCGATCGCCGAGAGCGCGTGGCGCGACATCGCCGAGCCGCCCGTTCTCAGCATCGTGGTGCCGACCTTCAACCGCACCGGCGAGTTGGTCGTGGCGGTGTCGAGCATCGCCGGGCAATTGGTTGGCGGGTTGGAGCGCAAAGTCGAGATCATCATCAGCGACAATGCCTCGGAACCGGCGACGGTCGAGGTGATCAAGGCGCTGTTCGAACGCTTCCCGACCGTCAGTTATCTGATCCATGCGCGCGACGAGGGCGGCTTCTTCCAGTTCTTCGCCGCGCCATGGCGGGCGAGGGGGCGCTGGACCTGGGTGTTCGGATCGGACGACGCCGTAACCGGCGGTGGGATTGCTCACGTGGTCGACTTGCTGGAGCGTGAGCAGCCCGGTTTCATGACGCTCAATAAACAGGTGGCGAACAGCAGCCTCACCCACGTGCTGAGCGCCTCCGCCAACCACGTGCCCGATCGCCGGTTTGACACCTACATCGACCTGTTTTGCGCCCTGGGGATCAACCAGTTCGCCTTCATCAGCGGCAACATCGAGCGGACCGAGGCGGCGCGGGCCATCGACGCCCGTTACTACTTTGCCGCAGAGACCCGCCACTCGCATCTGGCCGCCTATCTGGAGAAGCACGCCAAGGCCCCGGCCTATTATTGTTCCGCGAATAATCTGGTGCACCGGACTGATAATTCGCAGATGATAGAATATAATTCCGGAAATTTCTTTGATTACGGCGTGACGTTACCTTGCGTATTGACCGAGGTCGCTGCCCGGATCGGCGCGCCCGTTGATCTGCTGGAGCGGATCAGCGGTGATAAAGCAATTGAAAGCTACGATGCGCCGAATCTTACCTATGTCGATATGATGTTTGAGAACATCCTGCGCGCAATTGCATTTGGAAAATATATGACGCTTGCGCATCGTTACAAGTTGGAGAGAATTCTCGACGCGTGCAGACCTCATCGCCGCGCGCAGTTCTTGGAGATCTGGACCCGGCATCAGCATCTGCTCAGTCTCGAAAGCGCTTCGGCCCGGGCGAAATCAGTGCTTGACCTGGAGCAGCAAGCGGCGTTGCAAGCGTCCCAGGCCTTCGCGCGTCTTCCTTAAAGCGTGGCAGGGCTAGAGCCGGATCACCTTGCTGTCCGGGCAGAGCGTCGCGAAGAGAGCGTCGAGCCCGCTTGACTGGGTGACGGTGCACACGATCAGTTCGCCGTTTATCGCGTTTAGATCGTCGGGATGCACGGCGGCCCAGCCCTCCGCAAGCTCGCCGCGCAAGGCCTCGATGCCGCGGTCGATGACGCCCAGGATGTTGGCATCCAGTCCCGCCAGGGGCCCGTTGGACGAGCGGCTGCGAAAGAAGTTGTCACCGAATCCATAGACGTAGAACCGCAGGCTCTCCAACTGGACCTTCAGGGCCCCCGCCGCCCGGCTCTGACCGGCGAGATAGTCCATCAGCGAACCTTCGGTATCGCATCGGGCCGCGGTGAACAGGGCGTACTGGCCAGGATAGATCGGCCCGACCTCGTAAGGCAGGTCATATCGGCCGTATTCGAGCAGCCCGTAGCCGCCGCCTACTGTCCGGGTCAGGGACCTTAGGCCAAAGTGATTGATGTGCAGCCGGTCCACATAATAGAGGTGCTGAGGCTGGCTCCGGGACGTGTAACCCCGCGGATCGGGTGTCTCGACGTACAGATGGGCTGGCTGCAGGCGCGACGTGATGTGGCTGACCATGCCCACCGGATCGGGCGCGTGTTCCAGCACGTGGCTGAGGATAACCAGATCGAAAGGGCCTTCCGGCAGGGTCTGGCTGAAGTCCAAATTGGCGGAGCCCGTGGGAAACCCTCCGTTCACGTCATAGCCGATGAAGCTCACGTCCGGATGGCGGGACGCCAAGCCTGTGATCAGACCGCCGCCGCCGCAGCCGAAGTCCAGGACCCGCGTCAGCCCGCCCCTGGTGATGACGCGCGACAGACGCTCCAACTGCTCCAGATTCCGGAACGTCTCCACGCCCGTATTGAAGTCATTAGCCACCTGCCCGTAGTAGCGCTCGTAGCTGTCCGCATCCCTGGGGGAGGAGAACGCCAGGTCGCAGTCGCGGCAAGCATAGAGACGGATCTGATCCGGCAGGTGCGCCTTGTGCCGGAAAGCCAGGGACATCAGCGGGCCTTGCCCTGGTGTCCGGCAGATCGGGCAGTCAGGGCCGTCGGCCAAATCGATCATTCCAGGCTCTCATTGATAGAAGTAGTAGATAGAGTCGTCGAACGACTGCGAATAGTGCTGGAAAGCACAGCGCCAAGGTCTGTCATTTATGGAAAGAGCCGCCATCTGCCGGGGAAGGTCAATCAGATCTTTCGGTAGATGATAGGACGCGACAGCGACGCACTTAGCCCGCCTGAGCAGGAAGGCGGCGCCATCGAGGGCCGCGGATTCGGCGCCTTCGATGTCCAGCTTCACATAGTCATAGGTTTCGCCGAGCGTGAGATTGTCGAGCGTATCGGCCTGGATCTCTCCCCTGGGATCCTCCTGGATGGCCATCATCCCGTTGGCCAAGTGATGGACGCTCAGCCGGGCGCGCCGGCGCCACGCGCCTCCGGTGAAATTTGTATTATCCAGCCCAATGGCGCTGGCGGTGGCCGCGATCGTCTCGGCGAGCGCCGGGTTGGGCTCGACCGTGAAGCTGCGCTGGAGCGTGGGGCAGGCGGTCTTCATGGCGACCAGGGTGTCCCCATCATAGGCGCCGACATCACAGAAAGACCGAAGGTCGGAGACTGCAGGCGGGGGTGACCACATTTCTCCGATCGGACGGCGGGACCCATCGGTGTGACGAACATCCAGCGACGCGCGGTAGAGCAGGACGTCCAGAAAGGCGGCGCGATAGCCCGGTTCGATCGTCAGATATTGTCCGAACAGGGCGTCGGCTTCGGCGAGCACCACCTCGGTGAATGCGCGTGCGCGCCCGTACTGGTTCACGATGTCGAAGGCGTACAGCGCCTCAGCCAGGGAAAAGGCGTCGCGATCAAGCGAATCCAGGATCTCGACTTGGTTCTGTCCAGCGGCGACGATCAGCGGCGCCGGCGAGGTCAGGTCCGACGTGGTCTCAAACCCATCCGCGACCGCGCGGGCGACGGCGCTGGGGGCGTTGTCGTAGATCAGGCAATCCACGCCGGCCGCTCTGAGCTGCCTAGCCAGGTCCTGGCCTCGCACGCCGTAGCTATAGACGATGGCCCGTTTGGCTTGCGCCAGCGCCGCCAAGCGGTCGGTGCGGGCGAGCCGCTCCGCATCCGCCGCACCTATCGCTGAGCGGAAAGCCGCCCGATCGAGATCGGGCTCTGCGACGGATCGGGAGAACGGGGCGGAGGGGGGCGTTGGAAGCGGCATCCTCACCCTAACGGCGGCGAGCTGGGATGATTCATGGGTGAGCCCCGGCGCCGGAATCGGCAGTGGCTTGTCCCAACACGCTAGGGCTCTCGTCCAGTCTCGGCAACGGGTGGGCTAGCGCGGCCTGCCAGCTCAGGCGGCGTTTTTCGCTTGCTCGACGAGCCGGCGGACGGCGACGTCGTAAAGCTGTCGATCACCTCCCTATTTTTAAATCCGCCGTGGTTGGCGGGAGGCGAAATTTTCCGCCCCTCGACTCTCGCGATCCGCTTCCAGATCGTCAAAAATGATACCCGAATCCCCAGAGGCGCCGCGGCTGCCGACGCTCGGGTGATCCCAATCGGGAGAGCACTAGACCACCATGTCGGCGCCAACGAACCTCCAGACCGTCGATCTGCAATGATAGGGGACCTGCCGCCTTACATCCTCGCCGAGCGGCGCGCCATCAACCGCGCCGAGCGCACGGCGCGGTTCTGTCCCTTCTGCTTTTCCGGCGTTAGCGACCGCTCCCCCGCCATCCTCATGCCGTTTGTGGCCGATCGGGCCATGGGTTGGGCTCCCGTCGTTATCGATGAGAACTGGGGCCTGACCTCCGTTCCCTCGGGCCGCGCCTACTCGATCTGCAATTCGGTGCAGTGCGGCCAATGCGGTGGCCTCTTCCTCGACATCCGCTTCACGGACCACGAGCTCGGGCGGCTCTACGATGATTACCGGGGCGTCGAGTATACGGCCCTGCGCGAGCGCTACGAGCCGGGCTACGTCGCGCGCAACGACGCCCTGAAGGCGGGCCTGCCCCATTTGGCCAAGGTCGAAGCCTTCCTGAGGCCGCATCTGCCCACGCCAGTGCGCGTGCTCGACTGGGGCGGAGACACCGGCAAGAACACCCCGTTCCAGGCTCAGGCGGCCACCTTCCATATCCATGACATCTCGCACGCCGAACCGGTGGCGGGAGCGTCATTCGTGGCGCGCGACCAGATCGATCCAGGCGCTTACGACCTGATCGTGTGCAGCGATGTGCTGGAGCACATCCCCCATCCACTGGACCTGCTGGACGACATCGTCGCCTGCATGAGCGAGCGGACCGTGCTCTACCTGGGTGTTCCCTATGAAGCCTTCATGTTCCGCAACCGGGACAACCCGGATCGGCTGGCGGCCAAGCGGCACTGGCATGAGCACGTGAACTTTTTCAGTCAGGCGGCGGTCGAGCGCCTGTGCGATCACGCCGGGCTCGAGATCATCGACTTCGCCCTCCTGCCTGTCCCCGAGCCGCCGAGCGAATGGCACATGTTCCAGCTCGCCTGCCGCCGCGCGCGCTAGGCTTGTCGCTTAGGGCTGGGCTTGTCGCTTAGGGAATGGCGTAAAGCACCGTCTCAAAGCCGTAGCCGGCGTGCTGGCGAATGTGCAGTCGGTCATAATATCGGCTGATCCAGGCGGGCAGCGTCCAGAGGTCCTCTGGCCTGTGATAGAGCGAAACCGCCAGGCGCGGCCGCGCGGCCTCGATCGTCTGAGCCATGCCTTCCAGCGCCGCCAACTCGCCGCCCTCGATATCCATCTTTATGAAGTCGGGGCGCAGGCCGGGCAGGCTCTGGTCGAGGCCGACGCACACGATCGTGACCGCGTCTTCGCCACCATCCACGACCTTCGACGCCAGGCCCTGACCGTCGAGGAACGACAGAGTACGGAACCCGTCCGAAAGACCGCAGGGCAGGGCGACGCTTTCCGATATCGGCGCATTGCGGACAAAGTCGCTCAGGCGCGTGAAGTTGTTCCGATCCGGCTCGAACGCGACGTAGCGGCGAATCTCGATGCCTTGCGCCAGCAGGTGGGCGCAGGTGTCGCCGGTATAGGCGCCCCCGTCCACGAAAGTGATCGGCCGGTCGAAGCCGGGCAGGTCGGGTGGCAGGTACTGGTTGGCGATGTCGAACGGGGGGTGGTGTTCGATCAGGCCGGTGATCCGATAGTCTAGCAGGGCTGAATAGACCCGCAGGCTCTCGGCGTCAGCTAGGCGCAGGAAGACGGTGCGCAGGGCCTCCAGGTTGTCATGGATCAAGCGGCGCGAGGATCGCCAGCAGGTCCCGGCCCGCTCGCCCAGGGCGTCTGGCAGGTCCGGCCCGATCACCCTGGCCGCGAAGGGAAGGGCGCCCGCCCAGCCCAGCATCTCACTGGAATCGGCCGCGGGATTCATCACCGCGCCGACGAAGGTGCGGGAGCGGGCCTGCTCCGGGCTCAGGGCTTTCGGGTGCAGGACCGGCAGGCCCAGCGCGCAATCGAATTCAGGACCGCCCCGCCGGTCGATAAAGCCAAGGACTGGAAAAGCCGCCTCTTGCAGCAGGGCCGCGATGGAGCGCCCGTAGGCCCCGGCTCCGTGAATCCAGCAGCCAAGCGAAAGCTCCTCCCGGATGCGGGCGGGGGAGCGGTCCAACATGATGTCCGCCAGCCGCCGCTCAAACGCGATGAAGGCCGCCTTGCGCTCGATCACGATGTCGTTCCGCGCCTCGCCTGCTGATGGGGTGTTCAACTGAGAGCCTCTTCGGAGAATCGGCGGCGGCCGCCAGCAAGCTATGGTCGGTCCCGGACGCCCACAACTCGGCTCGTCACCGGATCTTCGCGGTGCGCGAGGGATGAGTGTCAAGGAGCAGACCTTGATGGTGCTATCGTCGGCCGCCGATTTCCCGTGACTGCAGGAGATGGCTTTAAAGTGAAAACCTGACGCCTTGTCAGCTCGCCGCCGATGCGCCCCAAATTGGCCGCGGTTGGCCGAAAGAAAAGGGCGGGCAGGTTTCTCCAGTTAGATGATTCGAGTCGCAGCGGATCGTGTTGCGGGCGCCGGAATCCTGTGCTTGGTCGTTTGGGTGGCCGATGAGTAGTGTGGGAATATTCAACGCGTGGTAGATCGGGTCGAGCAACATCTGAGCACAGACACTGCGGTAGAGCACCTGGGCCGATCGCAGGTCCGGCTGCGCGGCCGCAACGTTCTGGCCCTGGTATTGGCGCCGGAGTTCCCGGTGGGCGACTGGTTCGCCGCGCTCGATCGGCTGGTCCGCGGTGCTCCGGCTATCTTCGCCGACCGACCGATCGTGGTCGACCTGCGCGCCACGCTCGCCGAAGGCGGTCCGGAGGCGGTGGGTATCGTGCTGGATGGGCTGGAGGCCCGCGACCTCAAGCTGGTCGGGGTGGAAGGGGTCGAGGCCCGGGTGCTGGCCGGCGCCCGTTGGGAGCGCCTGGCCACCCGGCTGCAGGGGCGTGACGTCACGCTCGAATGGCCGAGCTACAGGGCTCCGGTCGAGCCGAAGGAAGCTGAGCCTGCGGAACCAGAGCCGACCGCTCTGCTGATCGAGCGGCCGGTGCGCTCGGGCCAGTCGATCGTATTCCCCAATGGCGACGTGACGATCGTGGGTTCGGTCAGTTCCGGGGCCGAGGTGCTCGCCGGCGGATCGATCCACATCTACGGCGTGCTGCGTGGCCGGGCCATCGCGGGTCTGAAGGTCGGCGCCGGCGCCCGCATCTTCTGCCGCAAGCTCGAGGCGGAGCTGGTCGGCGTCGACCGGCTCTACAGGACCGCCGAACACTGGGGCGAGGGTCTGCATGGCCGCGCCGTCCAGGTTCTGTGCGACCGGGGATCTCTGCGACTGGCGGCGCTGGATTAAGGGCCGCGCGAGCGGACTCGAAAGAGGAGTGAGTAGGTATGTCCAAGGTCATGGTCGTCACGTCCGGCAAGGGAGGCGTTGGCAAGACCACCACCACAGCCGCCCTGGGCGCAGCGCTCGCGCAGCGGGACCAGACGGTGGTGGTGGTCGACTTCGACGTCGGCCTGCGCAATCTCGACTTGGTCATGGGGGCCGAGCGGCGCGTGGTTTTCGATCTGGTCAACGTGGTGCAGGGTGACGCCAAGCTGGCTCAGGCCCTCATCCGCGACAAGCGCCTCGAAAACCTGTCCCTGCTTCCGGCCTCCCAGACCCGCGACAAGGACGCCCTGACCGAGGAAGGCGTCGGTCGGGTGATCGACGAACTGCGCGAGCGCTTCGACTGGATCATCTGCGACAGCCCGGCCGGCATCGAAAAGGGCGCCACCCTGGCGATGCGCTTCGCCGACATGGCGGTCGTGGTCGCCAACGCGGAGGTTTCCTCGGTTCGGGACTCCGACCGCATCATCGGCATGCTCGACGCCAAGACCCAGCTCGGCGAGCAGGGCGAACGCCTGGACAAGCGTCTTCTGCTCACCCGCTACGATCCGGCCAGGGCGGCGCGCGGCGAAATGATGAAGGTGGAGGACGTGCTGGAGATTCTGGCGATCCCGCTGCTCGGTATCGTCGGCGAGAGCCCGGACGTGCTGACCGCCTCCAACATGGGAGCGCCGGTGACCGTGCATAATCCTGCCTCGGCGCCCGCCCTGGCCTATATGGACGCCGCGCGGCGCCTGCTCGGCGAGGACGTGCCCATGACCGCGCCAGCCCAGCGCCAGAGCTTCATCAGCCGGCTGTTCGGCCGGAAGGCGGCTGCGGCATGAGCCTGTTCGGTTTCCTCACGCGCGGCCGCTCCGCGCCGGTGGCGCGCGACCGGCTACAGGTCCTGCTGGCGCACGAGCGGGCGCTTTCCAGCCGGCCTGACCTAGTCGCCGTGCTGCACAAGGAGATCCTCGCGGTGATTGCGCGGCACATCCCGATCGACCAGGACAAGGTGGTGGTGAAGCTCGACCGGGGAGCACAGGTCTCGACGCTGGAGATCGACATCGAGATGCCGGAAGCGATCCTGCAGAAAGGGTGAATTGCCTGCCCTGGCGTCCCGGGCAGGAGCGGCGAAGGATATGAGGCGTCGCGTCAGCTAAAACGCACGATGTCACACGCATGTGGCGACCAGCCTGTACAAGGCCAATTTCTGCGGCGGGGCGCGCCGCATGGCGGGGCGGGCGATGTACAGGAAGGTCATGCGGCGCCTGTATGGTCCGCAGGAAAGTCGCGCCAATGAAGCCGGCTACGCCGCTCAGCTTCGAGTACGCTGATGGCGGAACTTGCCCACAACCCTCCCGCTCCTAAGGCGCGTCGGAAACGCCGGAAGATTGGCGCTGCGCCGGCGATCCTCTTCTCGGTCTTCGTGCATGTCCTGATCGCCTTCCTGATCTGGAAGACGAAGGTGGAGCCAAGGTTCAAGGCCGACGTCAGCGAGACGATGAGCGTGGCCCTGGCGAGGTCCGCGCTGCCGCCCGCTCCCGTGCCGGAGCCGCCGAACGCCCATGTGTCGGCGGAGGCGGCCTCAGCTTCGGCTGGGGCGAAGGCGGCTCCCATGATGACCCCGACTCCATCCGCGCTCGAAGCGCCGACGATTCCTTCGCCCGTCCCGCCGAGACCCCCGGCGCCGGAGCCGCTTCCCGCTGCCGTTGCTCCGGCTGAGCCAAGCCGGGTGGCCGGTGCGGGCGGTGATGGCTCGGGCCGGGATCAGGGCGCGGGCGGGAAAGGCTTCGCCATCGGCCGCGCGGGCCAAGGGGGCGCATCAGAAGCCGGCGGCGGGGGAGGGGGTGTCGTCATCGGTGGGGATTGCGACGGGGGAAACCTCTACCTCACCATGATCATGTCGCAGCTTCGGAGCGCTTTCATCCAGCATGAGAAGGGGGACGGCCGCCCCTTCCATGTCCAGGCGCGCCTTTGGTTCAATAGCGTCGGTGCTCTTCAACGCATCCAGTTCGTCAGATCGACGGGCGATCCCAGCCTGGACAAGTCCATCGGCCAGCTTCTGGCTGAAGCCAACGTCGGCGAAGGCATGCCCCAGTGCCTGCAGCCGTTCAATGTTTCGGTCAACGCGCCGTGGGACGGCCATATCGTCGAGCAGTCTGGAAACGGAACGATGAGCACGACCTGGCGTCGTGGGAACGGATTTCCCTAGCAAGCCAGATAATTTAGCGGCATTCCCAAGCGGGAAAATACATCCATCCAAGTGCAGGAATAGATGGTGGACGCGGTAGGGATTGAACCTACGACCCCCGCCGTGTGAAGGCGATGCTCTCCCGCTGAGCTACGCGTCCGCTTTGGCTTTAAGCGCCGGGAGGCGCGTCTATAGACGAGCCGGCCGGACCGGGCAAGCACGGTTTACGGGGTCAGGCGGCGTTTTTGGCCCGCTCGGTCAGGAGGCGCACGGCGACGTCGTAGAGCTGATCGAAGTGGTCGATCACTGCGTCGGCGCCCAGCTCCCGGGCCGGGGTTTCGGTGTAGCCGAAGGTCACCGCCACCACCGGCGCGCCAGCGCCCTGGGCGGCCAGCACGTCATTGTCGCTATCGCCCACCATCAGTGAACGGGTGGGATCGCCGCCGGCCGCTTCCAGCGCCGCGAGGAAGCAGCGCGGATCGGGCTTGGCGGCGGGGGCGAGGTCAGCGCCGAACACCACGGCGAAACGGGAGGTCAGATCCAGCGCGTCCAGCAGCGCCACCGACAGCTCGGTCCGCTTGTTGGTGCAGACGCACAGGGTCGCGCCCGCCGCGACCAGTTGGTCCAGCGCCTTGGTCATGCCGGGGAAGGGGACGCTCTCGTCGGCGATGCGGTCGCGATAGAGGGTGATGAAGCGGGCGGTCAGCGCGTCCAGTTCTCCGTCCTCCACCGGCTGGCCGGCCAGGGCGAAGCCGCGGGCGATCATGATCCGGGCGCCGCGGCCCACCAGCACGCGGGCGGCGTCGGCGGGGACGGCGGGCAGGCCTCGCTCCAGCAGAGTCAGGTTCAGGGCGCCGATCAGGTCGGGCGCGGTGTCCACTAGAGTGCCGTCCAAGTCGAAGGCGATGGTCATGCCTTCCAGGGGGGATGCCGGCTGGCTCATGGGGGCAGGCTCGCTTTCGCCGTCGAAACTGGCGGGGCTTTCGGCTAAATCGCCCCCAAGTTCAAGTTGCGCCTTTCGGAGAGCCAAGCCTTTGTCTGATCAGTCCTCGACCCTCCAGCCGCCGCGCGCCGTGGTGATTCTGGCGGCGGGGCAGGGCACGCGGATGCGTTCGCCCACGCCCAAGGTGCTGCACAAGCTGGCCGGACGGCCGATGCTGGACCGCGCCATCGACGCCGCCCAGGGTTTGGGCGCGGAGCGGATCGTGGTGGTGGCGGGGGCCCATTCCCCGGCGGTGGCCGAGCATGCCCGCAAGCGGCTGGGCGAGGCTGCGGTGTGTATCCAGGATCCGCCGCTCGGCACCGGCCACGCCGTGCGCGCCGCCGAGGCGGCGCTGAAGGGCTTCACCGGCGACGTGCTGGTCGCCTACGCCGACACCCCGCTGCTGGACGCCGAGGCGGTGGAGCCGCTGTTCAAGGCGCGCGAAGCGGGCGCCGAGCTCGCCATCCTCGGCTTCGAAGCTGCTGAGCCGGGCGCCTATGGTCGGCTGGTCATGGGGGCGGACGGCGCGCTGGAGCGGATCGTGGAGGCCAAGGAGGCGTCCGCCACGGAGCTTGCGATCACCGTCTGCAATTCCGGCGTGCTGGCGGCGCCTGCGGAGCTGCTGTTCAAGCTGCTGGCGGCGGTCACCAACCACAACGCCAAGGGCGAGTACTATCTGACCGACATCGTGGGTCTGGCGCGGGCGGCGGACTTTTCTGTGCGCGCGGTGCTGACCGACGAGGCCAAGGTGCTGGGCGTGAATTCCCAGGCCGAGCTGGCGGCTGCCGAGGCCGAGTTCCAGCGCGCCCGCCGCAGCCGGGCCCTGACCGAGGGCGTCGCCATGCCGGCGCCGGACACGGTGATGTTCGCCTATGACACCGAGGTCGGACCGGGCGCGGTGATCGAGCCCTATGTGGTGTTCGGCCCGGGTGTGAAGGTCGCGGGCGAGGCGGTGATCCGCGCCTTTAGTCATCTCGAAGGCGCCAGGGTAGAGGCCGGGGCCATCGTCGGCCCCTATTCGCGCCTGCGGCCCGGAGCCGCCATCGGGCGCGACGCCCACATCGGCAACTTCGTCGAGGTGAAGAACGTGACAGTGGGCGAGGGCGCTAAGGCCAACCATCTGGCCTATCTCGGCGATGGGGAGGTTGGCGCGCGCGCCAACCTCGGAGCCGGAACGATCTTCTGCAACTACGATGGTTTCGATAAGCACCGCACCATCATCGGCGCCGGGGCGTTCGTCGGTTCCAACACCGCCCTGGTCGCGCCGGTGCGGGTGGGGGCGGGCGCCTATACGGGATCGGGTTCGGTGATCACCCGCGATGTCGAGAACGACGCCCTGGCGCTGGAACGCGGTCCCCAGACCGACCGCCCGGGCTGGGCGGCGAAGTTCCGCGCCACCAAGCAGGCGAAGCGCAAGGCTGAAGGAAAGAACGACTGATGAGCGCCGACGCCTATAAGCGCGCCGTGGGGGAAGCCGCGGCCCGCCTGATCCAGGACGGCATGACCGTCGGCCTGGGCACCGGCTCTACCGCCGCCTTCCTGGTGGATGCCCTGGGCGAGCGCGCCCGAGCCGAGGGGCTGAAGCTCCGCTGCGTGGCGACCTCGCTGGCGACCGAGGCTCAGGCCCGCGCCTGCGGCCTGCCCATGGTGGACCTGAACGACGCCGGCGAGATCGACCTGACCATCGACGGCGCCGACGAGATCGGTCCCGGCCTGGCCTTGATCAAGGGCGGCGGAGCAGCGCTGCTGCGCGAGAAGCTGGTGTGGGAAGCCTCGCGCCGCTGCGTGGCGATTGCCGACGCGGGCAAGGTGGTGGAGACGCTCGGCAGGTTCCCCCTGCCGGTGGAGGTGGTGGGCTTCGGCCACGCCTCGACCGCGCGGCGCATGGTTCCGGCGTTGCGGGCGGCGGGCGTCTCGGCCGATCCCAAGCTACGCCTGAAGGACGGTGCGCCGGTGATCACCGACGGCGGCAATGTGATCTATGACCTCGCGTGTGGCGTCATCCTCGACGCCGAGGAACTGGCGGCGGCGCTCAAGGAATTGACCGGCGTGGTCGAGCACGGCCTGTTCCTGGGTTTGGCGGCTGAGGCGCTGGTGGGTGGCGAAGGCGGGGTGCGGACGCTGAAGGCCTGATGGGATGCGACGGTGCGGGCAGGGGCGCGCTTGTTGGAAGAAGGAGAAGCGGGCTTGGCTGCTCTGCGCGCGGCCTTGATCTAAGGAGAGACCAGCGCCCCCCCGACGTTTTTTGATTTTGACGCCTTTATCGCCGCGCAAGCGGAAAGAGGGACAGTCCGCTTCGTAGGGATGATGCGGGATGGGATCGACGTCGTGCGTATCCTGCACGGTCGCATGGATTTCTCCCGTCACCTCTGACGCGTTTAACGGGCATGGCCTATATCGGCCGGTGAACGGCAAGGACGGACGCATTCCATGGCCTACGACTACGACCTCTTCGTCATCGGCGCGGGCTCAGGTGGGGTGCGGGCGGCGCGGCTGGCGGCGATGAGCGGCGCCCGCGTGGCGATCGCCGAGGAATATCGCATCGGCGGAACCTGCGTGATCCGCGGCTGCGTTCCCAAGAAGCTGATGGTCTACGCCTCAAGCTTCACGCGCGAGTTCGAGATCGCCAAGGGCTATGGCTGGAGCGGCTGCGAGACGCCCAAGTTCGACTGGCCGACCTTCCTGACCGCCAAGGACATGGAGATCGCCCGCCTGTCCGGTATCTACAGCGCCAACCTGAAGAAGGCGGGCGTGGACGTGTTCGAGGCGCGGGCCCAGTTCGTCGACCCGCATACGCTGGAACTGGTCGGGAAGGGCAAGTCGATCACGGCCGAGCGCATCCTGATCGCCACCGGCGGCCGGCCCAAGATCCCTGACGACGTGCCGGGCGCGGACCTAGCCATCACCTCCGAAGGCGCCCTGCAACTGCCCAAGCTGCCGAAGAGCATCCTGGTGGTGGGCGGAGGCTATATCGCCGTTGAGTTCGCCTGCATCTTCCACGGCATGGGCGTGGACGTGACCCTGGCCTACCGGGGCTCGAACCTGCTGCGCGGCTTCGACGAAGACGTCCGCGCGCACCTGGCTGGTGAGCTGCGCAAGCAGGGCCTCAAGGTGGTGCTGGCCAGCCAGCACGAGCGCATCGAGAAGATCGAGGGTGGCTTCCGCAGTTGCCTGACCGACAACCTGACGATCGAGACCGAGCAGGTGATGTTCGCCACCGGCCGCGAGCCGCACGTGAAGGGCTTGGGCCTGGAAGCGTCGGGGATGGAGTTGAACGAACGCGGCGCCGTCGCGGTCGACGAATTCTCCCAGACCAACGTGCCGCACATCTTCGCCATCGGCGACGTGACCGACCGGGTGAACCTGACGCCGGTCGCAATCCGCGAGGCCGTGGCCTTCGCTGAGACGGTCTACAACGACCGCCCGACCAAGTTCGATCACTCCAACATCCCGACCGCGGTCTTCTCGCAACCGCCCATCGGCGTGGTGGGTATGAGCGAGGCCGATGCGCGCCACACCTTCCGCCACGTGGATATCTATCGCACCAAGTTCCGCGCCATGCGCACCGCCTTCGCCGGCGACGAGGAACAGACCCTGATGAAGCTCGTCGTGGACGGCGACACCGGCAGGGTGGTCGGTTGTCATATCGTCGGACCGGATTCGCCGGAGATGATCCAGCTTGCCGCCATCGCGGTGAAGGCCGGGCTGACCAAGGCGCAATGGGACGACACCTGCGCCCTGCATCCATCCGCCGCCGAGGAACTGGTGACGATGCGCGAAAAGTATGTCCCGAGCGAACTGATCGCGGCGGAGTGACGCCCGCCGCACGCAGCGGCGGGAAGACTTTGCGTTGGAAAGCGCCTCAGCCTATATCCGGCGGCAAATAAAACCTCAGTGATCGTGGAATAGGCCTTTTCCGATGCAGCGCTGGACACCTTCGAGTTGGCGCTCGAAACCCGCCAAGCACATGCCCACCGACTATCCGGATGGGGATGCGCTGTTCCGGGTCGAGGACAAGCTGCGCGCCATGCCTCCTCTGGTGTTCGCCGGCGAGGCGCGTCGCCTGAAGAGCTTGCTCGGCAACGTCGCGCGGGGCGAGGCCTTCCTGCTGCAGGGCGGTGATTGCGCCGAAAGCTTTCGTGAGTTCCACGCCGACAGCATCCGCGACACCTTCCGCCTGATCCTTCAGATGGCGGTGGTGCTGACCTTCTCGGCTGGCAAGCCGGTGGTGAAGGTCGGCCGCATCGCTGGCCAGTTCGCCAAGCCGCGCTCGGAACCGACCGAGACGATCGGCGGGGTGACCCTGCCGTCCTACCGGGGCGACAACATCAACGGGCAGGAGTTCGAGCTTACGGCCCGCACGCCTGATCCCGAGCGCCTGATCAAGGCCTACGGCCAGGCCGCCTCGACCCTGAACCTGCTGCGCGCTTATGCTGGCGGCGGCTATGCCGACCTGCACAATATCCACGGCTGGACGCTCGGCTTCGTCGACGACAGCCCGCTGGGCGCGCGTTACCGCGAACTGACCGACAAGATCACCGAGGCGCTGGCCTTCATGTCGGCGGTCGGTGTCACTCCGGAAACCCACCCCGACCTGAAGCGGGTGGAGGTGTTCACCAGCCACGAAGCCCTGCTGCTAGGCTTCGAGGAGGCCATGACCCGTGTCGACAGCCAGGGCGGGGAGTGGTTCGACACCTCGGCCCACATGCTGTGGATCGGCGAGCGCACCCGCCAGCTGGACGGCGCGCACGTGGAGTTCATGAAGGGGATCAAGAACCCGATCGGGTTGAAGTGCGGCCCGACCATGGAGCCGGAAGACCTGCTACCGCTGATCGAGGCGCTCAATCCCGCCAACGAGCCCGGCCGGCTGACGGTGATCGGCCGCTTCGGTTCGGACAAGATCGCCAGCCGCCTGCCGCAGCTGATGCGCGCTACCAAGCGGGCGGGCTTCCAAGTGGTGTGGTCCACCGACCCGATGCACGGCAACACGCTCAAGGCGGCCAACGGCTACAAGACCCGCCCCTTCGAGCGCATCCTGAGCGAGGTCCGCACCTTCGTGGAGATCGCCCAGGCCGAAGGCGTACACCCGGGCGGCATGCACCTGGAGATGACCGGCCAGAACGTCACCGAGTGCCTGGGCGGCGCCCGGGCCCTGACCGAGGACGAGCTGTCCCATCGCTACCACACCCACTGCGACCCCCGCCTGAACGCGGATCAGGCGCTGGAGCTGGCGTTCCTGGTGGCCGAGCATCTCAAGGCCCAGCGCCTTTCCGCGCCACAGCGCGCGGCGGTCGGCTGAGCAGCTTATAGCGACCGATCGTTCTCCTCTTCTCCTTCGGGAGGAGGGGGGGACGATGAAGGCGTAGGCGTTGCTGATAGCGGCTTCCGCGGCGCGGATGGGGCTATTGTGCGCTTAGGTTTGTGAATCGCTCGGCCTCGCGTCGGCCGGCTGATCCGGTAGGCGGCCAGCGCCCATATGGCGATGGCTTCGATCAGGCCCATGATCGCGCTCAGGCCCGGCAAAGCTTCGCTGGGCAGGAAGGTCGCCTGGCCTTCCGCCCCGCCGAACAGCCGTCCGCTCAGACCGCCAAGGACGTAGAGCGCGCCCAGGCTCAGCACCACGCCCAGGTCTCCGGGCGCGCCATTGCGGGCGAAGCGCCGCCAGGCGATCACCCCCAGGTCGCGCAGGAAGAAGGCCAGCAGCGCCAGGGTGAACAGCGCCTCGGACGCCTGTCGTTCGTGGGCGTGGATCATGGCCGTCGCCAGGCCGGCGATCAGGGCGAGGACGCTGGGCCAGACGATCAGCGGCAGGCGGACGGCCGCGCGTCCCACGTCGCGCCGGGCCACCGCGTCGGCGAACTGGCGAGCACGGATGCGG
>JBARAK010000234.1:0-27551 GCA_049791955.1 Caulobacteraceae bacterium
AAAACCTCGCTACACTGCCCCACGGCTCGTCCTCCTGCGGTGAGGATCGGCTCGGCCTCTCCGAGCAACCCTCGAAGACGCAGTGTAGGGCGAGCCACCCCGGCTCAGCGGACATACGGTCTTACGAATTATCCAGCCGCGGCGGCGCTGGTCCCGGCTGACCCCGATCAGGCTAGAGAGGTTCGTCTGCTGGATCGGCTGATCGACAATTACATCCGCCTACCGCTGCAGCAGATCGTCAGCGAGCGGCTGCGCCCGGAGGGTCGGCGCGATCCGTTCGGCGCTGACCGGGCCCGCGGCGCCCTGCGCCAGGGATACGACCTCGTCGCGCCGATGATCGCCGGGACCTGGGCGACGGGCGAGACCTTTACGCTCGCTGACTGCGCAGCGCTTCCGGCGCTCTACTATGCCGACTATGCGGTCTCGCTGGCGGGTTGGCCGCAGCTGACGGCCTATCTGGAACGGTTGAAGGCGCGGCCCAGCGTGGCGCGGGTGCTGCAGGAGGCGCAGCCCTACTTCAATTACTTCCCCCTGGCGAACGACCGGTGACCCATCCGACTCTGTCCGTTCGAGCGGCCGGCGAGCTCTAAAACCGGACCCGGCCGCGGGATTTCTGGATGCCCCCCCCCCCGCGGACTCTGAGATCGATCCGCAAAGCGCTCATTCGCTGACCAATTTGAACACGGGCTTCACCAGCGCAATTCTGACAGAGCGCTTAGAAAACCTACTCTGCCTATAGGATTAAAAGCTTGTCATAACAGGTCATCATGAGTTCCGAGATGACCCTCTCCACGCCATCGACCCTCTACAGCCGCATCCGCGAGCATCTGCGCGCCCAGATCCTCGATGGCGTTCTCGAGCCCCATTCCCAGCTTCCGTCGGAAAGCGAACTCGGCGCCATGTTCAAGGTCAGCCGCATCACCGTACGCCAGGCCTTGAGCGACCTGCAGCGCGAAAACCTGATCTTCAAGGTGGCGGGGAAAGGGGCCTTCGTCTCCAAGCCCAAGACATTCCAGCCCCTGACCCAGCTTGAAGGCTTCGCCGCCGCCATGGAGCGGCTGGGCCACGAGGTGCGCAACAGGGTGCTGAGCCAGCAGGTCGTCCAGGCCTCGCCTACCATCGCCGCGCGTCTCGCCCTGGCCCCGGGAGACGACGTTGCCGAGATCCAGCGCGTCCGCCTGGTCGATCGCGAGCCCATTTCCTACGAGGTCACCTATCTGCCAGCCGCCGAGGGCCAACGTCTGTTCCATGAGGACCTGGCCGGCCGCGACATCTTCGCAATCCTGGAAAACGAGTTCTCCATCCCCCTCGGTCATGCGGACCTGCAGATCGATGCGGTCGCGGCGGACGAGCAACTGGCGCGCATCCTGACGGTACCGGAAGGCGGCGCTTTGTTGCGCATCGAACGGCTGACCCATCGAGCCAGCGGGGAGGCCCTCGATTTCGAACGCCTCTATTTCCGAGGCGACGCGTTCCAATACCGCCTGCGCCTCTCGCGACAGGAAGGGGCCCATCAATGACCGAAGCCATCGTCCGCACGGTCGACGTCTTGGTCATCGGCGGCGGCACCGCCGGCCCCATGGCCGCCGTCAAGGCCAAGGAGGCCAATCCGGCCTTAGACGTCCTGCTGCTGGAGAAGGCCCACGTCCGCCGCAGCGGCGCCATCTGCATGGGCATGGACGGCCTGAACAACGCCATCGTCCCCGGCTTCGCCACGCCCGAACAGTACGTCAAGGAAATCACCATCGCCAACGACGGCATCGTCAACCAGACGACAGTCATGGCCTACGCTCAGGGCAGCTACGCCATGATCGAAGAACTCGATCGCTGGGGCGTGAAGTTCGAGAAGGACGAGACCGGCGACTACGCCATGCGCAAGGTGCATCACATGGGCACCTATGTCCTGCCCATGCCCGAGGGACACAGCATCAAGACGGTGCTTTACCGCCGTCTGAAGCGCGCCCGGGTGGAGATGTCCAACCGCCTGGTGGTCACGCGCCTGCTGACGGGGCCAAACGGTCAGATCGCCGGGGCCATGGCCTTCGACTGCCGCACGGCGGAGTTCCACGTGGTGCGGGCCAAGGCCGTGGTGCTAGCCACCGGTGCGGCCGGCCGCCTAGGCCTGCCGGCCTCGGGCTATCTCTTCGGGACTTATGAGAACCCGACCAACGCCGGTGACGGCTACAGCATGGCCTACCACGCTGGGGCTGAGCTGTCGGGTATCGAATGCTTCCAGATCAACCCGCTGATCAAGGACTACAACGGCCCGGCCTGCGCCTACGTCACCGGCCCGTTCGGCGGCTATACCGCCAACGCCAAGGGGGAGCGCTTCATCGAGTGCGACTACTGGAGCGGCCAGATGATGATGGAGTTCTACAACGAACTCCAAGGCGGCAACGGGCCGGTCTTCCTCAAGCTCGACCACCTGGCCGAGGAGACCATCGCCACCATCGAACAGATCCTGCACACCAACGAGCGCCCGAGCCGGGGCCGCTTCCACGAGGGCCGCGGAACGGATTACCGCGCCCAGATGGTGGAGATGCACATCTCCGAGATCGGGCTGTGTAGCGGGCACTCGGCGTCGGGCGTCTGGGTCGACGAACAGGCCGCGACCACGGTGGCAGGCCTCTACGCCGCCGGCGACTTGGCTTGTGTGCCGCACAACTACATGCTCGGCGCCTTCGTCTACGGGAAGCTGGCCGGCGAGAGCGCAGCCGCGCTCTGCGCCGGCACCGCCCTACCCGAGCTCGACGCCGGCCAGGTGGCGGCGGAACGGGCCCGGGTGCTTGCCCCGCTCGGGCGCAAAGACGGCCTGCCGCCTGCCCAGGTCGAATACAAGCTCCGGCGGATGGTCAACGACTACCTGCAGCCGCCCAAGGTGACCCGCAAGATGGAGATTGGCCTGGAGCGGTTCGAGCAGATCCGGGAAGACCTCGACCGGCTCGCCGCGCCCGGCCCACACGAGCTGATGCGGGCCATGGAAGTACACGCCATCCGCGACTGCGCCGAGATGGCGGCGCGCGCCTCGCTGTTCCGCACGGAAAGCCGTTGGGGACTTTACCACGCCCGCGTCGACTATCCCGAGCGCGACGACGACGCCTGGTTCTGCCACGTCCAACTTCGCAAGCAGGACGGGGCCATGACCGCCCTTACCCGGCCGGTCGCTTCCTACATCGTGCCCATCGAGACCTCGGAGATGACGGCCTACAGCCGCCTTCGCCGCGAAGCGGCGCCGGCCGCGGCCTGATCAACCGACGAAAGCTCCTCCATGCCCACTGCACTCGCGCCTACGAGCGTACCGGTCCGCGTCAACCTCGACGCCTGCATTGCCGACAAGGGATGCACCGTCTGCATCATGGTCTGCCCGTTGGACGTCCTGGCGATCGACGAGACCACTGGCAAGGCCTACATGCGCCACGACGAGTGCTGGTACTGCCTACCCTGCGAAAAGGAATGCCCGACCAACGCGATCACGGTCGACATTCCATACCTCCTTCGCTGACGCCGGCCGCTGTCATGAACCCCGACAGACGCTCCCTCTTGGGCCTGGGCGCTGGCGCCCTCGGCGCCACGGTCCTACCGTTTGCGGCCTGCTCGCGGGCCGCGAAAGCCGCGCCGATCCGCGTGGCCCTGGGCACGCAGGACACCACGATCAACTGCGCCACCGGCGGCCTGCTGATCCGCGAACTCAAGCTGCTCGAGAAGCACCTTCCGCGGGATGGCGCCTACAAGGGCGCCGACTACGATATCCAGTGGCGGAACTTCACCTCGGGCGCCCCGCTGACCAACGAGATGGTGGCGGGCAAGCTCGACTTTGGGGCCATGGCCGACTTTCCGGGCGTGTTCAACGGAGCCGCCTTCGAGAAGGCGCGCCGCCACAGCCTGTTCCTCAATGTGCTCTGCGGCAGCCTGCGCGGCAGCGGCAACGGCGTGATCGTGCCCGCAGGCTCAAAGGTGCAAAGCCTGGCGGAGTTGAAGGGCAAGACCATCTCGGTCCCGTTCGCCTCAACCGCCCACGGCATGCTTCTGCGCGCCGTCCGCGACCTGGGATGGACGCCCGGCAGGGATGTGACCATTTCCACCCAGGCGCCGGAGGTGGCCGGCACAGCCCTGCGCGCCGGCACGATCGACGCCCATGCAGATTTCGTGCCCTTCGCCGACCTCTACCCCTACCGCGGCTTCGCCCGGAAGATCTTCGACGGATCCCAGGCGGCCACACCCACTTTCCACGGCTCGCTGGTCGACGCTGACTATGCGGCCAAGCATCCTGAGATCGTGGTCGCTTACCAAAAGGCGGCGCTTGAAGCCGATCGGCTGTTCCAGCAGGAGCCGGAAAAGCATTCGGAACTGGTAGCCAAGTTGACCGGCATCGAGGCTGAGGTGGTCTACCTATTCCACGGGCCGCTCGGCCTGCAGACCCGCGACCTGACGTGGAAACCGGAATACCGCCAAGCGCTCAAAACGGCGGCGCAGACCCTGACCCTGGTTAAGGGCGAGGCAGTGACGGTCGACGCCGACCGATTCATCGCCGATTCCTACATCCGCCGCGCCTTCCAGGAGACCGGGCTCGACTACGACAAGGCCCTGGCCAACCGAGAACGCTCGCCGCTTGTAGCCAAGGACGCCCTCACCGGCGCACCGATCGTCTTGATGGAACGGGTGGCCCAGGTCTGGCTCAAGGGCGAGCCTACGGTGCGAGCCTACGCCAGCCCCGAAAACGCCTTGCGCGACCTCGCGGCGCTGGAAAAAGGCGGCAAGCCAGCGCGGATCGTCTACGCCCAGGATCGCGACACCGGCATCAAGCTCCTCGCCTCCAGCGCCGCCTTCACTCTCGGCCCCGACCAGCGTGTTGACGCCTTCCTCCTGCCTTCGCAGGCTAAGGCCTTCGCCAAGGTGCATGGCGGCAGGGTGACGGACTTCGCGGGCGTGCGCGCCGCTATCGGAACCTGACCATGGTGGACGTTCTCGTCTCCACCACGGCGCGGGGCCGCGAGGCCGGCAGGGTGGCCCGCCGCACGCCGGCGCCCAGGCGATCATGGCGATCGGGCGGCCTTGCCGCCGCATCGATCGGCGCCTGTGTGGTCCTCTGGCAACTGGCCAGCATCACCCATGCCGACCTGGAGCTGGTTACCTTCCGCAACGTTCCCTCGCCGGTTGAGACGGCGCAAAGCGCCTGGGCCTTCGTCCAGACACCCGCCGCGCTGCATCACCTCGGAGCCAGCCTGTGGCGAGTCCTGTCCGGATTCGCCATCGCAGGCGTGGTCGGGACGACCCTTGGCCTGGGCGTCGGGCGTATCCGCCTGATGAAGGACCTCGCCATGCCGCCCCTGGAAGTGGTCCGGCCCATACCGGCGGTCGCCTGGATACCGCTGGCGATCCTGATGTTCCGTTCCTCCGAAGGTTCGATGGTGTTCATCACCTTCCTGGGGGCCCTGTTTCCAGTGCTGCTCAACACCATCCACGGCGTCGAGGGCGTCGACCGGCGGCTGGTCGCCTCGGCTCGCAGTCTCGGGGCCGGCCCACGGGCGCTGTTCACCGAGGTGGTGCTGCCCGCCGCCCTACCCAGCATCGTCACGGGCCTAGTGATCGGCATGGGCACGGCCTGGTTCTGCCTCGTCACGGCGGAGATGATCTCGGGGCAATACGGCATCGGCTACTTCACCTGGATGTCCTACACCGTCCAGGACTATCCCAGCGTGGTGGTGGGGATGATCCTTATCGGCCTGTTGGGCATGGGCTCGAGTCTGGCCGTGAGTCTCGTGGGCGATCTGTTCACTGGCTGGCGCCGCATCGGAGCCATCCCGTCGTGAGCCTTCCCCAGAACTTAAGCGGGCGCGTGACTGCTCGCGACCTCACCGTCCGCCTGGGCGCCGGAGCGGGGGCGGTCGATGCGATCCAAGCCATCGACGTGGAGATCGAGCCCGGCTCCTTCGTCTGTCTGCTCGGCCCGTCCGGCTGCGGGAAGTCGACCCTCGTGGGAGCCTTGGCCGGACATGTGCGCCCCTCCTTCGGACAAATCCTGGTCGACGATGCGCCTGTCGGTCGGCCCCATCCGGATCGCGGCTTGGTGTTCCAACAGCACACCCTGTTCCCCTGGTTGACCGTGCTGGAGAACGTCGCCTTCGGCCTCAAGATGCGCGGCCAGCGGAAGGCGGAACGGCAGGCTCAGGCGCAAGCCATGCTCGAACTCGTCGGCCTGCAGGATTTCGCGGACTTCCATCCCGCCGAACTGTCGGGCGGCATGCAACAGAGGGCCGAGATCGCCCGGGTGCTGGTCAATCGGCCCCGCGTGCTCCTGATGGACGAACCATTCGGCGCCCTGGACGCCCAGACCCGCGCCCTGATGCAGCGCCAGTTGCTGGACACTTGGAGCCGCGTGCGCACCACCGTAGTCTTCATCACGCACGATATCGACGAGGCGTTGTTCCTAGCGGACCGCGTGCTGGTGATGAGCGCCCGCCCAGGCCGCATCGTTGCGGACCTGCCGATCGGTTTCACGCGCCCGCGCTCGTTGGACATCCTCACCGCCCCGGAGTTCGCCGTGCTCAAACGGCAGTGCATCGACCTCTTGGCCGACGAGCGGACCCAGCCCCTTCGTCGCCTTTCGCCGCTCGCCGCCGCCTGAGCCGGCGCCTCGATCTGGAGATCTGAATGACCCTGGAGGACCGCTGCGCCTCGGCTGATCCGGAAGTGCGCCGCATCGCCATCCTCGAGCTCGCCGCCTTCGCCGACGACGACGAGATCCCGCTGCTTGTCACCGCGCTTCGCGACCCGTCGGCGGCCGTCAGGCTGGAAGCGGCCGCGGGCCTGAAGGCGGTGGAGACCGAGGCGGCGGTGCTGGGCCTTGTGCTGGCGCTGGGCGATGAGGACGAGAGGGTGCGTCAGGCCGCGGGCGAAAGCCTGGCGGAACTGAAGGATCCCGCGTCCGCTGATTGGCTTCTCCCGGCGTTGGGACAAAGCCAGGCGGCCGGGCGGGCGGCCATCCTGCGCGCCCTGCGCGAATTGCGCTGTCCCAAGTGCGCCCTAGCCGCCACGGCCCACCTGCAGGACGGCGACCCCGAGGTGCGCCGCGAGGCAATCGGTGTCCTGGGCTATCTGAGGCACGATCCAGCCGTCGAGCCCCTGCTCCAGCTGGCTCTGGCCGACCCGTCCGAGGAGGTGCGCCGCGCCGCCGTGGGCGCCGTCGGATTCGCGGCCGGGAAACCGGTTGTCCTGGAAGCGCTGAGCGCGATCCTGGAGGACGTGAGCTGGCGTGTGCGCGAGGAAGCGGCCACGACACTCGCCAAGGCGCCTAAGGGGATCGACGTCGCCCCCCTGCTCGCTCGCCTGGAGGATCCCTACTGGCAGGTGCGCCTGCGGGCGGCACGCAGTTTGGGCCGACTTGGCGACCGGCGTGCGGTCCCACCCCTGATCACGCTCTTAGCCCACACCATCAGCAACCTGAGGAAGGAAGCGGCGCTTGGGCTCGGCGAGCTTCGCGATCCCGAGGCCCTTCCCTCGCTCAACGAGGCGGCCGACGACGCCGACCCGGAGGTTCGCAAATCCGCGCGGCTAGCGATCAAACAGATCCAGGGTTGACGGCGAAGGTGCCGCCGAGGTCTTGCCTTGGCGGTTCACCTGCCTCGGGGCTGCGGCGACTACCTCGGCGTCAGGCGATCATGCGCCTGAACGCTCATCCCGATCGCCCGAGCGGTGACGTAGCTTTAGGTGAACCTGCGCCGCCCAGAGGGCTGCGCGCCGGCGGTGCGGCAGGCGCGCAGGAGCGCCGGGCCGCACCGCATTGCGCTACAGCCTCGCGGAAAATGGCCGGAGGCGACCCGCGAGCGCTCTAGCGCCCGCTGCCTCGAGGCGTTCGAGCCACTCACCCGGGAAGCGAGACGGGTTGACCATCCGGGCGCGCATTTCGGCCGCAGCCGCAACAATGCCCTCGGGATCTGCATCGTGCAGACTGCACAACACCTGGTCCGGGCTCATGAGCGTGATGCCGTGCGCCTCCAGAGTGGCCGGGGGGAAATCCCGCCGGTTGTCCGTCACGATGACCTGTGCGCCGGCCTGGATCGCCGCGGCCAGCACGTGCCGGTCGTCAGGGTCAGGCAGGTCCAAGCTAGCGATATAGGCTCGGCTGGCCGAGGCCTTCCAGTCCGGAACGGCTCGCCGCATAAGACCGACCACGGCTTTGGCTTTGATGGCCTGCTCTGGGGATTTACGACCTCGAGCCCGGACAAATTCGGTCTCGATCTGGGTGCTCCAGTGGATTCGTAGTCCTCGAGTCGCGAGGGTTATGAAAATATCTCTTAAAGTATAGGAATATAAGACGTTGGCGTCGAGTAGATATTTCGTTGTCATTATGGGTGCTGGCCTTCCGCGCTCCGCGCTTTCTCAGTATATCGTCATGTTTACAGCTCATTTTGTGAGTAAAAATCAGGGTTGTCGCGCCCGCCGGGGCTCGATGGTCAGATCATGTCATCGTCAAAGCTCCCATCTTCACGCGCTTCCCGCTCCATCTCTTGGCCCAGGGCGGAGAGCTCCGCCAAAGCTCCCCTCTGGTCACGCTTAAGCGCTGCTTGGAAGGCTTCCAGATCCGCGCGCCGCACCCGGCGGTGCGCGCCGGGCTTCTGGTAGGGTAGCCGGCCCGCATCCATCATTTTGACGACGGTCGGGCGGGACAGTCCGAGGAGATCGGCAGCCTGTTGGGTGGTCAGGTCGTCCTCGGGCGCCAGCACGGACGGGCTTTGCCCTTCGGCATAGGCAACCAGGAGCGCCTCGACCTTGCGGGAGATGCCGAGAGGCAGGTCGATGCGTTCGTGGCCCCCCTCGACGACGAGGGTGCCCCCCGCGCGCAAGCGCGTCAGAGCGCGGCCAGCCGCGTTTCGCACGGGCTGGCTCACGGCTTCAGTCGTTTTGATGGCTCTCTTCATGCCCGGAATATAGGGTAAAATCGAAAAAAACGCAAGCAAATACGAAAAAAGCGAAAGGCCTTGCGGCTCGTTAACGGCAGGTGCGCCGGATCTCAACATCCAATGGCGTCGATCATACGCGCGGCCGAAATCCGCTTCCCTGCCGAACACAAGGGTAGGCCGTCGCTGGCGGCGTCTGCGATCGCCGCCAACGCCTGAACCACGAATCCGAGTCGCTACTTCGCAGGCCTCGCCCGCTTAGCCTCAATGCGCGGACACATAGTCCAACGCCATGTCCATGCTGCAGCGCAGACCTTGCGGCGAGAAGTCGAGATGCAGCTTGCCACGCAGCTCGGAGGCCAAAGTCTGCTCGATCATCTTCGAGCCGAAGCCGCGGCGCAGCGGCGGTCGGACGGGAGGGCCGCCGATCTCTCGCCATTCCAGGTGCAGCCGCCCGGGCTCGCCGGACCACCAGGAGATCAGAACCCGGCCGCCCGGGACCGAGAATGCACCGTACTTGGCCGCGTTGACCGCCAGCTCGTGGAACGCGATGCCCAGTGTCACCGCCAAGATTGGCCCGAGCCGCACGTCGTTTCCGGCGAGCTCCACGCATCCCGCGTCCCTGCCGGCGATGAGCATCACCTCTTCTTCCGCCAGATCCCATAGTTGGACGCGGGTCCAGAAGGTGCGGTTTAAGATATCGTGGGTTTTCGCCAGGGCCTTCAGTCGGCCCTGGAAGGCCTCACGGAAACCTTCCGGGGAAGCCTTCGAGCGAAAAGTCTGCGACTCCATGCTCATGACGGTGGCCAGGGTGTTCTTCACCCGGTGGTTCAGCTCGTCCACCATCACCTTTAGGCGCTCTTCCGCCTGCTTGCGCTCTGATAGATCGAGCACGAAGGCCACGCTCGCTTCGGAGGTTTCGCTGAACGCCGCGGCGCCGACCAGCACCGGGACACGGTCGCCATCCTTGCGGACATATTCCTTCTCGAACGGGGCGCAGCGTCCCGTCGCCCGGATTTCGGCCATTGCTCCCGCGTCTACCTCGGTCCATTCGGGTGGGGTGATGTCGATCCAGCAAATGCGCCCCGACAGCACCTCCTCGCGGCCGTATCCCACGATGGCCAGGAGGCGTCGTTGGCCTCAGCGATGCGGCCGTCCCGAGTCTAGACCACGATGCCGATGATGTTGGCCTCGACCAGGCGGCGAATCTTGGCCTCGCGCGCCTCCAGATCGCCGTCCTCCTGCACAGGTCCAAGTTGCGTGAGCCAAGGGGCGGATCGCACCCATTCCAGGCCGCGGGAAGAGCGGCCAGGCTGAATTGCCACATCGAACTCCAAATCACGGTGAGCCGTGCTCGGGAGGCGCCACGCCGACCTGCGGCGGACCTGGGCTCGAGGCAAGGGGCGGCGTCGAGCCAGGCCTAAGTGCGGCTCACCATGACGCCGACGCGGCTCCGGTAGCGAACGGCGTTCTCGATGAGATTATTGTGCACCCGGTGAATCGAAAGCCACGGACAGCGTATGGGGATGGGCTTGGTTCCGTCGATCACGCCCTCGAGCGCGATCGGGAGGCCGAGCCCCCCGCGCATCCACCGAAGCTTGGACGGCGCCTCACTGACCTCGCACGCCATCGTCTTGCCGGCGCTTCGGGCCGTATCGGCACGTCAGGGACGGCCTGGACCAGCGAGAACCTGCGCGCCGACTCCGCCAGCTGCGACGCCGGCGAAGGAGGCGCCGCGACCGTAGCCCCGCATCGGGCCCTGTCAGTTCGGTGGCGCGATCGGTAAAACCAAGGCTGAGGGATGGTCCTTGTCGTGGAAAATTCGCTGGTGGGCGGTTTTCCATTCCGTGTCGGTCGCGATCGGATTTCCCGTATTCTGGTTGGGATTATACATTGGCGACGCGCTGGAGGAGATGTCGATGCGGATCCTGTGCCCCGGTAGGAACGCGTGGCCGATGGCGCCGAGCTGGATGCGATAGCGAACGACCTCGCCCGGCGTGAGGAGTTGGGGCGTGGCCGACCGTCCATTACGATAACGAGCGCGCACGGCGCCGACCGGTCGCGATCCCAGCAGGATCGCCTCCCCGTTGGGCTGCACGTCCGAAATCGTCGCGACGAAGTCAGTGTCGCGCGCATCGCTGGCGGCGTAGAGCTCGACGGCCGCCTCGCCGATGATCTCTACGGGCTTATCGAGCGTCTTTGAGGTGTAGACGAGCACGTCCTGCCGCCCTTCGACCTTGCGCCGATCGCCCGCGAACGTCGAATAGTCCAACTCCATCGGGACGGGCGACTTCGGATCATACGCGTAAGCATCCGGCGCGCCTGAGGCGGCGCTCCACTCCAGCGCACCGTCCCCGTCAGCGGTGTTTGCGCGGCCGCCGCTGGTCAGATAGATTCGCGCCTCATGCCCGCCGGGCACAGGCCAAGCGTCAAAGCTACGCCAAACATTCGCCCCGGTGACATAGACTCGGACATTGGGCCAGTCGAGCCGATCCGTAGACTGTTTGAGATAATGGTCAAAGAAGGCCAAGTGCATGGCTTTGTTATCGATAACCGCATCCTTCGCAAGGTCGAGATCACCGATCTTCTCGCTGCCTCCGAGGTAGCTCTGAATATGGGTCCAGGGGCCGATGACGAGGTATTCATCACGGGCGCCGCCTTTTCGGGCGTGCATGCCCTGCCAGTAATAGAGTGCGCCGGTTTGGTCGCCGTCGAACCATCCCGTGTAGGTCATCACCGGAATATCGATCTTGCTGAAGTCATCCGGACCGAGCTGGATGGGCTTCCAATAGTCATCGAGCGTATCGTGTGCGAGCATATTCCGGTAAAGGGGCATGCGACGGCCCAGGGCTTCGTCCATCGTCAGCAAAGGCCGATGGGCGTAGACCTTTGTCCAGTCGGTCGCGGCAGCGTCAGCACCTTCGCTGATCCGTCCAGACGTATCGTCGATCCAATGTAAAGCCCACGACATCAAGAAGGCCCCACCGATGGTCGGCGCCTCGTCGAGATAGCGGCCGTTGGGCGAGGTAGGGGCGATGCAGACCAGATGGGGTGGCTTCTCCTTGGCGGCGAGCCACTGCACGGTGGCCAGGTAGGAGACCCCCATCATGCACACGCGGCCGTTCGACCAGGGTTGGCGCGCCAGCCATTCGATCGAGTCGTAGCCGTCTTTAGCTTCAGGAAAATAGAAGTCGAACTTGCCGTCCGAGTCCCCCCGGCCACGCGTGTCTTGAACGACATAGGCGTAGCCATGCCGTGCGAAATATGCTCCGAACTCGGCCGATTTCAGGAATTCGGTCGTCTTAATGTAGGGCAGTCGCACTAAAATCACGGGGTATTTGCCGTCTGCGTCGGGCAACCAGACGTCGGACGACAATTCTACACCGTCTCGCATCGGCGTACGCACGTCGAACATTTGTTTGACTGGGGCTTGTGTTTCGGGTGCCGGATCAGCCGCGGCCGCCAGGGACGTCCCATCTACACAGAGAAGCGCGAGACCTGCCGCCGCGACCGCGAAACGGCGCGACCGTGATCTGCTTAGACGCATCGTAGACTCCCCAGACTGGCGTCAATAAAATCAAAGACTGACCGGTCTCGGGCGAATTTTCGCTTCGAGTGCCCGTTCAGGCGCGAGAGTGACCTGAAATGAGAATTTGTGTCAACGGGATAACGCTCGATTGAGCATGAGTGGCAAGCGCATTGAGCGAGGCGCCTGGCGCATGTAGCTTTACGCCCCGCCCGCCCCGTTAAGAACGGGGACGGTTCACGCCCTCCTGTCCCGTATAGGCTCACGCGACCGTCACAGGTGCGCCATTTGGCCAATTCCGAGCTGGCTATTTATCTAGCCAATTGCTTTTAAAGCAGTTTTTTATTATCCGCGACCAGCTTGACAGTTTTCTAACGAGGGATATCGTGTCCCAGCAGAGACAAATACGCCCATATAGAGCGCGGCTCGGCAAGTACGGGGGGAATAGGGTCTGACCAATCAATGGCGGAGCCCGAATAATAGAGGGAGGCGGTGATCATGCCGTTGAGAGGCGTTATCCTTAAACGAGTGCTGGTCTGCGGTGCTGCCGCCAGTGGAATCCTTAGTGCGGGTCAGGCCATCGCAGAAGAGCCCACGTCCACGCCGTCGACGGTTCAAGAGGTGGTGGTCACCGCCAACAAACGGATAGAGAAGTTGCACGATGTCGCCGAGGGCATCACCGCGGTCAGCGGCGCCCAGATGCAGACGCGCCAGGAGTTCGATTTCACCGATTTCGCCGCGCAAGTTCCGGGCTTCAATGTGCAGGAGCAGGCCCCCGGCCAGAATCGCGAGATTCTACGGGGTCAAAACTCGGGCGGCACAGGCGCAACGGTCGCCACCCTGATCGATGATGTTCCCTTGAGCTTTTCGGGCTCGGACAACAAAGCGGCCCTCATTTCCACCAATCTCGACACCTACGACCTGCAGCGCGTCGAAGTTTTGAAGGGGCCACAAGGTACTCTTTATGGGGCCACCGCCGAAGGCGGCGTGGTCAAGTACGTCACCAATCCGCCCGATCTCCACAGCTACCATGCGGGCATCGAGGTCGGCGCATCCACGGTCGCCCATGGTGGCGACGGCGGGTCGGTGAAAGGCTACGTAAACCTGCCATTCTGGCAGGACAAGGCAGCCCTGCGGATCACCGGCTTCGATGAAGAAACGCCGGGCTACATCGACAACCCGCTGCTCAAGACGCACGACATCAACCAGGCCCGCAAGCTCGGCGGTCGTGTTTCGCTGCTGGTCACGCCAACAAACGATTTGTCGATCCGGCTTGGCCTCATGCAGCAGACCCTGCACGCTGACGGTGACAACGAGGTCAACGTCGTAGGTGCGGCGTTCTATCCGGCATCCACGCCGGCGAATCCGTTCGCGCTCGCCAACGGCTACAACGAGAGCAAATACATCGAGCCGACGATAAAAAACACCATCACCTATTACACCGCCGATGTAGAATACGATCTGCACTGGGCGAAGTTGTCTTCGATCTCCAGCTTCGGCACCGTCAAGAACTCATTCGTCGACGACTATACGCCCACACTGGTCGCGCCGGGCGTCACCATTGGCCAAACCCTCGACGGCCTCTATGGCCAGCCGACCTCGCTCAGGGCCCGCGAGCTCGAATCCGTCAACAAGACGAACCAGGAATTCCGGCTGACGTCCGAGCCTGGATTACAGCTGTTCGGTCATCAGATGGACTGGCTGGTCGGCGCCTTCGTGACCCGGGAAGACGTGACCTTCAATCAGTTCTACGACGCCCTCGCCCAACCGGCATCGGGAGCTCCGTCAACCGTTCTTTCGCCCGCGGCCGGCGGCGCCTTCCTGCCATCGCGATACGAAGAATGGGCGGTGTTCGGACAAGTCGATTACTATCTGACGCCGAAATTCGACGTCGCCGTTGGGGCGCGGACCTCGGGCAACCAAGAGATTTCTCACATCACCTTGGAATGCTGCGTGCTCAATGGACCCACCACCGCCTTGCCTCTGATCAAGTCGGACGAGAGCTCGACCACTTGGTCTGTGGCGCCGCGCTGGCACGTCACCCGTGACACCCTGGTCTACGCTCGCGTCGCGACTGGCTATCGCCCGGGCGGTCCCAACCTGATCATCCCCGGCGCTCCGGCGGATTTTCCGCTGACCTATCATTCGGATTCGACGATCAACTACGAAGTAGGCGTCAGAAGTGCGCTTCTCCACCACACAGTAAGCATCGACGTCGCCGCCTACTACGTTGACTGGTCACAAATCCAGATCTCGACGAACTTCGTCTCCCCGACGACGGGTCAGACCTACGGAGTGGTTGGCAATGCCGGGAGTGCGACGAGCGAGGGTCTCGAATGGAACCTGGAATGGGCGCCGATCCACGGCCTGACATTTGGTCTGATCGGAGCCTACACCGAGGCCCACCTCACTGCAGACGCACCGGGTCTGGGTGCGCACACCGGGGACGACCTGCCCTATGTTCCTAAGTGGAGCAACACCCTCAACGCCGACTACCAGTGGAACCCCATCGGCGATTATAAGGCCTTCGTCGGCGGCTCCTGGACCTTCACGGGGTCTCGTTACAACGACTTCTCGTCGACCTCGCTCGGTGATCCTCACGTGAAGCTGCCGTCCTACGATACACTCTCCCTGCACGCCGGGATCAAGAAAGGGCCCTACACCCTCGAGCTCTACGGCAAAAACCTCACGGACTCGCAGGGCCTCGCCTACTACTCGGGCGGTAACGGCTACAACGCGACCGGACTGGCGACCCTGATCACACCCAGGACCGTCGGCCTGCGCCTGGCCGCCGACTTCTGATATCTCCAACAACGCGCGCTGGGGCAGGCAGCCTCGCCCCAGCGCGTGCAAGACATGCTAAGGACTGCACCGTATTCGGGCGCTCCCGGCCGGGTGTGTGCACGAGGTTCCGGTCCTTGAAGGCGTCGCGCCCATTTTGGGCGCAGTTCTTGCGCTTGAAGCGGAGATCGCTTCCCCGCAGGTCCGTCTTCGTCGATACAGCCGACTATCCCGCGTGAGCAGGAATACCCGATTACCCGACGCGTCTTGACGACATTATTCTATTCGGAAGTATCCGGTACGCCCCGGTCCCCAGGTTGGCGTCACGCCGCCGTGGCGGTCGGGACAGCGCGCGCGGCCCCAGGCAACGCCGCCCGCCTCCAGGCACGCCAGAATCCCCCAGCTGATCCGAAACCAGGCCAACGCCTCAACCGTCCTGCTCACTCCCCAGCGCCCGCCATAGAGCTTGCCAGGCACGCTGCAAAGCGCGGCCAACAGGACCAGTCGCGCACGGGGCTTGGCTTCCGACATCACAAATGGCCGTCGCTCGCGTTCCCCCAACCTCATCGGCGCACGAGATCAAGCGGTCGCAATAAATCGCGCTGGGTGATCGGTCCATCTGCAGGAAGGAAGGTCCATCGAGGTCGACCAAGTCGCAGAGCTGGCCCAGCACGAAGGCCGGCGCCATGGCGAGGCTGGTGGCCACCATATGCCCACCATGACATTGAGCCCGCGCTCGCGGGCCCGGACGGCCATCATCAGCCCCTCGGTCAAGTCGCCGCACTTGTCGAGCTTGATGTTGACCAGGTCGAAACGGCCCGGCAGCCCTCGAGTTCGACCATGTTCTGGCAGCTCTCGTCGGCCGCCACCGGAAGGGCAGTTTGAGCCCGTCGAGATCGGCCTCGCGCCCGCGCGGGAAGGGCTGCTCCAGCAAGGAGACCTTGTTGTCGACCAGGGTCGCCGGCGAATAGCCCTGGTTGGCGTCGACGCCCATCTCGACGTCCGGACGCCCGCCCGGACGTGGGCGACGTCGAGCTCCGGCTCGCCGGTGAGCTTGAGCTTCAGCGCCTTGGCGTCTGCATAGGCGCGTGCGCCGTCGGTCAAGAGCGGCTTTGGCGGCGCCAAGGCCGGCCGGCCTGCCGGTCTGGCGCGCCTCCAGCTGCCACAGGGCGCAGTCCACCGCATCTCGGCGGCGACGGCGACCACGGCCAGCGCCATGCCGTCGGGCGCATCGTTGAGGTAGTTAGACGCCGAATGCCTCGCCCCGCCCCCTTGCGCCGCGCCCTCGAGCGTGCCGACCAGGACCGGCACGGTCTCAAAGCCACGGCCGGTGATGCGGACCGGCGCCTTCAGCCGCAGGACTTCGATCGTGGCGCTGAGCACGACGCGGCGGAAGGAGCGGGACACGGGTGATCTCTCGCGATGGACCAAGACTCGCGGACCGGAAGTGGCCGGCCCGCGAGACTGCAGAAGTGCACTCAGTAAAGGACGCCGAAGCCGAGCAAGTGGAAGCACCAGGCCGTCCAGAGCAGCACGAGCAGCGCCAGCACGAGCACGATGCTCCAGAGCTTGCCGAACCAGCTTGCGCCGCCGGTCCAGACCACCCAAGCGTTGTAGAGCGCGACCAGGAGGCCGCCGATGAAGCCCAGCAGGGTCAGCGCCTGGATCAGGTGGATCATGCCGTCGATGTCGGCCGCGTGCAGCAGGCCCCCGCCGAGGAGCCAAGCGACAGCCCACACCCAGCCGATGGCTGCCGCGAAGGCGACGAGCGCCGCGCCGCGAACCAACCGATGGGATTGCGCGCGCCGGCCTTCGAGCGGGAAGCTCTTGCCGTAGCGGGTGCGCACGATCACCGACACCGGCCAGAACAGCAGGGTGAGCGCGAGCGCCGCCAGGGCGGCCATGACGGCCGGCACCAGCCAGGACGACGACTTTCCGGGCGAAACCGGCTCGAGCACCATGAAGGGCGAGAACTCGTCCTCGCTGAAGCGCACGACCTTGCCGTCCTTCACCACCGCCGCGAGACGGTCATGTCCGTTCACGTCGCGCCAGACGAAGGGCGCGATCTCGCGGAAGTGCATCAAGGCCCCGCCGGGTGCGCGCATCATGCTGAAGGAGATCGTGCCGTCCTTGTTGGCGATGATCTTGGCTTGGCCAAGCAGGTTGATTATTGAGAGGAAGCTCCTGTCGGGCCGGCGCGAGCTATCGTAGAGGCCGACCATCATCTTGGCGTGATCGGCGGCGGTCTTAGAGTCGACCTGGCCGTCGGTGTCGATGCGTGGAAAGTAGCGGTCGCTGAACTTCTCGAAAAACTGCTCGCGGATGGTGGAGGCGGCGCCGTCCTTGCCGACGCTGTTCACGGAGATGAACAGCCCCACCTTGTCCTTGGGGAAGAGGAACAGGTAGCTGTGAAAGTACTGGGTGTCGCCACCGTGGGCGATCACCTTGTGACCGTTGATATCCTGTTCGTAGAAGCCGAGATCCATCCGATGCAGCGGCGGGATCATGGTCAGGGCCGTGGTGTGCATCATCTCGGCCGTCTCGGGCTTCAGGATCTCGGCCGAGCCGTAATGACCGTCCTGCAGGTGGGCGATCATGAAGTGGGACATGTCGTCACCGGTCAGCGCCAGGCTGCCCGCCGGCGCAAGCGGGACAAGCTCGTACTTGTGCGGCTCGCCCGACGCCAGCGTATAGCCATTGGACATGTGGGCGAGAAGCTCCGGCTCCAGCGGCTGGCGGAAGCTCGCATGGTTCATGTCCAGCGGCTTGAAGATGTGCTGATCGACATAGTCGTCGAACGACTGGCCCGAGACGCGCTGGACGATGTAGCCGGCAAGCGCGGTGGCGTAGTTGGAGTAGGCCGGGGTCGTGCCGGCGTCGAAGATCCGGTTCGGCGTCCAACGCTTCACCACCTGCTCGAGTGTGCCCAGATGCTTCGGATCGTCCTCGATCAGCCCCTTGATCGTCTCCTCGAAGCCCGGGGTGTGGGTCATGATGTTGCGCAAGGTGATCGGCTGGCCATTGCGCGGCGGGATCTTGAAGTCGAGATAGTCGTTGACGTCCCGGTCGAGATTCAGCTTGCCTTCCTCGACCAGCTGCATAACCGCCGTCCACGTGAACAGCTTGGAGGTCGAGCCCGGGCGGAACAGGGTGGTCTTGGGATCGACCGGCGCGCGCTTGGCCACGTCGGAATAGCCATAGCCCTTCTCGAGCAGCACCTGACCGTCCTTGACGATGACCACCACCGCGCCGGCCACGTCGCCGCGCTGCAGGGCGTAGGGCATGAAGCCATCGAGCCAGGACTCCGCGTCCTGGGCGGTGAGCGCCGGCGCGGCCGCAGGCGCCCTTGGAGCTGGCGTTGCTGCAGGCGTTTGCGCCGGAGCCGATGATCCGAATAGGAACGCCGCCAAAACAGCGGCGGCGGCTAAAACTCTACGCATTGTTTCCTTCCCTCCAGCCACCCGAGCCGGCGCACGCCCGAACGGACGCCCCATGCCCCGGCCTCAATGGTTTCTCTTTATCGGCGTATAATGAGCCTATACAGAAACTTGTCAAATGGGCCTCACGTCCGACCGCGAGCACGTTCCAGACCCCGCACAGCGCTTGCCAAACAAGAGTTTGACCTTATTCTCCGTGCTCGCCGCTCGTGTGAATCTCCAGTTTGACGTGTTCCTTGCGAAGGATTGACGAGCTGGATGAGATAAAAATTCTCTTGAGGCGCGGTCGGAGCCGGCCGCGTACCTGCGCGGATGACGTCGAGCAAGCCGACGCTAGGGTCGTTGTTGCGCGCGCTGCGATCGTGCAATGGCTGGACCCTGAAACAGATGAGCGACCGCACTGGAATCCCGTTCTCGACTCTATCCAAAGTCGAGAACGACCGGCTGACCCTCAGCTACAATAAGCTGCTGCAACTCAGCGAGCGGCTGAACATCCGCATGTCGGACCTGTTCGCCGAGCTCGATGGCGCGGCCACCCCCGTGATGGCCCGCCGGAGCGTCGGCGCGTTGGACGGCGCCATCCGGGTCAGGGACCTGGAACTATGAGTACCCACTATCTGTGTCCGGAGCCTCGCCGTAAGTGCATGATCCCAATTGTGACGCGGATTCTCGCCACGTCCTTGGCCGACTTCGGCGAGCTGGTGCGTCACGCCGGCGAAGAGTTCGTCGATGTCTTGGAAAGGCGAGTGACGGTGCACACCGAGTTCTACAACCCGGTGACGCTCGAACCCGGCGAGGCGATCTACATCGACAGCAACATGGGCCACGCCTATGTTCTGTGAAGGCTGTGAAGAGGCGGTGGTTCTGGGCGCCTGTTCCAGCCAGGAAGAGGACCAGATGGAGGCCTTGCTCTCGGTGGTGTTCAACGAGAAGGCTGACGCTCTCGCCCGCGGCTCGCCGTGAAGGGCAAGGCGCGCCATGTGATCTTACACCTGTCGGCGAGTAAGGGTCTGGCGCTCAACGTAGCCGCGAGGATTAAGGTGCAATCCGGTTCAACACGCAACGTGAACCGCACTGTCGAGACGCGGCGTTCGACATAGACTCTTGGGCACTGAAAGTCGGCGACCGACTAAATTGGCTCTGGGCCGCTAGCCATCGTAGCTTAGCACCACGCCCTCGCTGGTGGGCGCGGCCTGACAGGTGAGGATGTAGCCCTCTGCCACCTCTTCCGGGCTCAGCGCATAGTTGGCCCTCATCTCCGCCGACCCGGCGGTGATCTTGGCGCGGCAGGTGGCGCAGACGCCGCCTTTGCAGGCGAAGGGCGCGGAATGGCCCGCCGCGCGCACGCTCTCCAGGATCGAGCCCTTCTCCGGATCGAAGGTCACGGCGAAGCGGCGGCCGTCGAGCTGGACAGTCATCTTCATCCCCGCCGCCTGGCGGACCAGCGCCTCGGCCTCGGCCGAGCGGGCTGCGCTCGGTGCGCCGGTGGTGAAGCGCTCGACCTTGATCTTGTCGGCCGGCACGCCCTTGGCGGTCAGGGCCGCTTCGGCGGCCTGCATCATCGGCTCGGGCCCGCACAGGAAGACGGCGTCCAGGCGCTCCGCGTCGATCAGGGCGTCCAGCACGTCGCGGCACTTGTCTGCATCGAGCCGGCCGTTAAACAGCTCGATCTCCTCGGCCTCCTCCTCCAGGAAATGGAAGACCTGCAGCCGGTCGAGATACCGGTCCTTCAGCCCCGCGATCTCCTCTAGGAACATGATCGAGGTCGAGGCGCGGTTGCCGTACAGTAGGGTGAAGCGGCTCCGCGGCTCGAGCCCCAGCGCGGTCTTCAGCAGCGACAAGATCGGCGTAATGCCCGAGCCGCCGACGAAGGCCAGATAACGCCGCTTCGCCTCCGGATCGAACCGCCAGGTGAAGCTGCCGTGCGGGACCATGGCCTCCAGCACGTCGCCGGCCTTGAGTTCGGTGTTGACGAAGGTGGAGAACAGCCCGCCCGCCGTCTGCTTGACCCCGATGCGCAGGCGACCTTCCGACGGCGCCACGCACAGGGAGTAGTTCCGGCGCACATCCTCGCCGGCGAACTCCCGCCGGAACGTCAGGTGCTGGCCCGCCTCGAAGTGGAAGGCCTCGCGGACCTCGGCGGGTGGCTCCAGAATGATGGAGACTGCCTCAGGCGTCTCGCGCCGGACCTCGGCGACCTTCAGGGGATAGAAGCGTGTCGACATGTCAGTGGCACTTGAACCGGTCGAAGGGCTCGGCGCAGTCGAGGCAACGCCAGAGCGCCTTGCAGGGCGTGGAGCCGAAGCGGCTGATTTCTTGGGTCAGGGTCGAGCTGCAGCGCGGGCAGGCGACCGGCGCGGCCTCATGCAGGCTGCCACGACCCTCGCCTTTCGGCGGCGGGGCGATGCCGTAGGCGCGCAGCTTCTCGCGGCCCGCCTCGCTGATCCAGTCGGTGGTCCAGGGCGGAGTCAGCTCGGTGACGATGGGCACGCCGCCGAGGCCCGCCTCGTCCAGCGCCTCGCGGACGGCCTTCTCGATGGCCAGAGTCGCCGGGCAACCGGTGTAGGTCGGGGTGATGGCCACCGCGCCGTCCCGTATCCCCCGCACGATGCCGAGGTCGACCACCGACACGGCCGGAATCTCCGGATCGGGCACGTGGGAGAGGACCTCCAAAACCCTAAGTTCGACGCCGCCGCTCGGGTGGGCGGGCAAGGTCACCACACCGCCCCGGGATAGGCGCGCTGCAGGAACTGCATCTGCGACAGCAGATGGCCCAGGTGCTCGGAATGGCGCCCCTCGCGGCCGCCCAGCACGGGGCGGCGGTCGGCCGGGCGCTGCAGGTCAGCCTCGGCCAGGACGGCGTCGATGCGGTGATCCCAGGCGATCCGCAGGTCGGCCGGATCGACCGCGACGCCGGTGGCGACCAGCTCTGCGACCACAGCGTCCGTCTCGAACAGCTCGCCGGTGAAGCGCCACATCCAGTCGAGGCCGGCGATCATGCGCCCGCGGCTCTCGTCGGTGCTGTCGCCCAGTCGCACCACCCACTCGCAGCCGAAGCGGGCGTGGTAGGTGACCTCCTTGACGGCCTTGGCCGCGACCGCCGCGATCGTCTGGTCGGTCGAACGGCAGAGGCCGTCGAACAGAAGCTCCTGCCAGGTCGAGAATAGGGCCTGGCGCGCGATGGTCTGGGCGAAGTCGCCGTTGGGCTGTTCGACCAGCAGGCAGTTCTTGAAGTCCAGCACGTCGCGATGGAAGGCGAGCGCGTCGGCGTCGCGCCCCTGCCCTTCCAGCGGGCCCGCGTGGCCGAGAAAGTGCGTCGCCTGGCCGACCAGGTCGAGCGCCAGGTTCGACAGGGCGAGGTCGATCTCCAGCGTCGGGGCATGGCCGGTCCACTCCGACAGGCGCTGGCCCAGGATCAGGCTGTCGTCGCCGAGGCGCTGGGCGTAGTCCGCCACGAGATCCGAAGAGGCGCCCATCAGATGTGCTTTATGTGGTCGGGGATCTTGTAGAAAGTCGGGTGTCGGTAGGCCTTGTCCTCCGCCGGCTCGAACAGGGCGCCCGCCTCGCCCGGGTCCGAGGCGATGATCTGGGACGAGGGCATGACCCACAGGCTCACGCCCTCCATCCGCCGGGTGTAGGCGTCGCGTGCCGCCTCGATCGCCATGCGGGCGTCGGCGGCGTGCACGCTGCCGACGTGCCGGTGCGACAGGCCGTTTTTGGCCCGCACGAACACTTCCCAGAGGGGAAAATCCTGACCGCTCATGCCGCCTCCGCGCGCGTGCGCCGCTTCTCAGCGTGGGCGAGCGCCGCCTCACGCACCCAGCTGCCATCCTCCCAGGCGTCGACCCGGGCCTTCATCCGTTCCTTGGCCGTCGGGCCTTCGCCGCGCACGACCGCATAGAACTCCTCCCAGTCGATCGGGCCGAAGTCGTAGCCGCCCTTGGCCTCGTTCCACTTGAGCTCAGGGTCGGGCGCGGTCAGGCCGATCGCCTCGGCTTGCGGGATGGTGACGTCGACGAAGCGCTGGCGCAGCTCGTCATTGGTCTCGCGCTTGATCCGCCAACGCATCGACTGGGCGGTGTTGGGCGAATTGTCGTCGGGCGGGCCGAACATCATCAGCGACGGCCACCACCAGCGATTCAGCGCATCCTGGGCCATCCGCTTCTGGGCGGGCGAGCCTTGCGCCATCGCCATCATGATCTCGTAGCCCTGGCGCTGGTGAAAGCTCTCCTCCTTGCAAACCCGCACCATGGCGCGCGCATAGGGGCCGTAGGAGGTCCGCTGCAGCGGCACCTGGTTCATGATCGCGGCGCCGTCGACCAGCCAGCCGATGGCCCCGATGTCGGCCCAGGTCAGGGTCGGATAGTTGAAGATGGTCGAGTACTTGGCCTTTCCCGAATGCAGGGCCTCGATCATCTCCTGGCGCGAGGCGCCCAGGGTCTCCGCAGCGGCGTAGAGGTAGAGGCCGTGGCCGCCCTCGTCCTGCACCTTGGCCAGCAGCACCGCCTTGCGGCGCAGCGTCGGCGCCCGGGTGATCCAGTTGCCCTCGGGCAGCATGCCGACGATCTCGGAATGGGCGTGCTGGGAGATCTGGCGGATCAGGGTCCGGCGATAGGCCTCCGGCATCCAGTCCTTCGGCTCGATGAAATCATCGGCAGCCACGCGCGCCTCGAAGGCCGCGAGGTGCACGGAATCCTCGACCTGGACGGGCGTCGCCGCCCGTCCATCCTTGTGAAGCTCGGTGGTGTACACGGCGCTTTCCCGTACGGCTTGCCGCCAGCCTATAATTGACCGACCGAACGGTCAATTAATTTGATCTGAGTTCAGCCTAGCCTTTCCAGCACGGCGGCGATCCCCTGCCCCACGCCGATGCACATGGTGCAGAGGGCATAGCGGCCGCCGCGACGATGCAGCTCCTCGACGGCGGTGATCGCCAGGCGCGCGCCGCTCATGCCGAGGGGATGGCCGAGCGCTATGGCGCCGCCATTGGGGTTCACATGCTCGGCGTCGTCGGGCAGGCCAAGCTGGCGGAGCACTGCCAGGCCCTGAGCGGCGAAGGCCTCGTTGAGCTCGATGACGTCCATATCCGTGAGCTTCAGTCCCGCCTTCTCCAACACCGCCAACGTCGCTGGCACCGGCCCCATGCCCATGATCCGCGGGGGCACGCCCACGACCGCGCTGGCGACGACACGGGCGCGGGGCGTAAGCCCGAAGTGCTCGGCGGCCCGCGCCGAAGCGATAATTAGGGCCGCCGCCCCATCATTGACGCCCGAGGCGTTGCCCGCCGTAATCGTGCCGCCCGGCCGCACGATTGGCTTCAACTTGGAAAGGGCCTCGGGCGAGGTTTCGCGCGGGTGCTCGTCGCGATCGACGACGATCGGTTCGCCCTTACGCTGGGGCACAGACACCGGGACGATCTCGGCGGCGAAGCGGCCGGACGCCTGAGCCGCTGACGCCCGAGCCTGGCTACGAACGGCGAAGAGATCCTGATCTTCGCGGGAGACTCTGAACGCTTCCGCCACGTTCTCGGCGGTTTCCGGCATCGAATCGATCCCGAAACGACCTTTCAGGTCGGCATTGACGAAGCGCCAGCCGATGGTCGTATCGAAAATCTCCGCCTGGCGGGAAAAGGCGCTCCCGGCCTTACCCATGACGAAGGGCGCACGGGTCATGCTTTCGACGCCGCCGGCGAGCATGAGCCCCGCCTCGCCCGACCGGATCGCGCGCGCAGCCATCGAGACCGCGTCGAGGCCCGACCCGCACAGGCGGTTGACCGTCGCGCCGGGAACGCCTTCGCCCAGGCCCGAGAGCAGAACGGCCATGCGCGCGACATTGCGGTTGTCCTCTCCCGCCTGGTTGGCGCAGCCCAGGATCACGTCCTCGAGCTTGGACCAGTCCACGCCAGGGTTCCTCTCCATCAAAGCACGAATGGGGATAGCGGCCAGGTCGTCGGGACGGACCGCAGACAGAGCGCCGCCGTAGCGGCCAATCGGCGTACGGGCTGCGTCGCAGATGTAGGCGTCCGTCATGATGGGTCTCCGGGTTCGAGGACCGGGCCGCCCGTCGTCCGTGAGAGGCCCTGATAGATAGCGACCAGGCGTTCGCCGGCCGTGACCCTGACGTCATAGACGCCGCTCCGCCCCGCCAAGGCCGTCTCGCGGGCCTCGGCTGTGAGCCGCTCGCCCAAACGCGCGGGCGAGACGAAGGTGATCGAGGCATGCTGAGCGACCGTCGTCTGGTTGCGGGAATTGCAGGCGTACGCGAACGCAGTGTCGGCCAAAGCGAAGATCATGCCGCCATGAGCGATGCCGTGGGCGTTCAGCATGTCGCGACGAAGCGCCATGGCGAGGCGCGCATAGCCTCCGCGCACAGCCTCGAGTTCGACCCCCCAGGTCGAGACCGCTCCCTCACGTGACCGCATTCGATCGGCGACAGCCCGCGCCAGCGCGTCGCACTCGCTCTGCATTGCGTTCGGCGAATGAAGTGGCTCGGCCATGGTGGCGTGCTTATCCGCTTGATCGGCTCTGGGCAATAATTGACCGACCGGTCGATCTATTTTATCCAGACCCCTCACGCTGATCGGATGCCGCCAGGCCGCCATGTCGTACGAGACCATACAATTCGAGATCGAGTCCGGCGCCGCGCGGCTGACCCTGAACCGGCCCGACCGGCTCAACAGCTTTACTGTGCAGATGCATGGCGAGGTGGCTGAGGCGCTCACCAAGGTCGAACAGGACGACGCCGTCCGTGCGCTGTTGATCACCGGCGCCGGGCGAGGTTTCTGCGCCGGCCAAGATCTCGCCGATCGCGCCGTCGCGCCGGGCGCGGAGCCCGTCGACCTCGGGGACTCGGTCGAGCGCTTCTATAACCCTCTGATCCGGCGCCTCACGAGCCTTCCCAAGCCCGTGGTCTGCGCGGTCAACGGCGTAGCGGCGGGCGCGGGCGCGAACATTGCGCTCGCCTGCGACCTAGTGCTGGCGGGCAAGAGCGCGCGCTTCATCCAATCCTTCGCTGGCATCGGCCTCATTCCGGACTCGGGAGGATCCTGGGTCCTGCCCCGGCTCGTCGGGCAGGCACGGGCGCTCGGCATGGCGCTGACCGGCCAGCCGATCGGCGCCGAACAGGCCGAGGCCTGGGGCCTGATCTGGAAGGCCGTGGACGACGACAAGCTGATGGATGAGGCGCTGACGCTCGCCGGCCGCCTCGCCTCGGGCCCGACCCGGGGGCTCGCCCAGACCAAGCACCTGATCCGCACCACTTGGTCGCGCTCGCTCGACCAGGAGCTCGACCTCGAGCGCGACATCATGCGCGTGCTGGGCCACAGCGAGGACTACCAGGAGGGCGTCGCCGCCTTCTTCGAAAAACGCCCGGCGGTGTTCAAGGGCAAATGAACCCACCGTGCGCTGCGCCCGCCTCTCCCGCCGCCCGGCGCGAGGAGCCCAAATCTGCCCCCGAGGTGATCTCATGAAGCCGCTTAGACTGCTCAACTTCGCCGAAGGCCGCTGGGTCGAGGGCTTGGACCATTCCGACATCCGCTCGGCGCTGGACGGCCAGGTTGTGGCCCAGACCGGATCGCGGGGGCTCGATTTCGGCGCCATGGCCGACTACGCCCGCAAGGTCGGCGGCCCGGCGCTCAGGGCCATGACCTTCCACGAGCGCGCGCGGATGATCAAAGCGCTCGCCGAAGCGGTGATGGCGCAAAAGGAGGCTCTCTATGAGCTGAACTTCCAGACGGGCGCCACCCGCACCGACGGCTGGATCGACATCGAGGGCGGCGCAGGCACGCTGTTCGCCTACGCCTCACGCGGCCGGCGCGAACTGCCCGACGACCGCCTGCTGATCGACGGCGCACCGGAGATGCTGTCCAAGGCCGGCGGTTTCATCGGCCAACATGTCTTCACCCCGCTACAGGGCGTGGCCGTCCACATCAACGCCTTCAACTTCCCCGTCTGGGGCATGCTGGAGAAGCTCGGCCCCACCCTGCTGGCCGGCGTCCCCGCGATCGTGAAGCCCGCGACCGCCACCAGCTATCTCGCCGAGGCCTGCTTCCGCGTGATGATGGACGCGGGCGTGCTGCCGCCCGGCGCGCTGCAGCTGGTGGTCGGCTCGGTCGGCGACCTGTTCGACCACCTGACCTGCCAGGACGCGGTCTCCTTCACCGGCTCGGCCGAGACGGCGGTGAAGCTGCAGGCCCATCCGGTGATCGCCAAGGACAGCGTTCGCTTCATCGCCGAGCGCGACAGCCTGAACGCCACCGTGCTCGGCCCGGACGCCCAGCCGGGCACGCCGGAATTCGATCTGTTCGTCAAGGAGATCGTCCGGGAGATGACGGTCAAGGCGGGCCAGAAGTGCACCGCCATCCGCCGCGCCTTCGCGCCCCGCCCCGTGCTCGACGCCGTGCAGGACGCCTTGACCGCGCGCCTCGCCAAGGTCGTTGTCGGCGATCCTCGCGAGGAGGGTGTGACCATGGGTGCCCTGGTCAGCCTGGCCCAACGCCGCGACGTGCGCGAAAAGGCGGCCCGCATCGCGCGGGAGGCGCGCCTGGTGTTTGGCGACCTGGAGAAGATCGAGATCAAGGCCGGCGATCCGGAGGCTGGAGCCTTCTTCTCCCCGCTCCTGCTCCGCTGCGACACGCCCTGGGAGGCGAGTGAAGTCCACGACGTCGAGGCTTTCGGGCCGGTGTCGACGATCATGCCCTATGAGGACCTGGCGGACGCAGTGAAGCTCTGCAACCGTGGCCAGGGCTCGCTGGTCATGTCGCTGTTCACACATGACCCGGAGGTGGCGCGCGATGTCGTGCTGGGCGCCGGGGCCTATCACGGCCGCCTGCTGATCGCCGACCGCGACTGCGCCAAGGAGTCGACCGGCCACGGCTCGCCCCTGCCGAACCTGATCCACGGCGGCCCGGGC
>JBARAK010000235.1:0-1532 GCA_049791955.1 Caulobacteraceae bacterium
GGATGCGGCCGCGGCCACCGCTGTGCTGCGTCAGGTCAATCCACCCCACTGGGTCACCGTGGTGCTGGAGGGCGAATCGCTGCTGAACGACGCCGCCGCCCTGTTGATCTATCGACTGGCCGTAGGAGCGGCTCTGGCGAGCGGTTCATTCCACCTCGCATCGGTGGCGCCCGCCTTCCTGCTGTCAGTGGCCGGCAGCCTCATCGCCGGCCCGCTGCTCGCCCTGGCCTACGCCCAGGCGACGCGCAAGCTACGCGACACCCCCAGCAACATCATCCTGCAGTTCGTGGGGACCTTCGGCGTCTGGATCCTGGCCGAGCGACTGGGCATGTCCCCGATCCTCACCGTGGTCGCCTATGGGGTGACCCTGGCGCGCTGGGCGCCCGCCCGCACCCCGGCGCGCATGCGCATCCCCTCCTACGCGGTGTGGGAGACGGTGGTGCTGATGCTGAACACCCTGGCCTTCGTGCTGATCGGGCTGCAGCTGCGGCCGATCCTGGCCTCGGCCCCTCACGGCGAGCTGAGAAGCTGGATGATCTTCGCAGGCGCCATCCTGCTCACCACCATCCTGGTCCGCATCGTCTGGGTGGGCGTGCACACCCTCGTCCTGGGCGTCAGCAGCCGGCGCAACGCGGCCATGGCGCGACGGCTGGCCGCCGCCTCGGTGTGGAAGAGCGGCGTGGTCATCGGCTGGTCCGGCATGCGGGGCATCGTCACCCTGGCCGCGGCCCTGGCCCTGCCCGAGGGCTTTGCGTACCGCAACCTGCTGCTGTTCACCGCCTTCGGCGTCACGCTCGGCACCCTGGTCATCCAGGGCCTGACCCTGCGCCCCCTGCTGCTCTGGCTCGACCTGCGCGACGACCGTCCGGTGGACCGGGAAGTGCGCTTCGCCCGCGTCGAACTGGCCGGCGCCGCCCTGGCGATCCTCGATGGCGAGGACGGCGAAGAGGCCGAGCCCCTGAGGCGCGAGTTGCGGGCCCAGCGCGACGCCGCCACCACCGCCCAGGACGGCGAAGGCCGTGCGATCCTGCCGCAACACCACCTCCGCCGCCGTGCGCTCGCCCGACAAAGGGAAGCGCTGCTCCAGCTCCGCCGCGAACGCCGGATCGGGGACGACGCCTTCCACCGGCTGGAAGCCGAGCTCGACTACTCGGAACTCGCCACGTCGGTGGACGCCGCCTAAGACAGGCGGCAAGAACAACATAACCGGGGATGGACGTGACGGGCTCCACGCACGAACTGCGTATTCTGCTTGGGCTGGTTGTCGCGGTCGTGGCTGTGGTGGGGCTGATCACGCGGGCCCGGCTGCACGCTTTTTTGGCCCTGCTATTGGTAGCGCTCGCGCTGGCGCTGTTCACGGGCCTGCCGCCCGCCAAGGCGACTGACGCCCTCACCCTGGGCTTCGGCCAGACGCTCGGCGGGGTCGGCCCGGTGCTGGGCCTGGGCGCCATGCTCGGCGCGATGGTCGAGGCCTCGGGCGGCGCGCATCGCCTGGCTGGCGGCGTGGTGCGCATTTCAGGTCCCTCCGGGGC
>JBARAK010000236.1:0-36968 GCA_049791955.1 Caulobacteraceae bacterium
GCGCCGAACCGCGCCGGGGCCGGCAGCCGGGGGGAGACCTCACGTCGGGCCAGGGCGTCATGGCGGGCCAGCACGAAGCCGGCGGCGGCCAGACGCAGGACGGAGGCGATGGCGGAGGGCATGGGGCGGGCTGGAGCCTTTCCGGTTCAGATCGACTTATCTGAGCCGGTCAAAAGGGTTCTGGTTCAAAGAGATGGCTTGGGGGGATCGGGACGGCCGTCGCAGCCGGCGTCCCATCGCCTGTGTCATGCTCTAGATCGCCCAGCCGTGGTGCAGCGCCGCTACCCCGCCGGTGAAGTTGGTGTAGGTGACGCGTGAGAAGCCCGCTTCGCCCATCATGGCCGCGAAGCGCTGCTGGTCGGGGAAGCGGCGGATGCTCTCGACCAGGTACTGGTAGCTGTCGCGATCCTTGGCCACCCACTGGCCGACGGCGGGGATCACGTTGAAGGAATAGGCGTCATAGGCGTCGCGCAGCGCCTTGGCCGGCGGGCGCGAAAACTCCAGGCACAGGAACCGTCCGCCGGGCTTCAGCACCCTGCGGGCCTCGCGAAGGGCGGTGGGGATGTCGGTGACATTGCGGATGCCGAAGGCGATCACATAGGCGTCGGCGGAGGCGTCCGGCAGCGGCAGGCGCTGGGCGTCGCCGACGGTCCAGGCGATCTCGCGCTCCGTCACCCGCTCGCGTCCCACCCCGACCATCTCGGCGTTGTAGTCCACCACCAGGATCTCGGCGTCCTCGCCCCCGCGCCGGGCCTGGGCCTGGCGGGCCAGCTTGGCCAGGCGCCTGGCGATATCGCCGGTGCCGCCGGCGCAGTCGATGATGCGCTCGCCGGGCTGGGGGTTGAGGCGTGCGGCGGCCATGTCCTTCCAGACCCGGTGGACGCCTCCGCTCATCAGGTCGTTCATCAGGTCGTAGCGCGAGGCCACGCGGTCGAACACCCCGCGCACCAGGCGGGGCTTTTCGTCCGGCTCGACGTTCTTGAAGCCGAAGGTGGCGCTGGGTCCGGTCATGATGGCGACGCTTAGCGCAGGAGGGGCGGGTGCGTCACCCTCTGTCTCCGCTCCCTTCTCAGCTCCGGGCGAGACCGGAAGGCGCTAGTCCGGAACCCCGGCTTCCAGCTCCGTAAGCCAGGCGGACGGCGAGGCGTCGCTCGGCATGCGCCAGTCGCCGCGCGGCGAGAGGGAGCCGCCGGAGGAGATCTTCGGTCCGTTGGGCAGGGCCGAGCGCTTGAACTGGTTGGCGAAGAACCGTTTCAGGAACAGCGCGAGCCAGTGCTTGATCTCGGCCAGGTCGTAGGCCCGCCGCGCGTCGGCCGGGATGTCCTTCGGCCATTCGCCGGCGTCCGCGTCCCGCCATGCCTGCCATGCGAGGTAGGCGATCTTGGACGGCTTGAAGCCGTAGCGCGTCAGGTAGAACAGGTTGAAGTCCTGCAGGGGATAGGGGCCGACGAAGGCCTCGGTGGACTGGGTTTTGCCGTCCTCTCCAGGGGGAACCAACTCCGGGCTGATCTCGGTCTCGACGATGGCGTGCATGACCTTGGACGCCTCCGCTCCGAAGTCGCCGGATTCAGCGGCGAACCGGATCAGGTGCTGGATCAGCGTCTTGGAGACCGAACCGTTGGGATTGTAGTGGCTCATCTGGTCGCCGACGCCGTAGGTGCACCAGCCAAGTCCCAGTTCCGACAGGTCGCCGGTGCCGAGCACGATGCCGCCGTGCCGGTTGGCGAGGCGGAACAGGTAGTCGGTGCGCAGGCCCGCCTGCACGTTCTCGAACGTGAGGTCGTAGACCTTTTCGCCGCGCGAGAACGGGTGGTCCAGGTCGGCCAGCATCTGGCGGGCGGCGGGGCGGATATCCAGTTCGGCGGCGGAGACGCCCAGCGCCTTCATCAGGGTCCAGGCGTTGGACTTGGTGCCGTCCGAGGTGGCGAAGCCCGGTAGGGTGTAGGCGAGCACATTGGTCCGCGGCAGGCCGAGCAGGTCCATGGCCTTGACCGCCACCACCAGGGCCTCGGTCGAATCCAGCCCGCCGGAGACGCCGATCACCACCTTGTCCACACCGGCGGCGCGCAGGCGCTCGGTCAGGCCCTGGACCTGGATATTCCAGGCCTCATAGCAGTCCGCCGCCAGACGCGCGGGATCGGACGGCACATAGGGGAAGCGCTCCACCTTGCGCATCAGGGCCAGCGGCTCGGTGGGCGGGTGGAAGTCGAAGCGGACCGTGCGCCAGGCGGGCGCCTTCAGTCCGGCCTGCACGGCGCTGTCGCCCCAGCTGCCGGTGCGCATGCGTTCCTGGCGGATGCGGCCAAGGTCCACATCGGCCATGGCCAGGGTCGACTCCCGCGGGAAGCGCTCGGTCTCCACCAGGTCGTCGCCCATCTCGAAGATCGAGGCCTGGCCGTCCCAGGCCAGGTCGGTGGTGGATTCGCCCGGTCCCGCCGCCGAATAGGCGTAGGCGGCGATACAGCGCGCCGACTGGGAGGCGCACAGCAGCTTGCGCATCTCGGCCTTGCCGATGACGATGTTGCTGGCCGACAGGTTCAGCAGCAGCTCCGCCCCGGCCACGGCCGCGACCCCGCTCGGGGGATTGGCCGTCCAGACGTCCTCGCAGATCTCGATATGGAAGGTGAAGGGCGCTGGCCCTTCGGCGCGGAACAGCAGGTCCAGGCCGAACGGCGCCTGGGTCCCGCCGACGTCGATCTCCGCGCCGACCATGCCCGAGCCCGAGGCGAAGTGGCGGCGCTCGTAGAACTCCCGGTAGTTCGGCAGGTAGAGCTTGGGGACCACGCCCAGCACCTTGCCCGCGTGGATGGCCACCGCCGTGTTGTAAAGTCGCCCGCCGTGCAGCAGCGGCGCCCCGACCACGATCACGGGCGTGAACTGCCGGCTGGCCTCGACCAGGCGCTTGAGCTGGGCCTGCACCGCCTCGAGCAGCGCGCCCTGCTGGAGCAGGTCGTCGATGGCGTAGGCGCTGACGCCGAGTTCGGGGAACAACAGCAGGGCCGCGCGCTCCCGATCGCCACGGCGCACCAGCTCCAGCATCTGGTCGGTGTTGAAGACCGGATCGGCGGGGCGCAGTCGCGGCACGCACACGCCCAGCCGCACGAGGCCGTGAGCGTAGGGGGAGTCGAAGGGCAGGGCAGGCTGGGTCATGGCGTTTCCGGCGACCGTCTCGTCCTGGGAGCGAGGCTGTTCAGAGATAGGTGTTCTAAACCAAGGCGCATGCCCGCGTCAGGTTGTCCGGTGTCCCGGACCGGGGCTGACCCTGACATTCGGGCCCGACTTGGCCTATCTGCGCCCCATGCCCGAGCTTCCCGAGGTCGAAACCGTACGGCGCGGACTGCAGCCGCACCTGGAAGGCGCCCGCCTGGTCCGGGTCGAACAGCGCCGCGCCAACCTGCGCTTCCCCTTGCCCGACCGGTTCGCAGACCGCCTCGAGGGGGCGACGATCCAGCGCCTGGAGCGAAGGGCCAAATACCTCATCGCTCCACTGGACACCGGGGAAACGCTCGTGGCGCACCTTGGCATGACCGGCCGCTTCCTGATCGAGGAGGCCAGGCCCGGACGCTTCGCCCACGAGGCTGGGGACGATCCCAAGCACACCCACATCGTCCTGCACACCGAACGCGGGACGACGGTGTCGTTCAACGACGCCCGCCGATTCGGCTACATGGATCTGATCGCTACCGCCGAGCTGGTCACGCATCCCTGGTTCGCCGGGCTGGGGCCGGAACCCCTGGGGCCGGACTTCGGGCCGCAGGTGCTGGCGGCAGGGTTCGCGGGGCGGCGGCAAAGCGTCAAGGCGACCCTGCTGGACCAGCGCGTCGTGGCGGGTCTCGGCAACATCTATGTCTGCGAGGCGCTATATCGGGCCAGGATTCATCCGGAACGGCCGGCGGGGGAGATCGGCGCCGCCGAGCTGAAGCGGCTGGCTTCGGCGGTGAAGACCGTCCTGGAGGCGGCGATCGAGGCGGGCGGCTCCACGCTACGGGACTATCGCAACGCGGAAGGGGCGCTGGGCTATTTCCAGCATGCCTTCCAGGTCTATGGGCGCGAGGAGCAGCCCTGCCTCACGCCCCGCTGCGCAGGCGTCGTGCGGCGTCTGGTGCAGGCCGGCCGCTCGAGCTTCTTCTGCGCCACCTGCCAGCGCTAGGTATCGTTAGATTCCAGGGCTCGCCTCGCCTGATCGCGCCGCGTACGGTCGACGAATGACTCGAATCGGCCAGCTCCGTTCCCGCCTTTCCGCGAGCACGCGGCGGCTTTTCACCGGCACGCTCCTTGGCGGTATGGCGACGCTGACGTTCGCGGGCGCCGCCCTGGCGCTCCCGCCGGTCTGGCATGTCGAGGAGCCGGGTGGCGGCCGGATCACTCTGTTCGGCTCGGTCCACCTGCTCTCGGACGCCACCCGGTGGCGCAGCCCGGCGCTGGACGCGGACCTCGCGAGCGCGGGCGCCATCTGGTTCGAGATCCCGATCGACGCCGCCTCCCAGGCTGAGGCCGGTCAGCTCGCCCTGGAGAAGGGCATGCTGCCCAAGGGGCAGACGCTGGACGCCGTCCTGCCGCCCGAGCTCTACGCCCGCGCAGCGGCGCTCGCGGCGCGCGAGGGCCTGCCCGGGGCTTCGCTCCAGCGATTGCGCCCCTGGATGGCGGAGCTGACGCTTTCGCTGCTCTATTTCCAGAAGCAGGGGGCCAGGGCGGATCTGGGTGTAGAGGATCAGCTTTCCGCGGCGGTTCCCCCGGGCGCCCAGCGTGGGGCGTTCGAGACCGTGGCGGGCCAGATCGACCTGTTCGCAGACGATCCGCTGCCGGAACAGATCGCCTCGCTGCGCGAGACCCTCGACGAGATCGACAAGGATCCGGCCATCTACGATCGCCTGGCCAAGGCGTGGTCTTCCGGCGACGTGCAGGGCATCGAACGCGAGGCGATCGAGCCCATGCAGCAGGAGGATCATGGTCTTTACGAGCGGCTGATCGTGGACCGCAATCGCCGCTTCGCCTCGCGCATCGCGCAACTGGCCCACGAAGGCCGGAATGTCTTCGTGGTGGTGGGCGTGGGCCACCTTGTGGGAGCGGACGGGGTGCCGGCGCTTTTGCGCCAGGATGGCCTCAAGGTCGAAGGGCCCTGAAAGCTTCCGATTTCACCCTTATTCGCGGTTCGGGCGGCGACCCGGGCGAAAGCCCCTATCCGTTGCACTGGGCGCTGGGGCCCGCGCCGGGACCGGCGTAAGCGATCGGCGCACCAGAGCGCGGCTTGAAATAGAAGGTGTTGTTGAAGCTCAGCGGCTTTTGAATGAGGTAATCTGCCGGCGAGGTGAAGTTATAGCTTCCCTCTGACATGATCACATTGTCGCCAGGGTTGATCAGAAGGGTGGATAGGGGGTTGTTGCTCGGCGTCGTGGTCGAGCCTGGCGCGGAAACGACCACGGTGTTCGCCGCATAGGGCGGCAGCGCGGTCTGGCTGGCGGGGGAGCAGCTCCACACGACCTGGATGCTCTTGTCCGGCTGCATGGTCAGGCTGGTTATCCGCGCCTGTTGGATGGGGACGGTGGTTCCATTGACGATCGTGGTGGTCGGGAACGGCGCCATGACATCCCCTCCCGCGAGGAACAGCCCGGCCATCGACGTGCCATCGGCGCTGGTCTGAAGCCGCGAGACCACGTCGCCGACCGTCGAGACAGCATGGCCGGCCTTGCGCGCCGCCATGAGGGCGGAAGAAAGCTCGGCCATGCCGCAGTAGAGCAGGATCATCATCGGGGCGATGATGGCGAATTCGATCGCCGAAGCGCCGGCGACATCGGGGATCATGCGCCGGAACAGGTCGAGGATGCGCTTCAGGGCCATGCTGTCAGCCCTGCGTGCAGCTGGAGGTGGGCTGCCCGAAAGGCTCGAAGCTGAGCACGTCGCTTGAGATCAGCATGTGCTGTCCCGTGCCCGGAAACGACTGGAGGCCGGCGTACAGAAAGGGGGTGAGCAGCGTCCAGTTATAATAGGCGGTCAGCACGTTGACAGAGCTTGCGCCGCCTGACGTGTCCTGAAGCTGGGTGGGATCGAATGTCAGCTGTCCAGCTGCGTTCGTCTTGGTCGGGGCTGATGAGCCCGCGCCATTGAATGACGCGAACGAGCGAACGTCGACATACAGATTGTTCATGCACTGGCCCTCAAGCCAGGACATGTTGTTGCAGATATTTTGCTTGAGATTGTTGACGGCGGTGGTGTCGGAAGCGCTGTCTATGCATTCCTGGCCAGTCCGGAACTTGCGGCCTTCGATCGCGGTCGCATTGTCCAGAGTGACGTTGACCATGAACACCAGGGCCAGTTCGATGATCGCAAAGATCATGAAGATGAAGGGCGCGGCGACGAGGGCGAACTCGAGCGCCGTGGCTCCGCGCCGATCGGCCCGCAGGCGCTTGAACGCCTTGGCCAGAGCGTGATGGGTTCGGTTTGAATCAGCCACGCTCGAGATTCCCAGGGAGGTGGAGCGTGGTGGCCGCCGAAACCAGCGTCCACTCTCGGCTACCACGCACTAGCAAGGAAGCCGGAGGGGGGCGCATGCATCCCTTCATCTTCATCCGATGGTCTGGTGATCAGTGCCCGGCGGCGGCCGGCGCGGGGGCGCCGGCCCCTCCGCTGTCACCGGAGCGCCCGCTCTTCGCGCAGCCCTCGGCGCAGGTGTAATCCGTCCGATCCACGCCCCGGTACAAGGCCACGCTGGAGCCGGGGCGCGTCACCGTCACGTCGCCGGAAAACACCGTGTGGCCCGCGCGGTCCAACACAACGATGTCGGTCGATCCGTAGTCCCGGCCGAGGACGTAGACGGTGTTGGTGTCCACAACCGTCACGTCCGCCACCGCTGGATTGCCGATGACCACTGAAGATGCGCCACGCACCGGCAGGCGCATAGAATGGTCGAGGGTGACGTTCAGGTTCGTGGCCGATGCATTGGTGGCCAGGGCCGTCAACGCCAGGGCGAAGGGGACGATCGTGAAGCGCATGGAGCGACCTACGAGAAGGAATCTCATGAGAACATGCGCCGGAAGCGTCAATAAAACCTCAAGGCGCAAGGCCGCGATGCCGGGATTGCTTCCTCTGCGTTCGCGGGATCAGGCGCCGGATGGAATCTGTCATTGCTTGAATTGCGCGACGTCAGTTGAATTGCACGTTACTGCCCAGGTGTAGTGGAAGTAACGGAAGATGGTAAATCCATGTAAACTAAATAATACGAGATGTCGCAGGGCTCTTTCACTTCGCATTAAGGAGGGCCGGGCATTTTGCATCCTGTGTTGAGGGTCAAGCGGGCAGCGACGGCTCGGGGCCCAGGTTCCGCTTGCACAACCAGGAGATATCCATGTCGAAGTTCGTCACCCGTTTTCTCAAGGACGAGTCGGGCGCCACCGCCATCGAGTATGGCCTGATCGCCGCCCTGATCGCCGTCGTCATCATCGCCGGCGTCACCACCGTGGGCAGCAACCTGGCGACCAAGTTCACGGGCATCGCCGGCAACATCTCGAGCGCCGGCAGCTAAGCTGGGGCCGTTATCCGAATTGACGTTATCCGGGGGCTGCGGCGACGTCGCCGCAGCCCCTTTTTATTTCCTGGGGGACTAATGCGCGGGTTTGTTCAGCGTTTCAGCGCCGATCAAAGCGCAGCTACCGCCATCGAGTATGGTCTGATTGCGGGTCTGATCGCGCTTGTCGTGTTCGCCGCAATGGGGGTGGCGTTCTCCGCCATTTCCACGAAATTCAATATTGTCTCGAACGCGGTCGCCAGCACCAGTAACTAACCGGCGGCGTAATCAACCGTTCCTTCAGGGCCTGCGAGCGAAAACGACGGCCATCAGTCGGAGCCCGCCGCCATGACGGTTGTTCAGCTTGTCCTTGTTTCGGTATTTCCGGCCTGCGTCATCGCCGCGGCTCTGACCGACGCGACGTCCTACACCATCCCCAATCGTCTTTCGGCTTTCCTGGCCGTGGCTTTCGTTCCGGCCGCGCTGGCCATGGGGATGTCGCCATTGGCTTTCGCGATTTCCCTGGGGATGGGCGTGGCCGGATTGGCGCTCGGGATCGCGATGTTCGCCCTGCGTTGGATCGGCGGCGGGGATGCGAAGCTTCTGGCGGCCTGTGCGCTCTGGCTGGGCTTGGGCGCCATCACGCCGTTCCTGCTCTGGACCGGGGTGGCGGGCGGTGTCCTCGCCCTCGGGTTGATGGGGTTGCGCAAGTTTCCGGCGCCCTTGGCCGCTTCCGGCCCGCCCTGGTTCGGGCGATTGATGAAGCCGGGCGGGGATGTGCCTTACGGCGTCGCCATCGCGGTCGGCGCGCTGTTCGCTCTTCCACATGCGTCGATATTGAACCGCCTTCACGGGGCCTAATTCAACGCACTTAGCCGGCCGTTAACCAGCCGGGCGCATCTTCAACGGGCGAGTCGAGCGTCCGGAAGAGCCGGGCGTGATAGCGCGCGGCCTCGGAAAGACCGGGACATGAACACCACACGTATGGCGATCCTGGTGGTCGCCTTGTTCGCCGGCGTAATCTGCGTGGGCGTTGTGCTGCGTGGAATGGCCTCCGCGCGTCGCGTGGCGCCGGTGGTGGTCGCTGCTCCGGTGGATACTCATCCGACCGTGCGGGTGCTGGTGGCCAAGCACGATCTCGGCGTTGGCGACAAGATCGGGCCGGACGACATGTCCTGGCAGACCTGGCCGGCGGAAGCGCTCAACCCCGCCTTCATCACCGACGGTCCTCCGAAGGTGGCGGGCGCCGGGCAACTCGCCAAGGTCGGCCAGGCCGCCGACGCCATGAAGGCGGCGATGAGCTCTCCTGCGCAGGGCGCCGGCGCCAGCCTGATCGCGTCCATCGTGCGCGAACGTATCCTGGCCAACGAGCCGATCGTACGCACCAAGCTGGTCCATGCGGGCGCGGGCGGGGTCATGGCGGTGACGCTCGATCCGGGCATGCGCGCGGTCGCTCTTCCCCTGACGGCGGAGAGCGCGGCCGGCGGATTCATCCTGCCCGGCGACCATGTGGACGTGTTGCTGACGCGTGGGACCGAAGCCTCGGGCGGCGGCGCGAACGCCAATGGAAGTATCACTTCCGGCCATACGACCAGCACGGTCATGCGCAATGTCCGGGTGCTGGCGATCGACCAGAATACCGGGACGCCCAAGGGGTCGGCCGTTATTGGCGCGACGGCCACGGTGGAATGCACCCCGGCGCAGGCCGAATACCTGGTGTTGGCCAAGGCGTCCGGCAGCCTGACCCTGATGCTGCGGTCCTACGCCGACTCCCAGGGCGAAGCTGAAACCGGAGTCCAGACCCGTCAGGGGTCCGACACGGTCGTGCGGGTCTTCCGCACCTCCACCGCCACCCCAGTCATGGTGTCCCAATGAGCAAGGCGTTTCGACCTGCGCCCCTCGGCACGGCGCCGATGAAGGCAGCCCTGGCCCATTTGGCCGCCATCGCCGCCGTCGCAGCCGCGATCTTCGCCCACGCAGCTGCGTCCCGCGCTGAAGGCGCCGCGCCCTGGCGCGACATGGCGGCGCCTCCCTCCACCGGAGCGGGCGCGCTCGCAGGCGCCCCATCCGCTTCGCCCAACCAGACGGTCGCCTTCGACCTGCATAGCGGCAGTGTGCGCAACCTGGCGCTTCCGCGCGGTAAATCCGCGGTCATCGAACTGCCGGTGGATGCGCGCGACGTCCTGGTCTCCGATCCGGCTACGGCGGACGTCGTGCTTTCCTCCCCCCGGCGGATTTACGTGCTGGGCAAGAAGTCCGGCTCCACCGACGCGGTGTTCGTGGACGGCATGGGTCACCAGATCCTGCACCTGAACGTGCGGGTCGATCAGGACACCGCAGCGGTGGCCGAGACGCTGAACCGCATCCTGCCGGGCGCCTCCGTACATGTGGAAGCGGTCAACGACTCGCTGATCCTCAGCGGTGAAGTGCCCAACGCCGCCGAGGCCGACAAGGCGATCCGTATCGCCACGGCCTTCGTCGATAAACCCGAAAAGATACTGAACATGCTCTCGGTCGCCGGACCGGAGCAGGTGATGCTGAAGGTCCGCATCGTCGAGGTGAACCGCCAGATCGTGAAGCAGCTGGGTGTGAACCTGGGCGCGCTGATCGGCAGCGTCGGTCCCACGGGCAGCAGCCTGGCTCTGTCCTCGGTGGCGACTTACGGCGTCAACGGCGCCCTTCTGGGCGGGGCGACGGGAACCTACAATTACGTCAATGGAAGCCAATTCACCGGCAGCGGCGCGCTACAGGCGTTCGAGCAGGCCGGGCTTATCCGCACCCTGGCGGAGCCCAACCTGACCGCGGTTTCCGGCGAAAGCGCCAAGTTCCTGGCGGGGGGCGAGTTCCCCGTGCCAGTCGACGAGGACAACCTTGGCCGGGTGACGGTGGAGTTCAAGAACTTCGGCGTGGGTCTCGGCTTCACGCCGGTCGTGCTGTCCAACGGCCGCATTTCGCTGAAGCTTTCGACCGAATATTCCGAACTGACCAACGTCGGGGCCTTCTCGATCAGCGAGGGCAACTCCAGTTCGGGCACGACCGGGACCACGGGCACGACCGGTAGCGGCTCCAACGGGACCGGGGTGGGTACGGGGACCACCACCGGTACGACCGGGACCACGGGGACCACTACGGGTACTTCGACCGGAACCTCGAGCAACGCCTCCAGCTCCACCGGAACGACGCTCAGCATCCCTGGCCTGACGGTGCGTCGGGCCGAAACGGTGGTCGAGCTGCCCTCCGGCGGCGCGATGATGATCGCGGGCCTGCTGGAGTCCATCAACAAGCAGACCATTTCCGCCTTGCCCGGCCTGACCCAGCTGCCGGTGCTCGGCGCGCTGTTCAGGTCGCGCGACTACCAGCAGGGCGAAACCGAACTGGTGGTGATCGTCACCCCCTATCTGGTGAAGCCGACCCGCCCCGATCAGATCCAGACCCCCGCCGACGGACTGCAGATCGCCGACGACGCCTCGGGCTATCTGCTTGGCCAGCTCAACAAGAGCTTCGGCAGCCCTACGACCCCGCCACCCGGCAAGACCTATCAGGGACCCTTCGGCTATGTGGTGCAGTGATCCCATGTCCCGCCGCCTGACCACCGCCGCCGTGGCCCTCGGGTTGTCGGCGGCGCTCGCCGCCTGCACCGTGGGGCCGTCGAGCAAGTCCATCCTCGCCGATCAGGCGCCGGCTGTGACGCCGACCGAGCAGTACGGCATCAAGGTGACCAGCGCGCCCGAGCAGATCGCCATCGGCCTGCACGCGGAGGGGCTTTCGGCCAACCAGCAGGCCGCCCTGTCCCAGTTCGTCAGCGAGTGGCGGGAGAACGGCGGCGGCGGCATCGTGGTGCGCGCGCCTTCCGATGGAGCCGATCCGCGCCTGGCCCGGAGTGTCGCCGACGCCACCAGCGCCTTCCTGAACCACCTGGGCGTCCCCACCGAACGGCTGCAGGTCACCGGATACGCCACCAACGGGGTCAAGGACGCGCCTGTCCTCGCCAGCTATGATCGGTTCGTCGCGACCGGACCCACCGACTGCGCCAACCGCTGGGATAACCAGCTTGCCAACAGTCACAACACGCCTTCGGCCCATTTCGGATGTGCTTTGACCGGCAATATCGCAGCGCAGATCGCCAACCCGCGGGACCTCCTGGCGCCGGCGGTGATGACCCCGGCGGACAACGGTCGTCGCGAGGTCGTGCTTGGCAAGTATCGCAACGGTCAGGTCACCTCGTCCGCCCAGGACGAGCAGGCCTCCGGCAAGGTGTCGGGACAACAATGATGTTCGTGAAGCGCTTGGACAGCGGGAGGGCCTCATGATGCGCACCGCCAAGGCCGATTTCGGCCAGACCGGCTTCGACGACGACTTCGGCGGCTTCGATGTCGATGACGATTTCGCCATGCCCTCGACGCCTTCCGAGGCGTCCGGCGTGATGACCTGGGAGGAGCCGGGGGCCGCCCTGTCGGCGCCTCGCACAGAACCGGCGCCGGCCGATCCGTCCGCGCTGGGGCCGGGCCTGATGGAGGGCGCGCTGCTGGTCGGTGGCGACGCGCTCCTAGGTGAAACGGCGGTGCCGCGTATCAGCATCCACATCTTCTGCCAGCGCAATGAAACGGCCGCCCTGGCAGAGCAGATGAAGGCTGATCGTCGCCTGGCGAGAGCCTCCACCACGATCCGTCCTGGCGGTCTCGACGATGCGCTGACGGTCTATCAGAACCAGCCTACCCCCTCGCTCATCATGCTGGAGAGCACCGCCGACGCGGCGACCTTGCTGGCGGGCCTCGATCGTCTGGCCGAGGTGTGCGATCCCGGCACCAAGGTCGTGGTGATCGGCACCCACAACGATATTCCCCTGTACCGTGAGCTGATGCGGCGGGGCGTGAGCGAGTATCTCGTGCCGCCGCTGCAGACGCTGCAGCTCATTCGCGTGGTGACCACGCTTTATTCCGATCCGACCACGCCCTTCATTGGCCGGACCCTGGCGTTCGTCGGCGCCAAGGGCGGCGTGGGCGCCTCCACAGTGGCCCACAACGTGGCCTACGCCATGTCCGAACAGACCCACGCCTCCACGGTGATCGTGGACTACGACCTGCCGTTCGGAACCGCCGGGCTCGACTTCAATCAGGATCCGCTGCAGGGCTTCGCCGACGCCCTTTCCAAGCCGGACCGTCTCGACCCGGTGCTGCTCGACCGCATGACGGCGCGTTGCGGCGATCGCCTCAGCCTGTTCGCCGCTCCCGCGTCGCTGGACGAGGATCACGAGTACAGCGCCGATACCTACGAGGAAGTGCTGGGAAAGATTCGTGCGACGGCGCCCTACGTCGTCCTGGACCTGCCGCATCTGTGGACCGGTTGGATGCGCCGCACCCTGTTGTCGGCCGACGATGTCGTGGTGGTGGCCGCCCCGGACCTGGCCTCGCTCCGCAACGCGAAAAACCTTCTGGACCTGGTGCGCAAGGGGCGTCCGAACGATCAGCCGCCCCAGTTGGTTCTCAATCAGGTGGGCGTGCCCGGGCGTCCGGAGATCCCGGTCAAGGATTTCTCCAAGGCCCTGGGCCTGGAGCCCGCTCTGGTGCTTCCGTTCGATGCGAAGCTGTTTGGCCAGGCCGCCAACAACGGTCAGATGATCCTGGAGATCAATGGCAAGTCCAAGGTCTCCGAAGGCTTGGCCCAGTTCGCCCAGCAGCTATCCCGCCGCGAGCCGGTCGCCGCCGCGCCGAAGACCGCGAAGTCGCTGATCGAGCGGCTGCGTAGCCGCGGCTAGGGAGCGTCGGGATGTTCGGCAAGCGCAGCGTTGGCGGTCAGGCCGTCTCGGCAGGGCCGCCGCCGCCGCCTCCGGGCGGTGCTGAGATCGCCACGCGCCCCCAGCGCGTGGAAGCGCCCAAGCCTGTCGAACTGGCCGCCATGCCCGCGCCCCAGAAGGCGGCGGCGTCGCCCGCGGGCCCCCGCTCGACCGCTGCGCTGGAGCAGTTGAAGGCCGCCCAGGGTGGCGCGACCAGCAAGAACGCCGTCACCGAGATCGTGCGGGAACAGAGCGACTACTACCACGCGACCAAGACCACGATTTACACCGCCCTGCTGAACACCATCGACCTGGCGCAACTGGCTCAGCTGGACGTACGGGCGGCCGCCGAGGAAATCCGCGACATCGTCGCTGAACTGGTGGCGATCAAGAACGTCTCGATGTCAGGCGCCGAGCAGGAGCACCTGGTCCAGGACATCATCAACGACGTCCTCGGCTATGGGCCGCTCGAGCCCCTGCTGGCGCGGGACGATATCGCCGACATCATGGTCAACGGCTCCAGCCGGGTGTTCATCGAAGTGAGCGGCAAGGTCCAGCTCACCAACGTCCGTTTCCGCGATAACCAGCAACTGATGAACATCTGCCAGCGGATCGTGAGCCAGGTCGGCCGCCGCGTGGACGAATCCAGTCCCATCTGCGACGCCCGCCTTCCCGACGGCTCCCGCGTGAACGTGATCGGTCCGCCGCTGGCGCTGGACGGACCCACCCTCACCATCCGGAAGTTCAAGAAGGACAAGCTCACCATGGGCAACCTGGTGGAGTTCGGCTCCATCAGTCCGGAAGGCGCCCGGGTGCTTGGCGTGATCGGCGCCTCGCGCTGCAACGTCCTGATCAGCGGCGGAACGGGTTCGGGCAAGACCACCCTGCTCAACACCATGACCGCCTTCATCGACCCGACCGAGCGGGTGATCACCTGCGAAGACGCGGCCGAACTCCAGCTCCAGCAGCCGCACGTGGTGCGGCTGGAAACCCGCCCCCCGAACCTGGAGGGGCAGGGGCAGATCACCATGCGCGACCTGGTGAAGAACTGTCTGCGGATGCGTCCCGAACGGATCATCGTGGGCGAAGTGCGCGGACCTGAGGCGTTCGACCTGCTCCAGGCCATGAACACCGGCCATGACGGCTCCATGGGGACGCTGCACGCCAACAGCCCGCGCGAAGCGATCAGCCGTATCGAATCCATGATCACCATGGGCGGCTACGGCCTGCCTTCCCGCACCATCCGCGAGATGGTGGTCGGATCCATCGATGTGATCATCCAGGCGGCGCGTCTGCGCGACGGCTCACGCCGCATCACCCACATCACGGAGGTCGTGGGTCTGGAAGGCGACGTGATCATCACCCAGGATCTGTTCGTCTACGAGATCACTGGTGAGGACGCCGGCGGGATGGTCAGCGGCCGCCACCGTTCCACGGGCATCGCCCGGCCACGCTTCTGGGACCGCGCGCGCTATTACGGCCTGGAGCGAGAGCTGGCTGAAGCCCTGGACGCGGCGGAGTAAACACCATGCTGATGGTCCTCCTGGTCGCCGTGCTCGCCTTCGTCGCCGTCGGCGGGGTAGGCTACGCCCTGGTCGGGGGGGAAAGTTCGCAGGCCAGGGCGCTCAAGCGGGTCCAGACTGCCGGGCCCGCCGCGAAGTCGGAACGCAACCGTTCGCCCCAGGATGTCGCCATCAATCGGCGCAAGCAGATCGTGCAGAACCTGCGAACGGTCGAACGGCAGCAACGCAAGCAGACGCTGACCCTGGACGGCCGCCTCAGCCAGGCGGGTCTGTCTCCCAACGTGCGCGGGTTCTGGATCGTCAGCGCGGTCCTGGCGGTGCTGGCGGGCGGGATCGGCTTGCTGGCGAGCCACAATCCGCTGATCGCCCTCGGCGGCGGCGTGATGGCCGGTCTGGGATTGCCACGCTGGGCGCTGGGCGTTCTTGGCAAGCGGCGTCTGAAAGCCTTCACCTCCGAGTTTCCCAACGCCACCGACATCATCGTCCGTGGCATCAAGTCCGGTCTGCCGGTGCACGACTGCTTGAGGGTGATCGCGCGCGAAAGCCCCCAGCCGCTCGCCGGGGAGTTCCAGAGGCTTGTGGAGAACCTGGCGATGGGGCAGTCGACGGAAATGGCCCTGGAAAAGCTCTATGTGCGCATGCCGACCTCGGAAGTGCGTTTCTTTTCCATCGTGCTTTCCATCCAGCAGAAGACTGGCGGCAATCTGGCCGAAGCGCTGAACAATTTGTCGACTGTCCTCCGCGCGCGCAAGCTGATGCATGAAAAGATCAAGGCGATGTCTGGCGAAGCGGTGGCGTCGGGCGCGATTATCGCCTCACTGCCGCCGGCGATCATGATCCTCGTCTCCCTGACGACGCCCGGCTACATGATCCCGATGTTCAACGATCCACGGGGTCACATCATGCTGATGATCGGGGCAAGCTGGATGGCGTGCGGCGTGTTCGTCATGCGCAAGATGATCAACTTCAAGTTCTGAGGCGCGCGATGTTCGATCCCATCGCCCTCTTCGACAACCCGATCAATCTCCTGGCGATCTTCGTGGCCCTGGGATGCTTCGCGACGGTCGCGACCCTGGCCATGCCCTTGTTCCGTGGAGATAAGCTGGAGAGCCGGCTGAAATCCGTGGCCAACCGGCGCGAGGAGCTTCGCCGCCGTTCGCGCCAGCAGATCCGCGAAGGCGGCCTGCGGCAGGTGGACGAAAGCCTCGCCAAGAAGGTGGTGGAGCGGTTCGAGCTCAACAAGCTGCTGGAAGACCCCAAGGTCGTCGATAATCTTGCCCAGGCCGGTCTTCGCGGGCCCAAGCCCGTCTCCACCTTCTACTTTTTCCGCCTGATCATGCCGTTCATCCTGGCGGCGCTGGCGGCTCTGTATCTCTTCGCGCTGCACACGACCCACCTGACCACCCAGATACGCATGGCCATCGTGGTCGGGTTGTGCGTAGCCGGCTACTACGCGCCGAACCTCTACATCAAGAACCGTATCTCAAAGCGCCAAGCCTCCATCATGGCGGTGTTCCCGGATGCGCTCGACCTGCTGCTGATCTGCGTGGAAGCGGGCATGTCGATCGAAGCCGCGGTCCAGAAGGTGGCGGCGGAGATCGGCTCCAGCTCCATCGAACTGGCCGAAGAGCTCGGCCTGATGACCGCTGAGCTGAGCTATCTCCCAGATCGGCGCATGGCCTACGAGGGCCTCGCCAAGCGCACCGGCCATCCGGGCGTGAAGGCGGTGGCCACGGCCATGATCCAGGCGGAGCGCTACGGCACGCCCCTGGGGGGGGCCTTGCGGGTGATGGCGAAGGAGAACCGCGAGATGCGGATCGCGGCGGCGGAGAAGAAGGCCGCTCAGCTTCCAGCCAAGCTCACCGTGCCGATGATCTTGTTCTTCCTGCCGGTGCTTTTCATCGTCATCCTGGGTCCGGCGATCATGAAGGTGCAGGACACCCAGAAGCATGATCATACCGGTTCGTTGCGCCGCTAGAGCGTGATAGCCGCAAGTGGAAGCCGGCTGCGGCGGCGATCACGCTCTAACCATATGATTTAGAGCCTTTTGATCCCGTTCGAATGATTCCATTTGAACGGGAAAGGCTCTAGGGCGTGATCTCCCGCAGAAACCGGAGGGCGATCACCCCACCGGCTGCGCCAGCGCAACAGATCAGCGGGCCTGCGCCACAGGTCCGGGGCCGCCGGGCTGGCCCGAGGTCAGCGGATTGGGCGCCGCGCCCTTCGATACCGCGCGCAGATAGGCCAGGTTGGCGTCGGCGACATCAGGGGGGAGGTCGTCGCGCATGAGGTGTTCGGCTTCCCCAAGCTTGCCTTCCATGCCGAGCACGAGCGCCAGGTTCTGGCGTTCCTGGGCGGTGGCCGTGGGCTGAGCGGCGGCGCGGCGCAGGTAGGTCTCGCCCTCCGCCGGCTTGCCGTGGCTGGCGTACCATAGGCCCAGGTTGGACAGCACCGCCGGATTGTCGGGCGACAGGGCGAGCGCTTGGTCGTAGGCCGCCCGGGCCTCGTCCGGTTGACGGTTCTGCTCGCGCGCGACGGCCATCAGGGAATAGGCGCGCCAGTCCCTGGGCGCAGCGGCCTCGGCCTTGCGCAACGGATCCAGGGCGTAGAAGCCCTTGCCTTGACCGACTTGGTCCCGGGCGGCTTCCAGCAACGCTTCGAGGTTGGTCGGATAAATCACCAGGATTCTGCCCACCGCGTCCGACGCCTCCTGGAAACGCCCCAGGGCGCGCAGGCTGACGGCCAGTTCGAGTCCTGCCTCGGCGTCCGTGGGGTCGAAGTCCGCCTCGCGGGCCCAGAACGCCGATTTGGCAAGGGGATCCAGCCGCGCAGCGGCGGCGCGTTCCTGGGGTGTCGCCTTGCGTGGACCGGTGTCTGCGGCGGGGGCTGAAGGCGCGGGCTGTGCAGCCGGGGGGGGCGTGGCGGGAGCCGGTTTGGCTGCGAAAGGCCATGCCGACGCCGGCGCGGCGAGGGCCAAAGCGCTGATGAGGGTGGCGAGGGCGGTTGCGGTCGGCGGAGGCTTGCGACACATCTGAGGGATTCCGGTCGGTGTCAGGCGGGCGCCAGTTTCGCTCGCCCACGTCAACCAAGCGTTAAGCATGATCGCCGGGCAGCCGGCGGGAGGTCCGCGCCCTTGTCGCACGATGCATCCGAAACCCTGATCGCCGCCGCGGCCGCGACCGCCCCGGTTCCCATCCACCTGGTCTCCACCGCGCAGATCGACAGCGCGCTTGAAGGCGCCGGCGCCATGGCGAAGGCGACCGCCTTACGGGAGGGTTTCAAGGGCGTGGCCGGGACCGCGCTGGTCGTACCCGGCGCTGACGGCGCCATTGCGCGGGTGCTCGCCGGAACGGGCGAAAGCGGCGACATGGCCGCGCTGCGCGGCCTGCCGGCGAGATTGCCTGCCGGCGACTATATGCTGGCCGACGCGGAAGCTGGCGCCATGGAGGTCGCTCTCGCCTGGGGTCTAGGGAGCTATGTCTTCGATCGGTACAAGGCTGATCACGGGAAGGCGCGTCCTCGCCTGGTCGCGCCGGAGGGCGTCGACGTGGCGGCCGTGCGCAGCATCGTGCATGCTACAGGGCTCGCGCGCGACATGATCAACACTCCGGCCAATGACATGGGCCCGCGCCAGATCGAAACCATCGCGCGCGAAGTGGCCGAGGCCTATGGCGCCGCGATCGCGGTCACGACGGGCGACGACTTGCTGGAAGCCAGCTATCCCGCGATCCACGCCGTGGGGCGTGCAGCTGTGCCCGCGCGGGCGGCGCGCCTGATCGAGCTCGACTGGGCGGGGCCGGAAGCGGGCGAGAGCGCCCCGCGCATCGCCCTGGTCGGCAAGGGCGTGGTGTTCGACACCGGCGGCCTGGACATCAAGCCGTCCGCCGGGATGCGGCTGATGAAGAAGGACATGGGCGGGGCCGCCCATGCGTTGGCGCTCGGCCGCATGGTGATGGACGCCGGTCTGCCCGTGCGCCTGACCGTGCTGCTGCCGGTCGTGGAGAACGCCATCGCCGGAGACGCCATGCGGCCCGGCGACGTGCTGGCCACCCGCGCCGGGCTGTCGGTCGAGGTTGGCAACACCGATGCGGAGGGCCGGCTGATCCTGGCGGACGCCCTGACCCGCGCCGCCGAACTCCAGCCTGAACTGACCATCGATCTCGCCACCCTGACCGGGGCGGCGCGGGTCGCCCTGGGACCGGACCTGCCGCCCTTCTACACCGACGACGATGCGCTCGCCGCCGATCTGGCGGAAGCGGCGCGCACGGTCTCTGATCCCCTCTGGCGGTTACCGTTGTGGGCCGGCTACGAGGGGGCCCTGGACAGCGACACGGCGGACCTGAAGAACGATCCGGACGGCTGGGCCCAGGCCGGATCGGTCACCGCGGCCCTGTTCCTGAAGCGCTTCGCGCCGACCTGCGGCGCGTGGCTGCACCTGGACATCTTCGGCTGGAACCCGCGCAAGCGGCCAGGCTTCCCGGTAGGGGGGGAGGCCCAGGCGATCCGCGCCCTGTTCCAGCTCCTGCAGACGCGTTACGGCAGCATGGCGTGAGCGGGTCGGATCCTCGTATCACCCTTGCACGAGACGGTGTCGCCACCGCGCGGCTGGAAGGCTGCGAACCGGCGATCCGTTATGTGACGCCCGCCGAGCATCAGGTGATTGCTTCCGCCTTGGGGGTGATGCGCGCTCCCGAGGCGGCGTCGGAACAGATGGACCAGCTGCTGTTTGGCGAGCGCTTCGACGTGCTGGAGGTTCGCGATGGCTGGGCGTTCGGCCAGGCCCAGCGCGACGGTTATGTCGGCTGGACCCTGCTGGAGGGATTGGGCGATGTCCTCGGAGCGCCCACCCACTGGGTCTGCGCCCCGGGGGCCCATACCTTCTGCGAGCCTTCGATCAAGACGCGGCCGCTTCATCGCCTGTCCATGAACGCCTTGGTGAGCGCGGAGGTGGAGGAGGGGCGTTTCGTCCGCGTCGGCGGCTCGGGCTGGATCGTGCGCGAGCACCTCAGTCCGCTCGGGTCCTGGGAGGACGATCCCGCCGCTGTAGCCGAGCGGTTCCTTGGCGTCCCATACCTGTGGGGCGGCCGCGACAGCCTGGGCCTCGACTGCTCCGGCTTGGTGCAGCAGGCGCTCTATGCCTGTGGCCGCGCCGCGCCGCGTGACACCGATATGCAAGTCGGTATGGGCCAGCCGGTCGGGCGCGAAGGCCTTCGCCGCAACGACCTGGTGTTCTGGCGTGGCCATGTCGGCATGATGCTCGACGCCGAGCGGCTGCTGCACGCCAACGCCCATCACATGGCGGTGGCGATCGAGCCTGTTTCGGAGGCCGTGACCCGGATCGAGGCGGCCGGTGGCGGCGCGCCCACCGCCTTCAGTCGCTTGGGAGCATTGTGACCGTGACGGCGCCGAGCGAAACCGACCTGCGCGCCGAGATCGTCCGGGTGATGCAGGCCATGGCGGATCGTGGCCTCAACAAGGGGACCTCGGGCAACGTCTCCGCCCGGTCCGGGACTGGCATGCTGGTGACGCCGAGCGGCGTGGCGCCGGACCGGCTGACGCCTGAGGGCGTGGTGTTCGTGGATGCGGACGGAGCGCCCGCCATCGGGGCCGGACGCCCGTCCAGCGAGTGGCGGATGCACCTGGGCCTGTACGCCCGGCGGCCCGACGTGAACGCGGTGGTCCACTGCCATTCCCGGCACGCCACCATCCTGGCCTGCGCCGGCAAGCCGATCCCGCCCATGCACTACATGGTGATGGTGGGGGGGAAGAGCTTCGTGCCGCTGGCGCCCTATTCCACCTTCGGCACCGACGCCCTCGCGCAGGACGTGGCCGAGGCCTTGGATGGCGGTTACGCCTGCCTGATGGCCAATCACGGCCAGATCGCCGCCGCCGCCGACCTGCACAAGGCGCTGTCCATCGCCGAGGAGATCGAGGAACAGGCTGCGGTCTATTGGGGCGCGCTCGCGATCGGCGGTCCCAGGCTGCTGGACGAAGGCCAGATGGCCGAAGTGTTCGAGCAATTCAAAGGCTATGGCCAGCGGTGAGGCGGGCATGATCACCCTCCTCGGCGTCTGCAAGTCCTTCGATGGCGGGCGTACGCAGGCGGTCGACCACGTCGACCTGGAGGTCCCGAAGGGCGGCTTCCTGGCCATCGTGGGGGAATCCGGCTCGGGCAAGAGCACCCTGGTCAAGATCATCAACCGGCTGGTCGAACCCGATGCAGGCTCGGTGGAGATCGAAGGCGGCCCGGTGGGGAAGGAGCCCGCCCACCTGCTGCGTCGCCGCATCGGCTATGTGTTCCAGGCCGTGGGCCTGTTCCCGCACCTGAGCGTCGCGGAGAACATCGGCGTCACCCCACGGCTGCTGGGCTGGGCGCCGGCGCGGATCGCCGGGCGGGTGGAAGAGTTGCTGGACCTGGTCCGCTTGCCCCGCGCCTATGGGGGGCGTCGACCGGATGCGCTTTCGGGGGGGCAGCGGCAACGTGTGGGCATCGCGCGCGCGCTCGCCGCCGAGCCCGCTATCGTGCTGCTGGACGAGGCGTTCGGTGCGCTCGATCCGATCACCCGCACCAGCCTGGGCGACGACTACCGTCGCCTGCACGACCACCTCGGCCTCACCACGGTGATGATCACCCACGATGTCGCCGAAGCGGTGCTGCTGGCTGACCGTATCGCGGTGATGAAGACGGGCCGCCTGCTGGCGGTGGGCTCGCCTGACGAACTCTCCACAGAAAACGTGGACACCTATGTGCGCGAACTGATGGACACGCCGCGCCGCCAGGCCGAGCGGCTCGCGGCGCGCCTGGACGGCAAGGGCTCTCGCGAGCATGGCCTGCGCGAGCATGGTCTGGGCGGTGGCGCATGAACGGCCAGGTCGCACAGGCGTGGAGCGTGCTGCCGGGCTATCTGGTCGGCCATGTGATGCTGAGCGCCGCGGCCCTGCTGCTGGGGCTGGCCGTGGGCTTGCCGCTGGCCTTGCTGGCGGCGCGCTCGCCACGGGTGCGATGGCCGGCGCTGGCGTTCGCGAGCCTGGTGCAGACCATTCCGAGCCTGGCGCTGCTCGCCTTGTTCTACCCCCTGCTGCTGGTGATCTCGGCCGGGGCGCGGATGGTGTTCGGGCATGGCTTTCCGGCGCTGGGATTCCTGCCCTCGCTGCTGGCGCTGGCGCTCTACGCCCTGCTGCCGATCCTGAGGAACGGCGTCGCCGGGCTCACCGGCCTGGACCCGGCGGTTAAGGAGGCGGCGCTGGGCGTCGGCATGACCGAGCGGCAGCGGCTGTTGCAGGTGGAGATACCCCTGGCCGCGCCGGTGGTGATGGCGGGGGTGCGCACGGCGGCGGTGTGGGTCATCGGCGGCGCCACCCTGTCGACGGCGGTGGGGTGGAGCAGTCTCGGGGACTACATCTTCTCCGGACTCCAGACCGAAAACTGGGTGCTGGTGCTGTTCGGCTGCGCCGCCTCGGCCGTCCTGGCGCTGGTGGTCGACCAGTTGCTGGCGCTGGTGGAGATAGGCCTGGCCACGCGCTCGCGCTGGCGGCTGGCCGGCGGCGGTGCGGGGCTGGTTGCGGGCGTCATCCTGGCCCTGGCGCCGCGCCTGGGCCTGGCGCGCGATCCGGGTGGCCCAACCTATGTGGTCGGGGCGAAGAACTTCTCCGAGCAGTACATCCTGGCGGACCTGATCGGGGAGCGGCTGAAGCGTAGCGGGGCGCGGGTCGGGCTGCGGTCGGACCTGGGTTCGGCCATCGCGTTCCGCGCCCTGGCGGCCGGTGAGATCGACGTCTACGTCGACTATTCCGGGACGCTGTGGACCAATGTCCTGGGCCACGACGACGTCCCGCCCCGCCCTGTCCTGTTGGCCCGGATGAAGCAGGAATTGAAGGCGCGCTATGGCGTCGAGACGCTGGGGGCGCTGGGCTTCGAGAACGCCTATGTCCTGGCGATGAAGCGCGCCCGCGCCCAGGGCCTGGGTCTGCGCACCCTGGCGGACCTCAGCCCGAAGGCGGGCTCCCTGGTGCTGGGATCGGACCTGGAGTTCCTGTCACGGCCAGAGTGGCGGGCGATCCAGCGGGCCTATCGTCTGGACTTCAAGGCCGAGAAGCGGTTCCAGCCGACCTTCATGTACAGCGCACTGCGAGGCGGGGAGGTGGATGTGATCTCGGCCTTCTCCTCCGACGGGCGGATCGCCGCGGATGATCTGGTTACCCTCGATGATCCCAAAGGCGCGGCGCCCAGCTATGACGCGGTCATCCTGATCTCGCCGCGACACGCTGGGGATGTTCGGTTGAAAGCTGCGCTGGCCCACTTGGTCGGAGCGATCTCCGTGGAGCGAATGCGCGCCGCCAATCTTTCCGTGGATCGCGATCGGGACAAGCTCAGTCCGGTCCAGGCGGCGACGGTCCTGGATCGGGAGATCGACGCCCGTTAGGCGGCGAGTTTGCGGCTGAGGGACTGGGCCTCGGCCTGGAAGATCGCCTGCAGGTTCTCGGTCGGCAGGCGGCCGTTGAACAGCGCGTGCTGCTTGGCCTGCTGCATGCGGTGGATCGCCCGGCGCTGGCCTTCGGTGAGCGAGGCGAGGGCGGCGTTGTGTTCCGCTTCGATCTGTTCGGGAGTGACGGTCATGGGTGACGCCCCTGTGCCGGTCCGATCTTGCCCTGCCGCAAACGCGACTCGCGCCGAACCTGTCGGGCAAGTCTCTGTCATACCTGTGATCGAGGGGTAAACGTGGCGATGCGGCGCAATAGATGCGGCATGTTTACTCGGCCTGTACTTGCTGGCCGTGCGCGCGAGGGAGGCCGAGATGACGGAAAGCCGTTATGGTCTCTCGTCTCCTGATCCCACCTCTGATTCTTAGGCGACGCCTCCGAAGCACCAGGCCAGCACGGCTTTCTGGGCGTGGATGCGATTCTCGGCCTCGTCGATCACGCGCGACTGCGGACCGTCGAGCACGGCGTCGGTGACCTCCTCGCCCCGGTGGGCGGGCAGGCAATGCAGGAAGATGGCGTCGCGGTCGGCCAGCCCCATCAGCGCTTCGTCGACCTGGAAGGGCTCGAAGGCCGCCAGGCGCGCGTCGTGGTCGGTGTCGCCCATCGACACCCAGGTGTCGGTGATCACGCAGTCCGCCCCGCTCACCGCTTCGCGCGCGTCGTGGGTGATCTCGATCCGCGCGCCGCCTCCGGCCCGGGAAAGGTCCATCAGGTCGGGGTGGTAATCGGAGGGGCAGGCGATCCGCAGGCTGAAGTCCAGCTTGGCCGCGACGTGGATCAGGCTGGCGCAGACGTTGTTGCCGTCGCCCACCCAGGCCAGGGTCGCGCCTGCGACCGGCGCGCGGCGGTGCTCCTCGATGGTCAGGATATCGGCCAGGATCTGGCAGGGATGGCTGCGGTCGGTCAGGCCGTTGATCACCGGGACGCCGGAGGCCTGGGCGAAGCGCTCCACGTCGTCGTGCCGGTTGGCGCGGATCATCACCGCATCGACCATGCGCGACAGCACCCGGGCGGTGTCCTCTATCGGCTCTCCGCGGCCGAGCTGCATGTCGCCGGCGGAGGCGATGATGGTGTCGCCGCCGAGTTGGCGCATGGCGGCGTCGAACGAGAAGCGTGTGCGGGTCGAGTTCTTCTCGAAGATCATCGCCAGCGTCCGGTCCGCGGCCGGCGCATCCGGGTCGACGCGACCCTGGGGCCAGCCGGCGCGAACGGTCTTGCGGCGGGCGGCGTCGTCCAGCAGGGCGCGGAGCGTGGCGGCGTCCAGGCGCCACAGGTCGAGGAAGTGGCGGGGCTGAGCGGTCATCGCGAACAGAACCCCCGCCTCAGGCGGGAGCGCCTTCCGCCTCGATCGAAGCGCGCGCCGCTTCGCAGGCGGCTTCGAACCTTTCGATCGCTTCGCGGGCCTCGGCCTGGGTGATCACCAGCGGGGGCAGCAGGCGCACGCAGTTGTCGCCGCCACCGGCCACAAGCAGCTTCTGATCGCGGGCGAGCTGCATGAAGGCGCGGTTATTGGTGACAAGCTTGATCCCGATCAGCAGACCCCGCCCGCGGATGTCCACAATGATGTCGGGGAAGCGCGACTTCAGCCCTTCCAGCTGCTGGACGAAATAGCCGGCGACGTCGTTGACGTGTTCGAGCAGTTCCGGCCGCTTCAGCTCTTCGACGGCGGCCGACGCCACCGCCATGGCCAGGGGGTTGCCGCCGTAGGTCGAGCCGTGCACGCCCACGGTCATGCCCTTGGCGGCTTCGATGGTGGCCAGGCACGCGCCGACCGGAAAACCGCCGCCCAGCGCCTTGGCCAGGGCCATGATGTCAGGGACGGCCCCCGACCATTCGTAGGCGAACAGCTTGCCGGTCCGCCCCAGGCCGCATTGCACCTCGTCGTAGATCACCAGGACCCCATGTTCGTCGCACATGGCGCGCAGCTCGCGCAGCCAGGCGTCGGGGATCGCCCGTGCGCCACCCTCGCCCTGGACGGGCTCGATGATCACGGCGGCGGTGGTGGGACGGGCGATGGCGGCCTTCAGGGCCTCATCGTCGCCGAAGGTCAGATGGATGTAGCCGGGCAGGGTCGGGCCGAAGCCCTCGACGTAGGACGGATTGCCCGCCGCGTTGATCGCGCCGTAGGAGCGACCGTGGAAAGAGCCGTCAAAGCCGATGATATCGATCCGCTCGGACTGGCCATTGGCGGAATGATACTTGCGCGCCGTCTTCAGCGCGCACTCGACCGCCTCGGTGCCGGAGTTGGTGAAGAACACCACGTCCGCGAAGCTGATCTCAGCCAGCGTCTTGGCCAGAGCCTCCTGGCCGGGAATGCGGAAGACGTTGGACAGGTGCCAGAGCTTTTCCGCCTGGGCCTTGACCGCATCGACCAGCTTGGGATTGGCGTGACCGAGCGCGTTCACCGCGATGCCGGCCATGCAATCGAGGTAGGCGTCACCTTCCGCGGTGAACAGCCGCACCCCCTCGCCTCGCTCGAACACTACCTGGGCGCGGTTGTACACGCCCATCAGATGGTCGGCTGGAACCTTGGCCGCATCAGCGGTCGGCGACGGGGAAGCCATGCGGCGTCTCCCAAAAAGCGAAATGTCCCCGGATGGATTCCGGGGACGGGAAGGCCGCGAGGTTTCGGCCGGCCGGGGGCGAATGTCAACTCGCCGGGAGCAGGTGGGAGCGCCAACGTTACGTTGCTGGTAATGATTTAGGTTCAAACGGACAGCATACGTTCTGGAGCGTGTGATGTTCAAAGTGGTCGGCTGTATTGCGACCGCCCATGATCTGCGGCTGGTCGTGATCGCGGGCTTGGTGTGTTTCGGTGTCAGTGTTCTCGCCTGCAGCCTGTTCGACCGGGCGACGCGAGGCGAACGGGAAGCGAGACTGCCCTGGCTGAGCGCCGCCGCCATCGCGGCCGGCACCGGCTTCTGGGCCACCCACTTCATCGCCATGCTCAGTTTCAGGCCGGGATTGCCGGTCGCCTACGATCCGGTGGTGGTGCTGGTGGCGTGGATCGTGGCCGTCGCGGGCACGGGCGCGGCATTCTCCATGCTCAGCGTGTCGAGGAATTGGCGGGTCCGGCTTCTGAGCGGAACCGCGCTCGGCCTGGCCGGCGTGGTCATGCACTACGTGGCCATGGCGGCGTTCCGCACCACCGGCGTGGTGAAGGTCGACCTTGGCTATGTGGCGGCCTCGATCCTCGCGGCTTGCGTCATCGCGGGGCTTGGCGCCGCCGCGATCCGGCATCTGCGGACCTGGAACGAACGGCTGCTGGGCGGACTTTGTCTGACCCTGTCGATCTGCTCGGTGCATTTCACCGGCATGACAGCGCTGGATGTGACGCCGGATCCCCGGGTGGTGCTGGGTTCGGGCCTGATCTCGCCCCTGTATCTTTCGGTGGGGGTGGCCGGGACCCTGCTGCTTGCAATCAGCATGGCCGTGCTGGCGATCCTGATCCACACGCGCACCAGCGCCGGCGCCTTGGCGCGGCTGCGCGAACTGATCGAGGCCATGCCCGCCTCGCTGGCCTTCCACGACGCGGAAGACCGGGCGGTGATCTGGAATCGGCGCTACGAGGAAGGCGCGGGCCGCAACGGTGTGAGGATGGCCGCGGGCCTGACCTACCGCGAGTCGCTTGAGGCCAGCGTCGCCGCCGGCCTCTACCCCGAAGCGCTTGGTCGCGAGGCGGAGTGGATCGAACACCACATGGCCGAGCGCGCCAGCGGGTTCGAGAACCGCTCGGTGGAATATAATCGCGCCGGCCGCTGGCTGCGCTTCGAGGAGCGGCGCACCCACGACGGCGGCCTGATCTCGGTCGCCACCGACGTGACCGACCTGAAGGCCGCCCTGGCCCGGGCCGAAACCGCCGACCGGGTGAAGACCGAATTCCTCTCCAACCTCAGCCATGAGCTGCGCACGCCGTTGAACGGGGTGGTGGGGCTTGGCGATGTGCTGTCCCGTACCGAGCTGAACGACGGCCAGCGCAAGATGGTCGACGCCATGCTGGCTTCCGCACAGAACCTGACCGAACTGATCTCGTCGATCCTGGACTTCTCCGAACTGCAGTCGGGCCAGACGCCGCTCAAGCAGGAGACGTTCGATCCTGCCGAAGTCATGCGCGAGGTCGTCGCGTCGTTCGGGCTGGCCGCGCAGACGAAGGGGCTTTCCCTGGAGGCGCGGACATCCGTGCGCCCAGGTATGCGCGTGACCGGCGACGTTGGACGCGTGCGCCAGGTGCTGACCAACCTCATCAGCAACGGGGTCAAGTTCACCGAAACGGGCGGCGTATGCGTGACGCTGCAGGCCGAGGAGACGGTGGACGCCCGGCGCCTGAGCTTCGAGATCGCCGATACCGGTATAGGTTTCGACGAAACGCAGGCCGAACGGCTGTTCGACTGGTTCCAGCAAGGTGACGGCTCCATCACCCGCCGGTTCGGCGGGACGGGCCTGGGCCTCGCCCTTTCGCGCCGGGTCGCCGAGCGGCTGGGTGGTGCGGTGACGTCGACTTCGATCGTCGGCGGCGGCTCGACCTTCACCTTCACTGTCGACCTGCCGGGCGCGCCCGACATCGAGGCCGCGCCTCGGGAGCAGCCGGCGGCGGCGCCCGAGGCCTACGTGGAGGCGAACGATCCCGAGCAGCCCTTTCGCGTGCTGCTGGCCGACGATCATCCCACCAACCGGCAGGTGGTCGAGCTGATCCTGGGCAGCACCGAATCGGCCCTGACCTCGGTGGAGAACGGCGCCCAGGCGGTGCAGGCGTTCCAGCGCAACCGCTACGACTTGGTGCTGATGGACCTGCAGATGCCGGTGATGGACGGACTGACCGCCATGCGGGCGATCCGGGACTTCGAGAACGCTTCCCATATGCCGCGCACGCCGATGATCGCGCTCACCGCCAACGTCCTGGCAGAGCATGTGGCCGCTTCGCTCGCCGCCGGCGCCGACCGCCACGTAGGCAAGCCGATCACCGCCGCACAGCTGCTGGAGGAGATCGGGCGCGTGTTCGAACTCCAGACCGCCGCCAACGATGTCTCAGACGCCGCCTGAACCTGCCGGGCCGCGATCGGCCTTCACGGTCGACTCCGCGTTCCTGTCCGGCTCAAGCCTGCTGATAGGGCTCCCGCTATGCGAGGCGCGGCTCCAGAACGATGCGCGCTGGCCGTGGATCGTGCTGATTCCGAGGCGCGCAGGATGCGTCGAGATCCATGACCTCGCGCCCACCGAGCGTGGGCTGCTGATGGAGGAAGTCGTGCTCGCCGGCGAGGCCGTGCGCGCGATGGCGGTCGCGCTGGGCCGGCCGGTCGACAAGCTGAACGTTGGGGCGCTGGGCAATGTCACGCCCCAGCTCCACGCACACGTAGTCGGACGCCGACGCGACGACGCCGCGTGGCCGGGCCCGGTCTGGGGTGTGGGCGTGGCGCAGCCCTATGCGACGGACGAGCTCGAGACGCTGCGCCTCACCGCCCTGGACGTGCTGGCAGGGGGCTAGAGTCCTCTCCGCCCCCAGGTGCGGGGGCGGAGGGAGCTGAACCCTATCGCGGGGCGCGCTTGGCCAGGATGCGCTGAAGGGTGCGCCGGTGCATGTTCAGCCGCCGCGCCGTTTCGGAGATGTTGTGGCCGCACAGTTCGTAGACCCGCTGGATATGCTCCCAGCGGACGCGATCGGCCGACATGGGGTTTTCCGGCGGCGCCGGCGATCCGCCCTCGCGGGCGGCCAGCAGGGCGCGGGCCACGTCGTCCGCATCGGCGGGCTTGGGCAGGTAATCCACCGCCCCGGCCTTCACCGCGGCCACGGCGGTGGCGATGTTGCCGTAGCCGGTCAGCATCACCACCCGTGCATCCGGGCGCACGGTCTGGATGGTCTCGACCACCTGCAGGCCGTTGCCGTCTTCGAGGCGCATGTCGAGCACGGCGAAGGCTGGCGGTTTTTCCTTCACGGCCTGGACGGCCTCGGCGACGCTGCCCACCAGCACCACCTCGAATCCCCGTTGTTCCAGCGCGCGCCCCAGTCGTGTGCGCAGCGGCGCGTCGTCGTCCAACACCAGCACTGATTTTTCAGGCAGTGCCGCGATGGCGGCGGAGATGTCGGTCATCCTGGGCTCCCTAGCTCAGCGTGCGGCCGTTACACGCCCTTCGCCATAATGTCGCAGTGGCGCAACTTGCAACACAAGAGTTTCACGCAGGTTCCGGTGTGGCGATCCGTTCACGGGGCCAACGCACCGTGATGCAGGCTCCGCCACGCTTCGCATTCCGGAATTCGACCTCGCCGCCGGTGCGTTCCAGCAAGGTCTTGGCGATGAAGAAACCCAGGCCCATGCCCATGTGCGAGGACCGGGAATTCTCTCCGTGGCTGCGGGTGGTGACATAGGGCTGGCCGAGCTTGCTGATGACGTCGGGTGAAAAACCAGGGCCGTCGTCCCGCACTTCGATCACCAGCCGCGCGTCGTCGTAATAGGCGGTGAGGTCCACGGCCGATTCGGCGAAGTCCACGGCGTTCTCCACGAACGAGGACAGGCCGTGCAGCACTTCGGGCATGCGCCGCACCTCCAGGATCGCCGCGCCAGGCGCGCAGGACACGTCCGCGTCGATGGCCACCCCAATCCCCCGGTGGGGATCGGCCACCTCGTCCAGCAGCTGGGACAGGCTCATGCGCGCGTGGTGGGCGTCGGCGGTGTCGGGCTCCTGGGACAGCCGGCGCAGAATCGCCCGGCAGCGTTCCGCCTGGTCGATCAACAACTGCACGTCCTCCAGCAGTGGCCCAGGTTCCAGACCGCGCGCCATCTCCTTGGTCACCACCTGGATGGTCGCCAGCGGCGTCCCGAGTTCGTGCGCCGCCGCCGCCGCCAGCCCGCCGAGGGCCGACAGTCGCTGTTCGCGCGCCAGGACCGCCTGGGTCGCGGCCAGCGCCAGCTCCATCCGCGAAGCTTCCGCCGAGGCCTGCCAGGCGTAGGCGGCGGTGAAGACGATGCCGACCGCCAGCGCGATCCCGATCCCGGCGACGTAGAGCGTCGGCGGCGTGAAGGGCGCGCCGTCCGGCCAGGGCAAGGGCGCGGACCAAAGGCCGAGCACGGTCGTGGCCACCAGGGCCAGTATCCCCAGCATGGCCGCGTGCCGGGTGGGCAGGGTGGCGGCGCCCACGGTCACCGGGGCGATCAGCAACAGGGCGAAGGGATTCTTCAGGCCGCCGGTCAGGCCCAGCAGCATGGCCAGCTCCACCAGGTCGAAGGCGAGCTGCAGCACCGCCTCCCGATTGCCGGCCAGCCGCACCCCGGGCCAGGTGATGGTGGCCGACAGGTTCATCCAGCCGGCCGCCGCGATCACCAGCAGGCACCAGCCCACCGGGACGTTGAGATGCATGACGAGGGCCACCCACAGCACCGTGGCGGTCTGGCCGCCGATGGCCACCCAGCGCAGCAGCACCAGGGTCCGCAGCCTCAGCCCCCGTCGCGCCTGGGCCCAGTCCCACAGGCGTCCCTCGCCGGCGTCGGCGATCTCCGGTCTTTCCTGGACGCCTTGCCAGGTTGAAGCCCGGGGCCTATCGGGTCGCCGGGCGGGCGGAGCTGTCTGGAGGGGCGAGGCCATGCACGAACGATGGGTCAGGATTTGAAAAAGGCTTCCGGGCGGAAAACCGGTGGGCAAGGTGCGTCAGGGAAGGCTGGAACGAAAGCCGTTTCGTCGCCCGGTCGTTCCCAGGGACCCGGCGGCATGCGGTTGGCGGTCCTGGCGCTTGGCGCGATCCTGGCCGCCGGGCTGGGCGTTGCGACCCTGCGGACCCACGGCGCCGCGGCTCCGTCGTCCAGCGCGGCCGCTATCGGCGGTCCCTTCACCATGGTCGATCAGGACGGCCACGCCGTGAACCAGCAGGTGCTGGCCGGCAAGTGGAGCGCGGTGTTCTTCGGCTACACCAACTGTCCGGACACCTGTCCCGCGACCCTGCAGGCGCTGAACGCCGCCGGCGCGCGTCTTGGCGCGTCGCGCAAGGACTTCCAGGTGGTGTTCGTCAGCGTCGACCCGGCCCGCGACACGCCCGCTCAGATGAAGCTGTACACCGCCAACCAGGGCTATCCGCCTGGCGGCCTGATCGGCCTGACCGGTACGCCCGCGCAGGTGAAGGCAATCGCGGACGCATACCGCGTCTTCTACGCCAAGGCCGGCGGAGGCTCGGATTACGCGGTGCAGCACAGCGCCGCCGTCTATCTCATGGACCCCAAGGGCGGCTTCGTTAAGCCATTGCTGGAAAGCCTGCCGCCCAAGGAACTGGCCGACCAAATCGCCGCGGCGATGCACGCTTGAACGGCGGCCTGCAGGTGCTAAGCCGCATACCTAAATTATAATTACGATTTGACAGCGGGGGGCGGCGCGCGTCCGCTGCCAAGGTTCGTTCCGGTTTCTTAAGCGGCGACGCGTAAGTCTCGGGACCCGACCGGAGGATCTCGATCCATGCTCTACGCTCTGAGCGAAATGGCCTACAACGCGGTCACACCGGCGCGTTGGGCCGCGCGCATGACGCGGGACTTCTGGCACGCGCCCTATAATCCGGCCGCCGACACGCCCATGGGGCGGACCATCTACGCGGCCGCCGACCTGTTCACCAACCTGACCCGCCGATACGGCAAGCCGGACTGGCGAATCGACAGCGTCGAGATCGACGGAACGCCCGTGCGCGTGCGTCAGGCGGTCGACTGGTCCTCGCCTTGGTGCAAGCTGGTCCACTTCGCCCGCTACCGCACCGACCTGCGCCGGGCCGGCCGCCACACCATGCAGCCCGCAGTGCTGATCGTGGCCCCGATGTCGGGGCACTACGCCACCCTGCTCCGCGGGACGGTGGAGACCTTCCTGCAGGACCACGACGTCTACGTCACCGACTGGGTGAACGCCCGCGAGGTGCCGGTGCTGGACGGCCGTTTCGATTTCTACGACTTCATCGACCACATCCGCGAGATGCTGCGCGCGCTGGGGCCGAGCACCCACGTGGTGGCGGTGTGCCAGCCGGGGCCATGCGTGCTCGCCGCCGCCGCCCTGATGGCCGAGGACAATGAGGACGCGCGCCCGGCCTCCATGACCTTCATGGGGTCGCCGATCGACGCGCGGCTGGCGCCCACCGTGCCGACCATCCTGGCCGAGGAGCGTCCGTTCGCCTGGTTCAAGTCCAACCTGATCTACACCGTGCCGCCGCCCTATCCGGGGGCGATGCGGCGGGTCTACCCGGGCATGGTCCAGCTCATGGGCTTCATGAGCATGAACGCCGAGCGTCACCAGCAGGCGCACCAGAAGTATTTCGAGGATCTTGTGGGCGCCGACGGCGACAGCGCCGCCAAGCACCTGGAATTCTACGACGAGTATCTCTCGGTGATGGACCTGACGGAGGAGTTCTACCTCCAGACTATCGACGTGGTGTTCCAGAGCCACCTGTTGCCGCGGGGGGAGCTGGTTCACCACGACGGCCGCAAGGTGAACCTGGGGGCCATAACCGACATCGGACTGATGACGGTCGAAGGGGAAAAGGACGACATCTCTGGCGTCGGCCAGACCCAGGCCGCCCATACCCTCTGCTCGGGCCTGCCGGACGCCAAGAAGGAACTCTACGTCCAGCCCAGGGTCGGCCACTACGGTGTCTTCAACGGCCGCCGCTTCCGCGAGGAAATCTACCCGCGGGTGCGGGAGTTCATCCACCAGAACGAAGTGCGCTGAACCCGTCAGCCCCCTCTCCTAACCGGAGAGGGGGAATTGGCGTCAGGCGGGCAGGACGCCCTTTTCGGTCAGCAGGGGCTTCAACTCCCCGCTCTGGAACATCTCGCGCACGATGTCGGCGCCGCCGAGGAACTCGCCCTTGACGTAGAGCTGGGGGATGGTCGGCCAGTCGCTGTAGGTCTTCACGCCCTGGCGCAGGCCCTCGTCCTGCAGCACGTCCACGCCGACAAACTCCACGCCCAGATGGTCGAGGACCTGGACCACCAGCGAGGAGAAGCCGCAACGCGGCTGGTCGGGAACGCCCTTCATGAACAGGACGACGGGGTGCTCCTCTACCGTCTTCGTGATGAAGGCGTGGACCGGATCGGAGGTGAGGGTGTCGGTCATGGAGACCTCGGACGAAGGAATGTTACCACGCACCTAGGCGCGCGACCGCTTCAGATCAAGCCGCGTTAGCCTCCGCAAGGATGGCGACGCGCGCAAGTTCGATCTGTGCGGTCACCCCGGCCGGCAATTGCCGCTCCACCGTTCCGGCCAGTTCCTCCACCAGGGCGGGAGAGGCCGTCTCGACCTGCACCGTGGCCAGGGAGGGCTCGGTGAGGGCGTAGGCCAGGCTGATCTGGTGCGGCGTCCAGCCGCGCGTCTCCTTCATGAAGTCATAGGCGTGCTGCACCTGGGCCGGCGGCGGCTTGCGGAAGAGCCGGCCGAGACCCTTGGGCGACTCGAGTTTCACGGCGCGGGCGGGGTCCACGCTGAAATTGCGGCCCACCAGGGTCATGCCGCGGGTGGATGCAGCCTTGAGGCGGTTTCGCTCCGGCCAGCCGGACCGGAGGTTGTAAGTGGTGCTGAGCACATCGATTTCCGGAGCGGCGAGGGCCGCCTCCGCCCCCTCGCGGTCGCCGGCCATACCCGCCATGCGGACCAGCCTGGCGGCCTTCAACGCCTCGATCTGCTCGCAGGTGCGAGGCGTGAGCGCGCAGGCTTCATCCAGCATCAGCACGTCGAAGAATCCCGCGCCGGACGTATGCAGCGCTGTCCGCACCGTGGGAGTCAGTTCCTCGTCGGCATCGACCCGCTCCAGCCGCAGCGTCAGGACCAGGACGCCGCGCCCGACCGAGGCGATGGCCTGACGCAGGGCCGCAGCGGCGGCTTCATCGCCGTCTGCGATGTCGAAGCTGTTGATCCCATGTTCCAGCGCCGTGCAGATCAGCCTGAAAGCGTCGGTCTCGCGCAGGCTTCCAGCCGGAATCGCCACGGTGATGGCTGAGGTGGACAGCCCCGAGCGATTGAAGGGGCGGTAGCGCATGGATCATGGATCCCGGGGAGCGGTTTCCAGCGCAAGGGCATGGAGTTCGCCGCCCATGCGTCCCTTGAGCGCGGCGTAGACCAACTGGTGCTGGCGAATCCGGCTCAGGCCTTTGAACGCATCGGAGACGATGCGCGCGCGATAGTGATCGCCATCACCGGCTAGGTCGTCGATCCGAAGCTCCGCGTCGGGAAAGGCCGCCCTCAGGCTCGCCTCCAGATCGTCCGCCGACATCGGCATGGCGCGTTCATCCTTTCCAAAGCACGGATCGTCCTATCGAAGGGCGACCCTAGGGGGCAATCCTAACACCTCGGTTACGACGTCGGAATGTCGCGAGGAGGCGATGCATCCGAAGCTGAGCCGCAGCGTTCAGGACCTGATAGCCAAACGCTTTGGGGCGTCTATCGGACGTAAGGGGCGAAATCATGCGCAGTCTATCCACCTTCATCATCGCGGGTCTGGCGTTTGCAGCGGCCTCCGCGGCTGCGGCCCAGACACCAATGAACCAGACGCCAATGAATCAGGCTCCCCCGGCCCCAACGCCGCCGTCGGCCGATCCCGGCGTGTCCGGCCCCTACGCCGGTGCGGGCGTGCATGGGTTCTACGACATCGACGCCCGCATCGATCACCTGCAGCAGGCGATCTCCGCCCTGCCGCCGGGGCAGGCCCGGCGCGCCGCCTCGCAGCTCAAGGCCATCCGCAGCGATCTGAAATTCCGCAAGGCCCGACATAATGGCGAGCTGCGCGACTGGGATCGCGAGCTGATCAGCAAGAAGCTCGATCAACTGGCGGCGCAGTATCCAGCCCTCAGGAGCTGACGATCACAGTCTGCGGGAGCTCTTGGGACGCTCCCGCAGCGCGGCCAGCGTTCCCATATCTCGCCTTCCCCGGCGGCGCCGTTTAGATCGACGCGCGGCCAAGCTTTCACAAGCAAGCTGTCACAAGGAAGGAAGCCTGATGAACGCGCAGACCCCGATCGGCGGACCAGCCCGACGCTCGGCCTCCGGTTTCGACCTGACGCCGCCGACCGCCGACGAACGCGCCCACCTGGAAGCCAGCCTTACGGAAGACGAGCGCCGGGTGCTGCTGCACCATGGCACCGAGGCGCCGTTCTGCGGCGGCCTGCTGAACAACAAGAAGGCGGGCGCCTATTGCTGCCGCCTGTGTGGCCTGCCGCTGTTCAAGGCCAAGGCCAAGTTCGAGAGCGGCACTGGCTGGCCGTCCTTCACCCAGCCTTTCGACGAGGCGCACGTGGCCGCCGTCGAGGACCGCAGCTACGGCATGGTGCGCGTCGAAACGCGCTGCGCGCGTTGCGATTCCCATCAGGGCCACGTCTTCCCGGACGGTCCGCCGCCGGCCGGCCTGCGCTATTGCATCAACTCCGTCTCGCTGGAGTTCGCGGCCGAGGACGAGCCGCTGCCCGATCCCCTGCATCGCGGGGAAGCGTCGTTGCTTCTGAAGCCGGCGGCCTGAGGACCTAGGACCTCATCTAGCTATGCGCTGGCGCCGGATGGGACGCATTCCATTCGGCGTCGACGGCGTGCTGGAGGTCGCCCTTCACCGTCCGCCTGGCCAGCGTCGCGCCTTCCAGCGTGAAGCGTGGGCCGCCGAACAGCGGCGTGCGCCAGGCGTAGGCGACCCGGTAGATCGAACGGTCGGTCTTCACTTCGCCGTTCTCGATATAGGTCGACACCACGCCGACAGGCGCTTCGCCTTCGCCGGTTGGGCCGGCCGTCTTGGCCCGGCGAGCAGTCTCAACCGCCGCCTTCAGGCCTCGCGCCATCCAGTCGCGTTCGATACGGGGCTGCACGGAATCGATGGCGTGGTCCGCCACTGCGGCCGGGAAGAGATAGCTCTGGCTCTGGATCGCCTGCTCAGACGCCATGGGCTGGAAGGACAGGCGTGCGCCGTCGCCCTCGGTGCGGGCGGTAAGGACGAAGCTGGATCGCGCCGCCGCCAGTCGCGCGGCGGTCTGCTCGGCCGCCGCCTGGCGACGTTCGTCGCTGAGGCGTTCGTGGTGCGAGTCCCAGAAGTTCAGCCCCGCAATGATCAGGGCCAGCACCCCCACCAGTTCGCTGAGCGTGATCCAGATCCGCCAGCGGCCCTTGTTCGACGGGCGGGAAGGCGATGAGGAGCGGGGCGTGTCTGTCATCCGGGCGCGCTGCTGCTGATCTCGTTCTCTTGTAGTCGCAAGGACCGCGCCGCGCCATGGCCACTTGGAGCCGCAAAGTTACCGGCGCAGGGCCGCGAACCAGCGCCCAGCCATCTCCGCCTCGGCGCGCAGGCCCGCGGTGCGGGCGGCGGCTTCCGCGTCCTCGCCCCAGCGTTCGATCTGGAGCGCTTCATCCAGGCGGGACAACTCGAAGGCGGCGTCGCCGCTGAGCTGGCCTCGCTCGACCGCGAACGCCAGGATGGCTGAGCCGAACAAGGCGGCGCAGAACGCCAGGCCGGTCAGGGCGAAGGGCTCCAGCTCCAGCGCCAGCGCTTCGATCCTGTCCAGGGTCTCGGGCGGCTGCGGCCGGTGGGTGACGCCGGTCACCCGCAGCATCTCCAACCCGAGCGATCCGTGCGCCCAGTCGAGCACCGGACCCCAGTGCCGCACCTCCGCGTCCAGGACGGCGGCGGGACCTTCGGCGAAATAGCAGAGCACGTCCGCGCCGGCGAAGCGCGCCACCTCGGCGGCGGTCTGCGGCCGGGCGG
>JBARAK010000237.1:0-5247 GCA_049791955.1 Caulobacteraceae bacterium
TAGCTGACCAGTCCCGTCGGCAGGTTGCGCCAGCCGGAGGGGCCGGGGCCCTCGACGCCGACGGCCGCCGCCTCCAGCCCGAAACGGCGCTGGGCGCCCTCGTTCAGGCGGTGGGCGAGGTCGGCGCTGCTACGCGCCTCCAGCAGGTCCAGCACCAGGGCGTGGACCTCGGCCTGGGCGGCGAAATTGGCCTTGGCGACATCCTCCATCTCCTGGCGGGCGGAGGTCTCGCGGTCGCGGGCGGCTTCCAGGCGGGCCAGGGCGGCGGGCCCGAACTCCACCACATTGGCGGCGTTGGGGCGCAGGCCGAGCGCCTGCAGCAGCGAGGCGTCTTCGCGCACCAGTTCCGGGCGCAGCATGATCAGCGAACGGGCCGCATCCCAGTCCGCGCCGCCTTCGAGGTTCAGCCCCTCGCCGCTCAGAATCTCGCTCATGGCCAACCTCAGGCGCCGGACGGGGCGCTCAGAGCGATGTGGTCAGAACGAGGTTAAGTTTGGTTTTACGATATCGCGAAGGTGGCGCGCAGAACGGGCGTCAGTGGCCCGGCCGGCGGCTCATGAACGTCGCCACGGCCATGATGACCACCGCCACGACCGCCCCGGTGATGAAGCCGGCGTGGGCGCAGAGCCAGATGGTCAGGAAGGCGACCAGGGCCGCGATGCCCGCGCTGCACCAATGCACCATGGCGTTGAACAGGGTGTAGGTCGACCGCTGGTCGGCGACCGGCATTTCTCCCCGGTGGTATTCGCCCGTCTGCGCCATCGTATATCCTCGGCCCTCTCCGTCTTCTGGCGACCTACAGCATAGGCCCGCTTCGCTCAAGCGGAGGCCGACGCCGAGGCGCATCCCGCCCCGGTCAGTGCTCGGTGGGCGGCGGTGGCGGCGGCACGTCCGCCGAGATGCCGCCCTCGGACTTCAGCTGCTGGATCAGGGCGTAGCTCAGATAGCCGTCGGCCGGCAGGCCCCGGCTCTTCTGCCAGGCGCGGGCGGCCTGACGGGACTTCAGCCCCAGCACCCCGTCCACGTCGCCGACGTCGTAACCCATGCGCTGCAGAGACTCCTGGGCGGCGATGCGGTCGCCGCGGGTGGTCGGCAGGTCGTTCGGCCAAGGCCGCATCGGCGGCGCGGCGCCCCCGATCTGCTCCGCCAGCAAGCCGACCCCGAGCGCATAGGCGGTGGAGTTGTTGTAGGCGCGGATCGCGAAATGGTTCGGAAAGGCCAGGAAGGCCGGGCCGGTCCAGCCCGCGGGCAGCAGCAACTGGGCCGGCTCTTCCGAGATCGGACTGTAGATCGGCGTCGAGGCCGGCCGCACGCCGAGCGCGCGCCAAGCGTCGGCGGACTGCTTCTCGCCTTCCGCCAGGCTGTAGTCGAAGCCGGGCGGCAGGAACACCTCGCGCGTCCAGGCCTCGCCCCGCCGCCAGGCCGCCTTGCGCTGGAGGAAGTTGGCGGTGGAGGCGAGCGCGTCGTTGGCCGAGCCCCAGATGTCGCGCCGCCCGTCGCCGTCGCCGTCCACGGCGAAGGACAGGTAGTCCTGGGGCGTGAACTGGGTCTGGCCCATGGCTCCGGCCCACGAGCCCTTGAGCTGCTCGCGGCTGGCCTGGGCGGTGAACAGGATGCGCAGCGCCGACAGCAGCTGGCCCTCCGCCCAGTCCTTGCGCCGCCCCTCGGCGGCCAGGGTGGCGAGCGAGCGGACCACGTCCATGTCGCCCTGGATGCGGCCGAAACTGGACTCGATGGCCCAGATCGCCACCAGGATCTCGGCCGGGGTCCCGTATTGCGCCGAAACGCCGGGAAGCCAGGCGGCGGCGTCACGGCGCGAACGCCCTTCCGCGACCCGGCTGTCGGAGACCACGCCCTTTATATAGTCGCCGATCGGCTTGGAGAGCTCGGGCTGGCGGGAGTCGGCCGTGATCACCCGCGGATCGGGCTGCAAGCCCTGGAAGGCGTCCTGGATCTGGGCGCGCGACCAGCCCGCCCCCGCCGCCCGGTCGACGAACCCCTGCATCCAGGCGGCGAACAGCGCATCGCTGCCCGACGGCGCGGTCCCCGGTGGTCCCCACACCGAGACGGGGGACGCGGCGACGCCGGAAACGGACATGAGGAATGCGCGGCGATCCATGCGATCAACCTAGCGAAGCTGTACGGGTGGTGAAAATCAAAATGGCGATGGCGTCCCTTTTCCATCAAGGGATGATGGGATCGATATCCTTGCCAATCCGCTCGGCGACTTCAGCAAAAAGCTCTTGGGGATCGCGGTTCAGCGCCCTGGCCAGCTTGAAAAATTCGATGACGTCGATCCGTCGCTGGCCGCTTTCGAACAGGGAGACGAAGCTCTGATCCCGCCCGATCACGCGGGCGAGCTCGACCTGCGTTAGCTCCGCACGATGACGAGCCTCGGTAAGCACCGTCACGAGGTGCTGATGGTCGCCCTGGAAAATTGTCTTTGGCATGCCAACCGCAGTGGTTGGCGCTTCAGCTATATGCGATTTTTCTGTATGACGATTTTCTGTTTTTGATTAAGACCTCAGCGCGAACATCCAACCTAGGCGCGAGCTCCAAGCGTGAACGCTAACGCGGAACCTCCTCGACCCACCTGCCGGATCAACTGGCTGAAGTGGTGCCGATCAGACGGGGCGAAACGTCCCGACCTTCACCGGCGCCGCCTCACCTGCGCGGCCCTGACCGCCGCCGGCATAAGCGCGGCGCTCCTCCTGCTGCCCTTCAGCCTGGGAGGCGCGGCATGGACGGGCCGCTGATCCGGGCCCAGGGCAAGCTGGCCGCCCTGTTCGCGAGCGTGCTGGAAAGCGCGGGGATCATCACCGCCGACGAATTCGGCGACCTGCTGGCCCTGTTCGCCGCCACCGTGGCCGAGGCCAGCCCCCAGGAGGGCGAGATCCTGGCCCTGTGGGCGGCGACGATCCTGGGAAACGCGCGCGGCCCGGACGTGCGTGAGGCGTCCCACTGAAACGGCGTGGCCATTCAGTCTTGACGCCCTCACCGTCCAAGCTTAAAAGCCCGCCTCCAATCCCGCGCCCAATCCCGCGCGGGTTTTCATTATGCGGAACTGCGGTCATGAAGGTCAGAAGCTCGCTCAAGTCCCTCAAGAACCGTCACCGGGACTGCAAGCTCGTGCGCCGTAAGGGCCGCGTGCTCATCATCAACAAGACCGATCCCCGCTTCAAGGCCAAGCAGGGCTGATCCAGCCCTCGCGCTCCGGCCCGACCGGAGCGGCTAAGCTTTGAGCTTTCGGCAGCCCGTCGCCACCCCGCGGCGGGCTGTTTTCGTTGGCGGATCGCGATGGTTTGCGGCCTGCGCGCCGATGCGCGTTGAAGCCCCCTCTCCGCCTCGCTAGGTTCGCCGCCCGTATCTTCCGGAGTTCCGCCCATGGCCGACGACGCCTCGTTCGAGACCAATCCCGACGTCCTCACCTCCGCAGCCCAAGGGCGGCTGAAGAGCTTCATCGAGCGGATCGAGCGGCTGGAAGAAGACAAGGCCGCGGTCTCAGCGGACCTGAAGGAAGTCTATTCCGAAGCCAAGGGCGAAGGCTTCGACACCAAGATCCTCCGCAAGGTCATCCGGCTGCGCAAGCAGGACAAGGTCAAGCGCGACGAGGAAGAGGCGCTGATCGACCTCTACCTCTCCGCCATCGGCGGCCTCTAAGGCTCAAGCGCCCGGCCGCCCGCTTCCCGGCCACGATGAAGAAGGCCCGGGCGCTTCGCACCATCCGGCGGCTGAAAGCGGAAGCCGCCGACACCGAGCTGTCGGATTGGGAAGGCGAGTTCCTCGATAGCGTCGAGACCCGTATCGGGACCTATGGCCGGACGTTCGCCGATCCGGAGAAAGGCGACCGCGAAAGCGCGCTCTCGATCCTGCAGACGCGCAAGCTGAAGGAAATCGACGCCAAGGCCCGCGGCGAGGAAACCCCGCGCAAGATCGCCCTGACCCGGCGTAAACCTTTTGGCGCCCGGCGCGGTGGAGACTAGAGCGTGACAGCCGCAAGTGGATGCCGGTTGCGGCGCCCGTCACGCTCTACCTCTTTGATTTAGAGCCTTTTTGCCCGGTTCGAATGTTTCCATTCGAGCCGGAAAGGCTCTAGGCTTTCCCTCCCGGAGGCCGCGTGATCCCAGCTCTCGACCTTCAGCAGGTCAACAAGCGTTATGGCGACTTCCACGCCGTGCGCGACCTGAGCTTCTCCGTGGAGCCCGGCGCCATCTTCGGCTTCCTCGGCCCGAACGGGGCCGGCAAGACCTCGACCCTGCGCATGGTGCTGGGCCTGATCCCGCCGAGCTCGGGCAGGATCGCGGCGTTAGGCTCAGACAATCCCGCCGCCGTCCGTGACCGCATCGGCTTCCTGCCCGAGGAGCGGGGCCTGTATCGCCGCATGACGCCGGTGGAGGCGGTGGTGTTCTTCGCCGGACTGAAGGGCGTACCGGCCGGCAAGGCCCGTCGGCGGGGGATCGAGCTGCTTGAATCGCTGGGCCTGGGCGACGCGCTGGGCCAGCCGATGAAATCCCTCTCCAAGGGCATGGCCCAGAAGGTCCAGCTGGTCTGCGCCCTGGCCCATGACCCGGAACTGGTGATCCTGGACGAACCCTTCTCGGGCCTGGACCCGGTGAACCAGCAGGGACTGGAACGCCTGATCCGCGACCTGGCCGACCGGGGCTCGACGGTGATCTTCTCCACCCACGTCATGACCCACGCCGAGCGGCTATGCCGGCGGATCGTGTTGATGGCGCGAGGCCGCAAGGTGTTCGATGGCACCGTGAAGGAAGCTTGCGCCGTAGCCGCCCAGCATCTGGTGCTGGAAGGCGACATCACCGCCGAACAGGTCTCGGCCCTGCCCGGCGTGATTTCCGTCGAAGCGGGCCGGACCGAAGCCGACGCCCCCCCTCGCCTCACGGCCGAACTGGCGCGGGACGCCGAACCGCAGGTCGCCCTCAGGGCCGCGTTCGAGCGCGGGCTGGACCTGATCCAGTTCCGCGTGGAGACGCCCACCCTGCACGACGCCTTCATCCTGTTGACGGAGGGCGCGGCGTGATCCGGCTCCTGAAGATCGCCCGCCGGGAATACCTCAGCTATCTCCGCACGCCGGGGTTCTGGATCTCGCTCTGCGTCGCCCCCCTTGTGCTGGGCTTCGCCCTGCTCGGCGGTCCCAAGGTGCTGGAGTCGGCCGCTCCTCCACCCCGGCTGGCGATCGTGGACCTGACCCGCTCCGGATTCGAGCGCGCCCTGCGCCCCGTGCTCGGA
>JBARAK010000238.1:0-1721 GCA_049791955.1 Caulobacteraceae bacterium
GCCTGACCCTGCAGGGCGCGACCATCGACAACGCCGGGGGGACCATCAGCCACGCCGGGGCCGGGACCCTGGCCCTGACCGCCACCGCGGGCGCGATCACCAACACCGGCGGCGTGATCCAGACCAATGGAAGCTACAGCCTGTCGGCGGCCAGTTTCACCAACGCCGGAGGGACGCTCAGCGCCGCGGGCGCGGGCGCCATCGGGGTCGGCGGCGACCTGTCCAACGGCGGGAGCATCACCGCCAACGGCCTGCTGACCCTCTCGGCCAACACCCTGGAGAACGGCGCGGGCCTGATCGCCGGCTACGGCGGCATGAACCTGAGCGCCGGCGCGCTGGACAACAGCAACGGCGCGGGCGTGATCGGCGGCCGTGGCGCGATCGTCATCTCGGCCGGCATCATCGTCAACGACGGCTTCATCGTCGCCAACACCGGCGCGGCGGCGGGGACCCTGACCCTGGACATCGGGGCGGGCGGCGGCCTCAGCAACGGCGGGACCATCTGGGCCGACAGCGCGGCCCAGGTGAACGCCTCGGGCGCCAGCGTCACCAACACCGGCAGCCTGGCCGCCGCCTCCAGCCTCGGTCTGGTGACGACCAACCTGAACAACGAGAGCGGCAAGCTGGGCGCGGGCAATCTGGTCAGCCTGGAGTTCGCCAACCTGGCGAACGACGCCTTCGGCGACGTCGAGGCGGGCAGCGCGCTCGCCATCACCATCGACAACAACTGGACCAACACCGTCGCCATCCAGGCGCCCGGACAGCTGACCTTCACCGTGCACGGCGCCCTGGACAACGCGGGGATCCTGGCCGGGACCAGCGCGACCACCATCAGCGTCGACGGCGGCCTGACCAACACCGGCACGATCGACGGCGGCGTCACCACGCTGAACGTCGGCGGCGGCATCGCCAACAGCGGCGACATCATTGGAAACAGCCTGTCGGTCACCGCGGGCGGCGACGTGGACAATGCGGCCGGGGTGTTCGGCTCGCGCACCGGCGACCTCGACATCTTCACCGCCGGCGCCTTCAACAACACAGCCGGCGGCACGGTCTACGCCATGGCCGGCAGCCTGTTCATCGGCGGGCTCGGCGGCGGCTCGGCCGCCTCGATCCTGAACAGCTCGTCCAACATCGAGGCCGGGGGCGACCTCACCCTCAACGCTGGCGCGATCACCAATACGATCAGCGACACCACCATCGGGACGGTCAGCACCACCACCACCGCCCACTTCAACAGCGCCCAGCTCTACCCCGGGCTTTTCGGCAAGCAGCTCGAAGGCAAGTGGGACGATCTCACGGAGACCACGACCACCACCGGCAGCGGCTTCTCCGATCCGACCCCGCAGGGCCAGATCGTCGCCTTCGGCTCGATCAGCCTGAACGCCTCGAACTTCCAGAACCTCTATTCCAACGTCTCGGCGGGCGGGAACCTGACCTTCAACGGCGGGGCCGCCAGCGGCTCCAACTTCTCCAACATCTCGCTGGTCAGCAATGATCAGGTCATCGTCACCGACAGCGGCGACAAGTGGGTCGACATCTGCGGCTGCGACACCGAAACCGTGGAGCCCGTGACCACCACTTCCAACCAGGAGGTGGTGGTCGCCGCGGCCACCGTCTCGGCCGGCGGGTCGGTGTCGATCACCGCCGGCGCCATCGCCAACCAGAACCTGAACGCCAGCGGCGACTCCATCGGCCAGTCGGCGTTCGCGGCCCAGGGC
>JBARAK010000239.1:0-9993 GCA_049791955.1 Caulobacteraceae bacterium
AGATGCAGGCGGCCGCCGAGGCCGCCGTGCGGGTCCACGCCGACAACGTGGCGGCGCTGGCGGGCCTGCGCACCTACGTCACCGAGGCGGCCAACAACCTGCAGGCGCGCATCGAGGGATTGAAGCAGAGCGTGGACCGCGAGGCCGACGCCAACCTCAGCCGCCATGCGCCGCCGGTCGAACCGACCATGCCGCACGACCGGGCCGAGACCTCCGCGCCGCTGACCTCCGGGCCCATGGACGACGACACCCTTGGGCCGCTGGAGCGCGCCGGTGGCGCGTGAGCGGGTCCGCCGTCCCGTCAAGCGCCGCCTCCGTCCTTCCGAGCTTCGCCGCCGCAAGGATACCTGGCGCGCGGTGACCATCCTGGTCGTCGCCGTGGCGGCGATGCTGGTGGTGGGCGTAGCCGTGTTCATGAGCCGCACGCCGCCGCTCGATCCCGACACCGGCTGCATCGTGGGCCAGACCGTCCCGCACGAACACACCGTGGTGCTGATCGACCAGACCGATCCGCTGACGGGTCACCAGATCGCCTATGTGAAGGCGCTGATCCTGGCGGAATACGACCGGCTCAATCCCTATGGCGAGCTGAGCATCCGGGGCGTGCGCTCCGATCCGGACGACGCCGGCCAGACCTTCTCGCGGTGCCGGGTGCGGCGCGGGGCCGAGGTGCTGGGGGTGGCTTCCAATCCCGAGATGATCGAGGCGGCGTTCAAGCGCACCGTGGGCGATGCGCTCAACACCTACCTCAATGGCCTGCGCGACGTGCCGACCGCGCCGCACTCCCCGATCATGGAGGCGGTGGACAGCGTGGTCGACGGGGCCGACTTCGGACCCACGGTCAAGGCGCGGCGGCTGGTCGTGGTCTCCGACATGGCCCAGAACAGCGATCTGGTGTCGGAGTACCGCGGCGCCGGTTCGGGGCTCGATCCCGACGCCCACGCGCGCGAGACCCTGACGCGGGACCTGCACGGAGTGGCGGTGCGTATCCACTATGTGCGGCGGCCCAAGCTGGCGGAGATCCAGACCTCCGCCCAGCGCGACTTCTGGCGGCAGTGGTTCGAAGGGCAGGGCGCGACCGTCAAGCTCGGCTGGGGCCTTCAACTGGTGGACGGCCGCAAGTGAACTGAGCTTCCGCGCGCCGTGGAAGGGGAACCCCTTTCCCCACCCCTCCGTTGCCCGTTGCGCACAGGAGGCCGCCGTGAAGATCGTCAGCATCGACACCTTCAAGGTCCCACCGCGCTGGATGTTCGTACGGGTGGAGACCGACGAAGGGATCGTCGGTTGGGGCGAGGCGAGCCTGGAGGGCCACGCCGAGGCGGTGGAGGGCGCCTACGCCTCGCTGCGCGACCGCTTCATCGGCGCCGATCCGGCCCGGATCGAGGACATCTGGCAGATCGGCTATCGCGGCGGGTTCTATCGCGGCGGGCCGGTGCTGATGTCGGCCATGTCCGGCCTCGACCAGGCGCTCTGGGACATCAAGGGCAAGGCGTTGGGCGTGCCTGTCTGGCAACTGCTCGGCGGGCGGGTGCGCGATCGGGTGCAGTGCTACGCCTGGATCGGGGGCGACCGGCCCTCAGATGTCGGCGAGGCCGCCCGCGGCCGGCGGGAGCAAGGTTTCAAGGCCGTGAAGATGAACGCCACCGCCGACCTGCGCTGGCTGGCCTCGCCGCGCGATCTCGACGCGGTGGTCGAGCGGGTCGCCGCGGTGAAGGCGGAGGGGCTGGACGCCGGCCTCGACTTCCATGGCCGCGTGCACAAGGCCATGGCGCGCCGGCTGGTCGAGCGGCTGGAGGCCGTGGAGCCGTTGTTCATCGAGGAGCCCCTGCTGTCGGAGAACATCGAAGGGCTGGAGCAGCTGTCGCGCCAGACCAGCATTCCGATCGCCTTCGGGGAGCGGCTCTATTCGCGCTGGGATTTCAAACGCTACTTCGAGCGGGGGATCATCGACATCGCCCAGCCCGACCTCTCCCACGCCGGCGGCATATCGGAGGTGAAGCGGATCGCAGCCATGGCGGAGGCCTACGACGTGGCGGTCGCGCCTCACTGTCCGCTGGGACCGATCGCGTTCGCGGCCTGCCTGCAGATCGCGCTGACCACGCCCAACTTCATGATCGAAGAGATGTCGCTCGGCATCCACTACAACACCGGCGGCCACGACCTGCTGACCTACCTGGCCGATCCCAGCGTGTTCGACGTCAAGGATGGGTACGTCGCCGCCACCGAGAAGCCAGGGCTGGGGATCGAGCTGAACGAGCCCCTGATCCACAAGCTCGCCTCAACCTATCAGCCGTGGCGCAATCCGGTCTGGCGCAGTCCGGACGGCGGTTTCGCCGAGTGGTGAGGGAAGGGCGCCTCAGCCCTCCAGCGCGCGGGCCTCTTCCGGCAGCATCACCGGCACGCCGCCGCGGATCGGAAAGGCCAGCTTGGCCGCGCGGCTGATCAGCTCGCCGTGTTCGCGGTCATATTCCAGCGGGGTGTGGGTGACCGGGCAGACCAGCACTTCAAGCAGGCGGGGATCCACCTCGTTGCGGGCGGCGTCGGTCGATAGGGGCGTGTCGTTGGCGCTCATGGCTTCGCCTTACTGCATCCGGCCGCTGCTGTCCTCGTCTCCGCCGATCGCCGCTCCCATCTGCAGCAGCGCCACCAGGGCTCCGCGCCGGTCGCACAGGGTCGGGGCCTCCAGCAACGCCTGTTTCTCAGCGGATTCAAAGGGCAGGGCCATGGACAGGCTGTTCACCAGCGCCTCCACCGGCGCCTCGCGGGCCTGGTCCCAGTCGATGTCGAGCCCCCGGCCTTCCAGATAGGCCTTCAAGGCGCCCAGCAGTTCGGTGCGCGCCTCGCCGGCCCCGTCGTGCATGTTCAGCTTGAGGTCGTCCTCGTAGCTGGTGAAGTCCGGGCGGACCTGCCGGTAGGGCGTGTGGGCCTCCAGCTCGCTGCTCACCTTGAAGCGGCTGACGCCGGTCAGGGTGATCAGGTAGCGGCCGTCGGAGGTCTCGGCATAGCTGGTGATGCGCCCCGCACACCCTACCGACGTCAGGTCGGGCCGCGAGCGGCGGCCCGTGGCGCGCGGCTGGATCATGCCGATGATCCGTTCGCCCGCCATGGCGTCGTCGATCATGTTCAGGTAGCGCGGCTCGAAGACGTTGAGCGGCAGCATCCCCCTGGGCAGCAGCAGGGCGCCGTCCAGGGGGAAGATCGGGATCAGGTGCGGCAGGTCGGCTGGGTGCAGGTAGCTCGCCGCCATGGAAGCCTCACGAAAACAGCAGTGAGGACAGCTTGCGCCGTCCCGTCTTGGCCACGTCCGAGGTCGGGCCGGCGGCCTCGAACACGGTGAGCAGCTGCTTGCGCGCGGCGTCGTCGTTCCAGCTCCGGTCCCTGGAGATGATCGTGAGCAGTTCGTCGGAGGCGCGCTGCAGATCGCCCTGGCCGGCGAGCGCCTTGGCCAGTTCGAAACGGGCCTCGTGGTCGTCGCCGTTGGCGGCCAGCCGCTGCTCGAACGGCGCGGTCTCGCCGTCGGCGGCTTCCGACAGGGCGAGCGCGGCGCGCACGCTGGCCAGCTCCGGGTCCTTGGCGTCGGCGGGGGCCATGGCGGCCACCTCACGCGCGCGCTCGACATCGCCGCCGTTCAGATAGCAGCGCGCCAGGCCCGCAATGGCGGCCACGTTGTCGGGATCGATCTGCAACACGCCCGCATAGGCCTGGGCGGCGCCGCCGATATCGTTCACCGACAGCGATTCCTTCGCCATCTCCAGCAGGGCGTCCACGTCCGAGGGCGCCGCCGGACCGGCGAGGCGCTCGATGAACGCCTTCACCTGGCTCTCGGGCAGGGCGCCCTGGAAGCCGTCCACGGGTTGGCCATTGTCGAAGGCGTAGACGGTGGGGATCGACTGGACGCGCAGCTGCTGGGCGATGCGCGGGTTCTCGTCGATGTTGACCTTGACCAGCTTAACCGCGCCCTTGGCCGCAAGCACGGCCTTTTCCAGCGCCGGGGTGAGCTGGCGGCAGGGGCCGCACCAGGGAGCCCAGAAGTCCACGATCACCGGCTGGGTGCGGGAGGCCTCGATAACGTCGGCCATGAAGCTCTGGTCGGTTGCGTCGCCGATCAGGCCGTCCGGCGCAGCGCTGGTGGCTGGCGCGGCCTGAGCGGGCTTGTCGAAGCCGAACAGTCCGGGCTTTCCGCCGTCGGACGGGCCGTCCGTGGGGGTGCGCGGGCGGTTTCCAAGCATAGAGGGCCTCATACAGGATGGAGGGACCTAAGATGGGCTTACGGGCGCGCCGCCGCAATCGGAGAAGGGCGCGCGCGCACCCCAACCCGCCCGCTTTCTCAGCTGCTTTCCGAAAGGGCGGCGAAGTCCACCACCTGGAGTTCGCGGCCCAGCGCCTGCACGAAGCGCAGGAAGCCGTCGCGGCTGACCGCGGTGGTGGCGTCGTTGGACAGCGGGTGGAAGTTCACCGGATCGGTTTCGAGCACCGCCGCGTCCAGCACGAACCTCACCTTGTGCTCCGGGTCGTTGAGCAGGGCGAAGGCCGTCACCGAGCCCGGCCGCACGCCCAGGGTCTCGTAGAGCCTCGCCTCCGAACCGAACGAGAGCCGCGCCGAGCCGATCGCCGCCGGCGCCCGCTTCAGGTCGATCCTGGTTTCGCCCAGCGCACTGATCAGCCAGAGCTGGTCCTTGGCGTCCTTGAGAAACAGGTTCTTGGTGTGGCCGCCGGGAAGCGCGGCCTTGATCTCCGCGCCCTCTTCCACCCGGAAGACCGGCGCGTGCTCGTGGGTGTGGTGCGCGATCCCGTGGCTGTCCAGGAAGGCGAAGAGGTCTTGGCGCGTCGCATGCGGCATGGCCGCCTGATAGCAGAATTTGACGCTCCGTCGCCGCCACAGCTAGAGCAGACGGGAGGCGGTTGGCTAGGCCTGCCCGACATGCGCTAGAGGTTCTCCATGGTCGACGACTTCGCTCCCGAACCCCTGGTGCTCAAGGCCGACGCGTCCCACGGCCAGCCCATTGAGATGGAGTGCTATGCGCTGACGGGCCGGCCGCCGGAGATCGTGCCCGGCCGTCCCCAGCGGCCCTGGATGGACAAGTTCGCCGAGCGCCACCCCTACCGGTGCCTGCCGCTGACCATGGCCAACACCACGGGGTGGGAGATCCTCTGTCCGATGAGCTTCACCGCCGAGTGGAACGGCGGCAAGCTGATGGAGGATATCCGCGTCACCCCGGATCGGCCCCATCCCGACTTCCACGAGTTCGCCAAGTCGCACTTCACCGAGGGCGTGCTGACCTTCCACCCTGGCTACCTGTTCCGCACCTCGCCCGGCTGGGACATGTGGTGCGGGGGGGCGCCCAACCACGTGAAGGACGGGATCCAGCCCCTGGTGGGGGTGGTGGAGACCGACTGGCTGCCCTTTCCCTTCACCATGAACTGGATGTTCACCCGCCCGGGCCGTGTGCGGTTCGAGAAGGGCGAGCCGTTCTGCTTCATCAGCCTGGTGCCACACCGGGCGCTGGAACACGTCCAGCCGGTGCGCCGCTCGCTGGCCTCGGATACGGAGCTGCGCCACCAGTACGAAGCCTGGATGCGCGAGCGCAACAGCTTCAACGCCAAGCTCGGCCGGCGGGACCCCGAAGCCATGCGCGAGGCCTGGCAGCGCTACTATTTCCGGGGCGAGGCGCCGGAGAACGCCCCGCCCTCCGCGCCCACGGACCATATCAACAAGCGCCGCCTGCGGGCCCCGAAGCTTGGCCGCTAAGGGCTTGCGAGTCTTGGGGCGGACGGTGGTCGCTCCTGGCGACGCGCACCGGCGAAAGACTTCAGCGATGGCGCGAATGGCCGCTTGCAAAGCGTCGGCGTCTTTGCTTTAAAGCGCGCCTCGCGGCCGACCGCCGGTCGCGAGGCGCCAGTGAGCGGGCGTAGCTCAGAGGTAGAGCACAACCTTGCCAAGGTTGGGGTCGGGCGTTCGAATCGCCTCGCCCGCTCCAGGTCTCTCCATGAGGCCAGATTGCGTCCGATCCCCTGGTCGGAATCCTACTCTCAAATTCTATTTGAGATTTCCCGATTATTTTGGCCGGCAACGTTCCTGTAACGCAAAGCTTCGGGCGTTTGTTCGGGGAAGTTTCGACCTCCGATATTTTGCCTGAATAAATGTCCTTTCCTTCATGCAACTGGATTGCCGCGCGGCCGGTTCAGGACAGATGAAGGATGTTCCGGAAACATCGTCTATTCTCGTCGTAGAGGATGAGGTCGCGGTCAGGAGCCTCAGCGTCTTCGAACTCGAGGACGCCGGCTACGAAGTGCTTGAGGCGGCCAGCGCGGCTGACGCCCTGGCTATCCTCGAATCCGGCGCACACGTGGCGGTGCTGTTCACCGATGTGAATATGCCGGGGGAGCTGGATGGGCTGGCCCTGGCCCAGTGCGTCCATGATCGTTGGCCCGACGTGCGCCTGATCGTCACCTCGGGCGGCGGCAGGGTCGGTCCCGGCGACGTGCCGAACGACGGCCGTTTCATCTCCAAGCCCTATTCGCTCGCCCAGATAAAAGCGCTGGTCAGGGAAATGACGGGGCCGCCCGGGTAAATTCCCCGCACCACGTGGTCCGGGGCGCTTCCATTTAGCCGCACCTCTCGCAACCTCCGGAAAAGGCGGATGTTCTGGCCGTTGGCCGCCATGTGGGCGGCCAAATGCGAAAAGAACTGCTCGCACCTGCAGCAAATGCTGCGTCGCAACATTATATACTAACGGCCTGGGGAGCAGGTGGGTGGAGGCGAGCGGATATGCCAGGCTTGGGCGAAACGGTTGCGATGTTGGCGCGTGCGGGCCGTCAGGCGAACGCAGCGTTCGGATCCGCATCCGGTTCGGGGCGCTTCGACGAAACGGTCTCATTCGGCAAGAACCCGGGCGGCCTGCGGATGTTTTCCCATGCGCCGGATGGACTGCAGGCGCGTGCGCCCCTGGTCGTGGTCCTGCACGGCTGCGCCCAGGCGGCCCAGGGCCACGCCGCGGCCGGCGGGTGGGTCGAGCTGGCCGATCGCCTGGGCTTCGTCGTCCTTGCGCCGGAACAGGCCACAGCCAACAACCTGAACCGGTGCTTCAACTGGTTCTCGCCGGATGACATCGGCCGTGGAAAGGGCGAAGCCGCCTCCATCGCCGAGATGATCGACGAAGCGGTGCGCGTGCACGATCTCGATCCGGAGCAGGTCTATGTCACCGGACTCTCCGCGGGCGGGGCCATGGCGGCGGTCATGCTGGCCGCCTATCCGGAGCGGTTTGCAGGCGGCGCCATCATCGCCGGCCTGCCTTACGGCGTGGCGCACAATCTCCATGAGGCCATGCGGGTCATGAACACGGCCGACGGACGCACGCCGTCCGAACTCGGCGATCTGGTGCAGCGCGCGGCCCCCAATTCACCCCGGCGGCCGTTGCGGCTGTCGATCTGGCATGGCGACGCCGACACCGTGGTCAGTCCATCCAACGCACGGGACCTCGCCGCCCAGTGGCTCGCCGTTTCCGGTTTGGACGATGCGCCCGTCAGCCGGGACGAACTTCCCGGGCGCAGCCGCGCGACCTGGGGGAGCGCCTCGCCCAAGGCGGCGGCTGTCGAACTCAACCTGGTTCACGGGCTGGGTCACGGAACGCCCCTGTCGACCGGCGGCGAGGACGGTATCGGTTCGACCGCGCCGTTCATGCTCGAGGCGGGGATTTCCTCCACGCTCGATATCGCCCGGTTCTGGGGGCTGAAGCCGTCCCCGGCCTACAGGCGCCAAGAGCAGGCGGCCACGAAAGCCTCCGCCGGGAACGCCAGCGCGACTGCGACGCCCGCCGACGTGGCGGCCCAGGTCCTGGGCGCGATCGAAAAGCACGTCCCGGAAGAGGTCCAGGACGTGATCGCCAGGGCTTTGAGGACCGCGGGCCTTACGCGCTGAGCGGTCGGCGCGGGATTTCCAGGCCCCGCTGGACAGCCGGCCGCGCCAGTCCGCGCTCCAGCCAGGCGGGAACGTGCTTCAGGCTGTCGAAGCCCACCAGGTCTCCCGCGCCGTAGAAGCCGATCAGGTTGCGCACCCAGCCAAGCGAGGCGATGTCGGCGATGGTGTAGTCATCGCCCATGATCCAGGTCCGGCCTTCGAGGCGTGTCTCCAGCACGCCCAGCAGCCGCCGGGATTCGTTCTGGTAGCGTTCGAGCGGCCGCTTGTCGGCGATCTCGCGCCCGGCGAATTTATAGAAGTAGCCCAGCTGGCCGAACATCGGCCCGATGGCGCCCACCTGGAAGAACACCCATTCCAGGGTCTGGTAACGCCCGGCGGGATCGGGTGGCAGCAGCTTGCCGGTCTTTTCGGCCAGATACAGCAGGATGGCGCCCGACTCGAACAGACCCAGCGGCTTTCCGCCCGGACCGTCGGGATCGATGATCGCCGGGATCTTGCCGTTGGGGTTCAGCGACAGGAATTCGGGCGTCCAGGTCTCGTTGGCGCCGATGTCGATCGTATGGGGTTCGTAGGGCAGGCCGATCTCTTCCAGGGCGATGGAGATCTTCACGCCGTTCGGCGTCGGCAGGGAATAGAGCTGCAGCCGGTCCGGATGCTTGGCCGGCCAACGCGTGGCGATCGGAAAGGCGGAAAGGTCGGGCACCCGGAGCTCCATGGGTCGCGGACGAAGGCCGCCGACGATAGCAGGCTTTGCGGCGGCCGACGCGCCGGGACCTAAGTCGCGAACGGCCCCAAATCCGTCACCAATGCTGGCCACATCGCCGCCGGACCGTCCCGTGGGGCGGCGACCTCAGGAAAAGTGAGACAGCCATGACGAGCCTGGCCCAGGACGGCGCGAAGCAGATCGAGATCGACGGGTCGACCCTGAACCTGCTGGACGTCGGCGAAGGCCAGCCGGTGGTGCTGGGCTCCAGCTTCCTGTGGGACGCCGAGATGTGGCGGCCGCAGATCGACGTGCTGTCCAGCCGCTATCGCGTGATCGTGCCGGAACTGTGGGGCCACGGCCGTTCGGGCCCCCTGCCGGCGGGCACGGCCAACATGCGCGACCTGGCGAGGCAATACCTGGAGATGCTCGACCGCCTGGAGATCGAGCGCTGCGCCATCGTCGGCCTGTCGGTCGGCGGCATGTGGGGCGCCGAGCTGGCCCTGATGGCGCCGGCGCGGGTGTCATCCCTGGTGCTCATGGACACCTCCCTGGCCGCCGAGCCCGAGGAGACGCGGGCGCGCTACTTCGCCATGCTTGGCGCCATCGAGGCCCTCGGCGTCCTGCCCGACCCGGTGCGCGAGGCGGCGGCGCCGATGTTCTTCTCGCCCACCGTCCGGACCCGCAGGCCGGAGCTGCTGGACGCGTTCGATGCGAAGCTCAGGGCTTGGGAGCCGCAGCGTTTGGTGGAGAGCGTGGCGCCGCTCGGCCGGCTGATTTTCGGGCGGCGCGACGCCATGGAAGACCTGGTCCAGCTGTCGATGCCGACCCTGGTGATGACCGGAGCCGACGACGTGGCTCGCCCGCCGGCGGAGGGACGCGCCATGGCCGAGCGCATCGGCTGTCCGTTCCAGGAAATCCCTGGGGCCGGGCATATCTCCAGCCTGGAAGCGTCGGAGTTCGTCAACCAGGCGCTGACCGGATTCCTCGCGGCCCAGCACGGCTGAAAATCGAAAGGCTCTAAGCGGCCTGCTGCGCCTGGTCCGGCAGCGGCAGGCCCAGGAGCGGCTCCAGGATGTGGCGGGCGAGGTGGCGGACCACCGGGACAACCACGCCGTCACCGGTGAGATGGTAGGCCTCGCTGTAGGTCTTCGGCAGCACGTAGCTGTCGTCCAGCCCCATCAGGCGGGCGGTTTCCCGCGAGGAGATCAGGCGTGAACGCACCTGCCGGCCGTCGACCACCAGGATGGTCTGACGGCTGGAGCCGCCGGCGGGCGTACGCAGGCAGCCGGCCACGTCGTCGAACCGCACCTCGGCGCGCTGTCGCCGCTCGCCGTTCGCGTCCAGCCGGGTGCGGCGGTAGACCCCGCCC
>JBARAK010000240.1:0-4553 GCA_049791955.1 Caulobacteraceae bacterium
GGGCGGGCGTGCATCCGGGCGCGCCTTTAGGGCTGCTCTGCGCGGTCGGGGCCCTGGCCTCGTGGACCGCCTATGCGGTGGGCAACAGCCGCTGGCTGTCCCGGCTCGACCACGTCTCGGCCCACGACTGGAGCCTGCTGACGGGGGTGGCGACCGGGGCCGAGGCCCTGCTGCTGGCCGTCCCCGCCTTCCTGCTCCCGCACGCCGCCCCACATGCCGCCGGCGCCTGGCTGCGGTTCTCAGGGGTCGCAGCGGGCGTGGCGGTGTCCGCGTCGATCGTCGGCAACGCCCTGTGGAACCGCATGAGCCGCCTGCTCCCCCTCACCCTGGCCGGCCAGATGATCCTGTTCGAGACCCTGTTCGCCCTGCTCTATGGCTTCCTCTGGGAACACCGCTGGCCCTCGCCGCTGGAGGCCGCGGCGATCGTGCTGGTGGTGGGCAGCGTGGCGTGGTGCGTCTCCGCCCACCGGGGCGTGGCGGGCGTGGGGGATGGGGAGCTGGCGGCGTGAGGGGCCCATCAGCCTCCCGCCATTGACGCCCTGGTCGCGTTCCGGTTGGCTCACCACGCCGGGCGGACGATAAGACCGGCCCATTTGACGACATGGGATGAAGAGAGATGGAGGGCTTGATGCCCAATAGGCAGGTGCTCCTCTACTTCGCCTGGAGTCGTCCGGGAGAGATCGAGGCGCCGCTCACCGTCATCGACGATCGCTTTCCGGCCATCTTCGAACTGCGCCGACTGTTTTATCCGGACTTCGAGCGGCTCGCGGATGCTTCCCAGGTCGATCAGGGCATCGCCGGCTTCCTGGACGAGGTGCAGAAGCTCAACTTCACGGCCTTCGCGGAGCAGGCCCAGGCCGTGGTGGTGGAGCGTGTAGGCGACGATGGCGCCACGACGCTGCTCGACGACGCGCTGCTCGCCGGCGTGGACACGATCGTGGTCATCAGCTTCGACTCGCTGCGGACCGGCCAATCGGCCGGCAAGGCCGAGGTCGAAGCGGTCGCGCGGTTCCTGAGCCATCCCGATCACCTGATCTTCGTATGTCCGCACCACGACATCGGGGAAACGCCGGAAACGCCGGCGGAAGCGCGTTCGGCCCACCGGATCGCCGAACATCTCCACCATGGCGACCGGGGCATTCCGCCTCGCCAGGGGTTCGGGGGATTCGCCCGCACGCTCCTCGCCGGACTTGGCGTCCCGATCGAAAACCGGTTCGGACTTCGCCCGGCGGCCGATGCGGACGGCTCGCCGGCGCCGATCGAGGCCGAGCGGGCCCTGGACGATCTCGGCCTGCTGGAAGGGGTCGGGACGTTCAACCTGCATCCGCACCTGCCGCAACTGGAAAGGCTTAGGGAAAGCGCCGCCCGGATGGATGTCCTGGCCCGCCAGAGGATAGACCTGTCCGCCCCGCCCCATCCCTTCGTCCAGGATGGACGCGAGACCTTCGACGCCCTGCTGCAGTCCTCGCGCGATACTTTCGCCGGCAGACTGCTGGTTTGCGACACGACGATGTTCAGCTCCACCGCCGGCGGCGTGGACAGCCTTCGCCGGTTCTGGGCCAACGCCGTTCAGCGGCCCCGGCGATCGTGAGGGTGGAGAGCGGTCCTTGGCTTTCACGCGCCAAGTAGATTAGGCTGCCACACCTTCCCGGAGGGATCATGGCTGTAACAGGCATTGGCGGCGTGTTCTTCCGCTCGGCGGACCCCGACGCTCTCCTGCAGTGGTACAAGGACCATCTCGGCGTGACCATGCAGGGCTATGAGCCGTGGCGGCAGGCCGCCGGCCCCACGGTCTTCATGCCCTTCGCCGCCAGGACGGACTACTGGCCGGACAACAAACAGTGGATGATCAACTTCCGCGTGGACGACCTGGACGAGACCCTGGCCAAGTTGCGGCAGGCCGGCATAGCCATCCAGACGGACGCCGCCTGGGATAGTCCCGAGACCGGCCGCTTCGCCCGCATCCACGACCCCGAAGGCAACCCGATCGAACTCTGGGAGCCGCCCCTCGAATAGGGCGGCGAATGCAGACAGCCGGATTTCCGCAGGAAACCTAGATCGGCTGCCAGAACTCGATCTTGACGCCGTCGGGATCGAGTATCCAGGCGTACTTGCCGAAACTGTCCTGATCGCGCTTCAGAATAGGCACGCCCTTCGCCGTCAGCCGGGCGATAAACGCGTCCATGTCATCGACAGCCAGGTTGAGCATGAAGTCGCGGGTCGAGGGCTTCAGTTCATCGCTGTTCTGGGACAGCGGCGACCAGACGGCGATCTTCGGGTGGCCAGGCGCATCATAGGAGAACTTCGCTCCGCCCCAGGACTCGATCTGGAGGCCAAGCACATCGCGATACCATGCGGACAGGGCTTTCGGGTCCTTGCTCCTAACGATGACGCCGCCGATGCCCGTCACATGACCGGGCGGTTGCGCCAGGGCCGGCGATGCCGAGAGAACGGCTCCGCAGATCAGAGCCAAACCAAGACTGTGCCGCAGCCGCATCGCGCCCTCCATGGGCCGCCCAATGGCCCACTCCCCTTCCGATGCAGCTTACGCTTCGGGAGAGGCCCCACAAGAGCGAGGCGCGGGTCGGCCTTGGGTGGCGAGCGGACGTTGACCCAAACCGCCGTCATCCCGGGCGGAGCCGAACGCTTGGCGGCTACTGGGCAGGTTGAAAATACGGGAGCTGCATGACGCCGCGCTCAAGCCAGCGCGGAAACCTATGTCTCGTCAGCAGGTAATTCCCGCCAAATATCCAAGCCCACCCCAGAAGTGGGATCCCGCCCCTTCTCGGCCAGGACTCATGGGCCTGGAACACGCAAATCGCGAAAAGCACGGCCATCATCGCGGTAACGATGATGCACATCACCTCCAGGCTAAGCTGGTAGCGGATGACAATGCCCGCCTCGCCCTCTTCGACCGCGATGGCGCCATAGTCGATGGAAACCAGGATGTTCATGTTGCTGACAAATCGAAGCGGGCCGCCCTTGAAGGTGACGTAGTCCGAGGTGCGCTTGACGTTTTGCGCCGCCACGCCCAGCAGGAGCATCTCTACTTGCTTGAGGACGGCAGGCCGCGCTTCGGCGGCTTGGCTGGTCGGGATGAAGATATTGTCCTTTATCGACAGCGGGAAAACCACGGGGACAAATCCTAGGGTGCGGGAAGCCTACCCTAGGTGGAAATGATCACCAGACCGTGGATCGGCGATGCGGCGGCTCAAGGTCGGGCTGGATGGCCGCCCCTGCTCAGACCGCCCCCTTGCGCTCGACTACCAGGATGCGTGACTTCGCCCGCAGGACGGGCGACGTGCTCGGCGCCTTCAGAGCCAGTAACTGCTGACGGCCATGTAGGACACGAGCGCCACGAATAGGCAGCAAAGGACGTTGACCGCTCCAAATAGGCTAGCTGCTACGCGCACGTTCTTCAAACGAACGACGGCGATCGTCGCAAGTATCGGGCAGGTCGCAAGCGGCGCCAGGATCAGGTCGCTCGCCCACCCGGGATTTCCATGGCGGCCGGAGGTGGGCATCCAGGCCACGCCCCAAAGATAGAGAACCCCGAGCATCACGGCTGAAGACCAGAAGAGAAATCGCTGCGGCGGCGTATTCAACTCGCCCGATCGAACAGCCGCTCCGTAACTGAACACGCCGACGACAGCGCTGAGCACCAAAGGATAAAGCACATCACCATTCAGAAGGATGAAAACCGCCGCCTGCAGATAGGACATGCTCAGACCGACCCCTTGCGCTCGATCACCAGGATGCGCGCTTCGCCCACGGGATAGGCGACGTGTTCGTCGCCGGCGTCGGCCAGGAATATGTCCAAGGGGCGCAGGCGCACGCAGTCTTCCCGGCCGTCCTGCCTGAAGTGCATGTCCACTTCGCCGCTTAGCACCACGAAGACTTCGGGACCATCGTTGACGTGCCACCTGTACGGCTGATCGGTCCAGTGCAGGCGAACGGTCGCGCCGTCGATTTCCGCCAGGTCGCGCGCGCCCCAGGGGCGATCGGCCCGGAAGGTGGCGGCGTCGTTTATGGTCCGGGCCATGGCGCACTCCTCGGTCGGTGTTCGCGCCGTCCGCCCCGGCTGAAGCCTAGCTCTTGGCCCGATGGGCGGAGACGTGGTTCAGGGTGATGATCCAGCGGCCGTCTATCTTGCGGGCGACATCGGTGAACACCCCCTCCATCGGCTGGTCCTTGCGGGCCATGTGGTAGTGCGCCACGAACACCGCCGCGTCCGGCGCAAGCAGGTCGATCTTCCCGACCTGGAAGCTGACCACGCCCCGCCTGCCCGGCGCGCCGTAGTCGCGCACGTAGTGGTCCAGCGTCCCCTGCCAGTCCTTCTGGATCACGCCGTTGGAGACGAAGACGACGCCCGGATTTGCGAACCCGGCCATGTAGGCCCTGAAATCGCCGCGGTTCCAGCCGTCCTGCATGCGCTGCACCAGGGCCCGGATCGCCGCCTCGTCGGCCGCGCGGGGGTCGGCGGCCAGCGCCGGGAACGCCCCCGTCAGCGCCGCCGCCATCACCAGCCCGGCCAGAACCAGCCCGGAAACACC
>JBARAK010000241.1:0-6408 GCA_049791955.1 Caulobacteraceae bacterium
CGCATCTTCCGCCCCGACATCGGGGTCGAGCAGATGGACCTGGCCGCCCGGGGGCGGCGCGCCCGGCGGGTCGGTCAGCAAGGTCCAGCTCGCGTCCAGCAGATAGCCCTGGTCGGTACGCTGAAACGCCAGAACGTCCACTACCAGTCCGCCCGCCCCCGATGGCTTGGGACTGTCGGGATAGATCACCGCGCCCGTAGGCAGGCGCGCGACCAGATCCTGGGTCAGGGCGCGGCGGGCGAGATCGCCGGGCGGCGCGCCCCAATGGTCGAGATCGTCGATCTGCAATCGCTCCGCCCCGGTCTGGCGCACCACCTCGACCCGGTCCAACGCCGAAGGCAGATGCACCGCATCCACCCGGAACGGCCGCCCTGCATAGGCAGACGGCGCGGAGGCAGGTGGTGCGCCGGCCAAGGTGAACACCCGTGTGGGCGCACTGTGACCGCACCCCGCCAACCCCGCCGTGGCGGCCAGAGGCAGCAAGAAGCGCCTGGCTGCGGATCGCATCTTCACGGCGCATCTCCCTTCTTGCCCCGGATCAAAGCCTCGGGATGGCGGCCCAGATAATCGGCGAGGGATCGGATCGAGCGCGCCGCCTCGTTGAGTTGCTTGATCGCCGACGGGAGGTCGGTGTCCTGCGCCGCCCCTTGCCCGCCCATCACCTGGCCGGCGGCGGCGGCTGTGCTCTGGAGCTGATCAGCAGCCGACCGCAAGGAGGCGATCAGCGGACCGACCTGGGGCTTCGCAGTCTTGGTGATCTCGTCGGCATTGGCCAGGGCGCTATCGAGATGATCCAGGCTGTCGTCCAGCTTCGGCGAGGCGACTAGGCCGCGCAGGCGACCGGTCAGGTCGCGCAGGTTCTCGCCGATCTCGCCGATGGGCAGACGGTTGACCTTGCGCATCACCGCATCGGCCTCGGACACCACATCCTCAAGCTCGCCCGAGCGGCTGGAAGGGATCGTCAACAGCTCCCCGCGCCGGCCCAGCGTATTGCTGGTGGCGATGGGATCGAAGTCCAGCGCCACGATGCGCGACCCCACCAGCGGCGGGCTCTGCACCAGCTTGGCCCTCAGGCCCCGCGCCACCAGGCTTCCCATCATGTGATCGAGCGGGCCGCGGTCGGTCCCGGGCAAGTGCATGGCGTCGGGATAGAGCATCACGGTCACCGGCGTTTCCAGGGTCCCGCTGGCAGGATCGAAATGAAAACCGACCGTGGTCACCCGGCCCACCGGAAAGCCCCGGAGCTGCACCGGCGCGCCTGGCTGCAGGTCGCCTACGGGATCGCGGAAATCCAAGCCGTAGGCGTACTGGGCGCCGGTCGGGGCCACCTCGGCCTTGTTCTCGTCGGAATAGAGCACGAAGGCGTCGCCACCCTGCGCCTGAGGTCCGGCGTCCTGGCCCGTCTTCAGGTTGTCGAAGGTCACCGCCCCGGTCAGCACCGCCGCGGGCGAGGCGATCTGGGCCTCCAGTCCGCCGGCGCCGGTGGTGATGCGCAGGGGGCTCTGCACCCAGAACTGGGAACGGGCGCGGACCAGCCGGTCGAAGGGCGCGTTGATGAAGGCGCCGATGCGCACCTCGTTGCTGGTGGTGAGGGTGTAGCTGGTGATCTTCCCCGCCTCGATTCCGCGATAGAAGATCGGCGAGCCCTCCTGCACCGGCCCCAGGCGGTCGGCCACCAGGGTGAAGGCGGTTCCGGGCGTGCCCGGAGGCACGGTCGGCGGCTCGTCCAGCCCCACGAACTGGCGCGTCGGGGCGCCGGGGCCCGGCTGCATCGAGATCACCGCGCCCGCTACGGCCGCCTTCAGCGAGGCGATATCGGTGATGCTGGGCTTGGCCCCCACAATCCAGAACAGGGTGTGGGCGCGCAGCATGGGACGCATATCGCTGGTGAGGCGGATCTTCGCCTCGATGCGCCCGTTCGGCTGCAGGCGCAGAGCCTGCACCACCCCGACATCGAGACCCTTGTAGTTGACCTGTGTCTGCCCGGCCTCCAGGCCCACGGCGGTGTCGAAGCTGACCGTCACCGTCTCGCCGCGACTGGCGAAGCTTTGCAGAGCCAGCCACGCCGCGACCAGGATCGCCAGGATCGGTATGGCCCAGACCCAGCCCGGCCAACGACTGGGCTCGATCCGCGCCGCGGTCCGCCTGAGCGGGGCGGGAGGGTCTGACGTGGGCGGATCGCCTTCGCCGCCGGGGATATCGGTCATATGGGTCTCCCCCGCGCGGCGTCCCACATCAGCCGGGGATCGAAAGTCCGGGTCGCGAGCATCGTCGTCAACACCACCGCCGTGAAGAAGGCCGCCCCAACCTCGGGATGACTGGATGTAATGCTTCCGTAATGGAGCAGGGGAATCAGAAAGCAGATGGTCAGGGGGTCGACCATGGACCACCGACCGATCTCGTCCACCGCTTGATAAAGGCGGGTCTTGGTTTTCAGCCAACGCGGCGAACGGCGCCGCACCGAGAGCAGGAACCAGCAAAGGCTCAGGAGCTTCAGGATCGGGATAACGAAGCTCGCCACCACCACCAGGATCGCCAGCCCCACGAGATGCGCCTTGGCGATCTCGATCGCGCCGCCCAGGATGGTGTAGCTGATCGCTGAGTTGAACTGAACGATGGTGAAGGTCGGAAACAGGTTGGCGAGCGGATAGAGCACCAGCCCCGCCAGCACCAGGGCGGTCGTGCGCCCCAGGGCGTCACGCTTGCGCCGCTCGAGCCTCGCACCACAACGCGGGCAGGAGCCTCCCGCCGCCGAAGCCGGGAGCAGCAGGTCGCAGTTGCCGCAGGACAGGACTTCGCCACCCGGATCGCGATGATCGTCCCCGATAGCCAGCCACATCGCCCGCTTGTCCAGCAGCGCTCGTCCCAACAGATTGGCGAGCCCCGCCCCCATCAGCGCATAGCCGCCGGGCCCCAGCGTCAGGGGAAACAACGCCGCCAGGCGGCTCATCGCCACCCAGAAACCGAGTACGGCCACGTCCGGCATGGCCCAGGTCTCCAGCTCGACCGCCCAATGGAACACACGGCCAAGCCAGGGGGGGCGCCGCGCAGCGCCGGCCTGTTGCAAGGCCACGATCAGCAGGCCGAAACGGAGCAGAGGCAGCACGACGACCACCAGCCCGAGGATCAGGGCGATGGTCGGCAGGCCCTCGCGCCAGATCGTCTCCGGCCCTGACACCAGATAGCTTCTTCGGCTCACCCCCAGCAGGTTCACCTGGGCCAGCGGCAACAGGTTCGCCGCCGTCATGAGCAGCAGCCCCGCCCACGCGACGCCAAGCGCCGCGGTCCGGTTTCGCCAGCCCGTGCGCTGGATCTGCGACGCACAGACGTAACAGGCTTCCAATCCGGCGCCGGAGATCGGCGCGGCTTCCTGCACGGTCCCACAGGCAAGACAGGCAACGGTCACCGGCTCCCCTTCATCAGAAGGGCTGGCCGGGTCCGGTCAGCGAGATCGGAACCACCACGCCTGTCAGTCGCGTCGCGAGAACAAATTCGAGAGGCCCTGGGCGAGGAACTCCCCGCCCGCCACGCCTGCGGCCATCGTGCCGGCGCTTCGCATGAAGCTCCCAAGACCGCCGTTGGCCGACAGCGGACTCTGCGGCTGTCCCGGCGGCGGTTCGGACGGATTCCAGCCGCCCGGATTCGGGCCCTGGTTCCAACCCGGCTGAGGCGTCTGCTGGCCGCCGCCCAGGAAAGAGCTCTGAACGGGGACCTGGGAGGCGACCTGCTGCTCCATCTGCTCGATCTGAGTCCGAACCGCCTGTAGCGCCTGGTCCGCGAGGATGGCGTGCTGCACCAGCAGGTACATGGCGTCCGGATTGTTGCGCATGACCTGGGCGATCATGGCGTCCGCCTCCTGATCCTTGGTCGCACCCCAGGTCTGGCCGAGATCGTACAGGAACTGCTGCAGCAGACTGCGTTCGTCTGGGGTCATCTGGACGCCTCCTTGGACGGTCTTCGACCTACAGAACGTCTGGGCCGCGATTTCGTCGAGGGCATGGCGAAATAGAACCCCACAGCTCTACCTGCACGCCACAACGTCCCCGGGTTTTCCATAACGCAGATAATTTGTAAGCGTCAGGAAGTTGACGTAAAGGTTATACTGGCCGATGCGCTTTCGGGGACGCATCGCCTGCGAGCTTCGCAGCAAGAGCGGTGGGCGGATTGTCGAAGCCGCCGGAGAGCGACGCTGGGGAGGATGCTGGTGGGTCCGAGGGCGAACCGCTCGACAGCGCCGGGAACGACGGCGGGTCCACGCGGGCCGCGCCGCCCGGCCGTAGGCGTTCGCCCAAGCGCGGCTCGGGGCCGCAGCGCCTTGGCGGATGAAATGGGTGTCACTATGACCCCTTGGCGCGGGGGCGCCGGGAGATTGAGAAGATGAGGGCTGCGAAGGCGGCTGAGCACGCCTCGGCGCGCCTCTATACGGTGACGGAGCTGGCTGAGGAGCTCGGGGTGACTCCCCGGGCCCTGCGCTTCTATGAGGACAAGGGTTTGATCACCCCGTCCCGGGCCGGGACCACACGCGTCTACACCAAGCGCGAACATGCGCGTATGCAGCTCATCCTGCGAGGCAAGCGGCTCGGATTCTCGCTGCGGGAAATCAAGCAGTTCCTCGATCTCTACGACGTCGACCCTACCCACAAGGAGCAACTTCGTCAGCTGCTGGACGCCGTCCAGCACCGCGTCTCGGAACTGGAGAAGACCCGCGAGGCTTTGACCGAGACCCTGGTGGAGCTTCGCGACATCGAGGACCAGACCCTGCGCGCCCTGGCCAAGCGCCCCTCGAAAGGCAAATGAACATGAGCGGTCTCTACAGCCTGGACGGCGTGGAGATAGAGACGCCTGCGGACGGCGCCTGGTGGGTGGCGCCGGGCGCTGTTCTGATCGGGCGGGTGATCCTGCGGCGCAACGCCAGCGTCTGGTTCAACGCCGTTCTGCGTGGCGACAACGAACCGATCGAGATCGGTGAGAACAGCAACGTCCAGGACGGCGCCGTGCTTCACACCGATCCCGGTTCGCCCCTGACCATCGGGCGGGACGTCACTGTGGGCCATCTCGCCATGCTGCATGGCTGCGAGATTGGAGACGGCAGCCTGATCGGCATCGGCGCGGTGGTGCTGAACGGCGCCCGGATCGGCAAGGGCTGCCTGATCGGGGCCAAGGCGCTGATCGGCGAGGGCAAGGAAATCCCCGACGGCTCCATGGTGCTGGGCGCGCCGGGCCGCGTGGTGCGCGAGCTGGACGAGGCCGCCCGCGAGCGGTTGGCCATGGGCGCGCAGCACTACGTACACAACTGGCGTCGCTACGCCGCCGGCCTCAAGCCTCAGAGTCCACGCTGACTGATCGGCTCCACTGATCGTCCGCTTGCGCCAACGGCCAAGCCCGCCCTAAGGTCGCCACATGCCCTACGGTCTGTCCTTCCTCACGCTGGCGAGCGTCCTCCTTGGCGGCTACCTGCTCGGCTCGATCCCGTTCGGAGTGCTCGCCACGCGCTTCGGCGGGGCGGGCGATCTGCGCAAGATCGGCTCGGGCAACATCGGCGCGACCAACGTGCTGCGCACCGGCCGCAAGGACCTGGCGCTGATCACCCTGATCGGGGACGCCGGCAAGGGAGCTATCGCCCTGCTCATCGCACGGGCGTTGCTGGGGGAGACGGCCGGCGCCCTGGCCGGCGGGGCGGCCTTCGTCGGCCACCTGTTCCCGGTCTGGCTCAGGTTCAAGGGTGGCAAGGGCGTGGCCACCGCGCTCGGCGTCATGCTCGCCGCCGCCTGGCCTGTCGGACTGACTGCGCTGGCTGTCTGGCTGATCGTGTTCGCACTCAGCCGCATCTCCTCGCTGTCGGCCCTGACCGCAGCGGTGCTCTCGCCGCTGTTCGCCGTGCTCTGGCATGCGCCCCAGCCGGTGATGTGGCTGATCCTGGCCTGCGCCGTCCTGGTGGTGCTCCGCCACCGCGAGAACATCGCCCGCCTGATGCGCGGCCGGGAACCGAAATTCGGCCAGAAGGCCGTCGATTCCCCAGCTCCGCCCCAAGCGCCCACGCCGTGACCTCCGCACCCGCGACCGGCGCCATATCCGCCGCAGAGCGGCGCGAGCGGCTGCGCCTGTCCCGCAGCGAGAACGTCGGGCCGGTCGCCTATCGCGAGCTGATGCGGCGCTACGGGACCGCAACCCGCGCCCTGGAAGCCTTGCCAAATCTCGCCCGTCGCGGCGGACGCACCGGGCCCCTACATATCGTCAGCGCCTCGGAAGCAGAGCAGGAACTCGAGCGTGGCGCACGCCTGGGCGCGACGCTGATCACCCGGGGGGAAGCGACCTTCCCGACTCCCCTCGCCGCCCTGGACCCGCCGCCGCCCCTGATATGGGCGCGCGGCCGCATCGACCTGCTCGTCCGCCCGGCCGTGGCGGTGG
>JBARAK010000242.1:0-2296 GCA_049791955.1 Caulobacteraceae bacterium
GGTGGAATGGTCGGGCTGGATCCATCGGCCCACCCTCAAGGAGGTGAGCGACCTCTATCCCTCCGGGGCCAATCACCGGCGGCTCGACGGCTATGTCGTGCTGGCCTGCACCATCCGGGCGGACACCCGCACCCGGCGCTGCGAGGTGACGACCGAGCGTCCCAGGGGCGAAGGGTTCGGCGCGGCCGCCCTGCGGATGACCGACCTGTTCCGCATGCATCCGGTCCGGATCGACGGCCAGGTGAGCGAGAAGGTCCGGGTGCTGGTGCCCATCCACTTCGGCGGCTCCGGACAGGACGGCCCCACCCAGACCCTCACCCCGGCGCCCACGATCCTGCTGGAGGCGGACAAGTAGGCCGAATTGAACCGCCTTGAACTCCGCGTCGCGCCCTACGAGCCCCCTCCACCAGGCTTCGCCTGGTCCCCCTCCCCCGCTTCGCAGGGGCGGAGAAGATAAGGCGCATTCCCTCCTCCCCTGCTTTAGCGGGGGAGGTGGCGGCGAAGCCGACGGAGGGGGCTCGTGGAGAACGACGGCGCAATCAAGCCTCGCCTTCGCTGGGCTCTTGGGCATGCGTCAAGTTGCGCATCCCTGGCCGCTGAACGGATCGCCGCCGCCCCGCGTTTGCTCGTTTCATGTCCGAAATCCGCGAGCGTCCCGTTGCCTGATGTGCTGAGCCAGGATGCGCGCCGGCGCACCTTCCACACGCTGGACGGGATGCGGGGGGTGGCGGCGATCTGCGTGCTGCTGCTGCACCTGCCGGTGACGGGCAACTGGCCCCTTCCGGGCGCCCACCTGGCGGTGGACCTGTTCTTCGCGCTCAGCGGCTTCGTGCTGGCCTACGCCAACGAGGACCGCCTGCGCGCCGGCATGGGCTGGGCGCGGTTCATGGGCCAGCGCTACCTGCGGCTCTATCCGCTCTACATCCTGGGGACCGTCGCGGTCGCCGTCCTGACCCTGCTGCCCGGCCAGGGCCAGGACCATCCGGCGCGGGTGGGGGTCCAGCTGGGGTTCGCCCTGCTGTTCCTGCCGGTCCCGCCCGGCCTGACCGACGGGCCGCTGTTCCCGCTCAACTTCCCGGCCTGGTCGCTGTTCTACGAGCTGGTCGCCAACCTGCTGTTCGCCCTGAGCGTGAAGCACATCACCCCGCGCCGGCTGGCGGCCTTCCTGGTGGTCGCCGGCCTGGCCCTGATCGTCGAGGGCGTCCATCGCCACACCCTGGACCTGGGCTGGAACTACATCACCAAGGTCGGCGGGGTGGTGCGGGTGCTGTTCTCGTTCGCCGCCGGGATCGGGGTCCACCAGCTGTGGAAGCGGGGTTGGCGCACGCCCCGCCTGCCGGCCGTGCTGGTCGCCCTGGCCCCCGCCCCGCTGTTCCTGATCCCGGGCGACCGCGCGGCGGTGGAGCTGGTCGAGGCCCTGCTGGCGTTCCCGCTGCTGATCCTGGCCGGCGCCTCCACCGAGCCCTCCTGCCGCTGGAGGCCGCTGCTGACGCTCAGCGGCGAGATCTCCTACCCGCTCTACGTCCTGCAGGCGGCCATGATGCTCGCCGCCGCCCGCATCGCCCCCTACCAGTTCAGCACCGACCCCTTCAGCGCCGACCCGTTCGGCCTGAGCGGCGGCCGCTATACCGGCGTGCTGGTGGCCATGTTCATCCCCGCCAGCCTGCTGGTGAGCTGGCTGGCCTATCGCCTCTACGACGTCCCCGTGCGCCGCGCCCTGCGCCGCCTTGGATCGCGGCGCGCAATGGTCCAGAAGGCCTCTCCAATCTAGAGGACCCGTCCCGCGCCATGCCCGGTGAGATCGAGCCGTTCCACGCCATCCGCATCAGCCGCCTCGCCCACGCGATGAAGGCCGAGGGCCGCTCGGTCATCCACATGGAGTTCGGCCAGCCCTCCACCGGCGCGCCCCGCGCGGCGCTGGAGGTCGCCCACCGGGTGCTGGACAGCGAGGCCATGGGCTACTGGGAGAGCCCGCGCCTGCGCGAGCGCATCGCCGGCCGTTACCGCGAGAACCACGGCCTGGAGATCGATCCCGACCGCATCATCCTGACCTGCGGGGCCTCGCCGGGGCTGGTGCTGGCCCTGACCTGCGGCTTCGAACCCGGCGCGCGGGTGGCCACGGCGCGGCCCGGCTATGTCGCCTACCGCAACGTGATCAAGGCCCTGCACCTGGACCCGGTCGAGATCGCCTGCGGGCCCGAGGTGCGCTTCCAGCTCACCGCCGAGGCCCTGGCCGCGCTCGACCCGCCGCCGGCGGCGGTGATCGTGGCCAGCCCCGCCAACCCCACCGGAACCC
>JBARAK010000243.1:0-2733 GCA_049791955.1 Caulobacteraceae bacterium
ACGCGGCCATGGTGGAGCAGTCCACCGCCGCCAGCCACGCCCTGCGCCGCGAGACCTCGGAACTGGCCGCCCTGATCTCCCGCTTCCGCGTCGGGACCGAGCCCGCCGCGCCGTCCCGGGCCAAGCCCCGCGCCGCGGTCCAGCTCAGGTCGGTGGCCGGCGGAAACGCCGCCCGCAAGCCCGCGCCCGTCGCCGGCCAGGACGGCTGGGAGGAGTTCTAGGCTCACCCTGACCGGGATCGAGGCGGCTCGTCTGTTTCCCGCCTGACATCGCCCCCGGCCGCGGCGTCCTATACAGCGGCCTGCACCGGGGGTTGAATGATGACATCGAAGACACTGCGCTGTCTGGTGGCCTGCACCGGCGGCATGATCGCGGCCGGCGCCCTGCTGTCGGCCTCCGCCAGCGCCCAGACGGAGCCGGCCCAGACCAACCAGGGCCAGATCAACCAGGGTCAGACCAATCCAGCTCAGGGCAAACCGGCCCAGTTCGATCCGGTTCAAGCGGCGCAGTTGGCCAAGTTCAAGGAAATGGCTGAAAGGCTGACGAAGACGCTGACGGCTCCCGACACGCCGTTGGATACGCCCGTGACGCCGGAACGGCTCGCCGCTGCCCGGCGCCTGATGGCAACGATCAATTTCCAGCAGAACGTCAAGGCGCTGGCCGACAATATGCGCTCGCAGTCGGAAGCGCAGTTCCGGCTAAAATTGCAGGCCCTGTCACCGAAGGAACAGACGGAGGGTATGCAGGCCTTCATCAAGGCGTTCGACACTGTGGAAGCCGCTCACCTGCAGGTCGCCTTCGCCGGCATGGCCAACTATTTCGCCCGTCGGCTCACCGTGGACGAGATGCAGGCCACCATCGCCTATTACAGCAGCGGCCTAGGCGCCCGGTTGCGGAGTAATCCGAAAAGCCTCTCCGCCGAGGAGTTCGGACAGGCCGGCCTTGAACTCCTCAACCAGCCGCGCGTGCTGAAGTTCACCAAGGTTAACCTGGACTACAGCAAGACCCAGTTCGCTGATGCCGACGCCAGGAAGGCGAAGTTTCAAACCGACTTCCAGGCCCAGCTGTGCCGCAACCTGACAACCACCCACGTGAAGCTCTCGACCTGCCCACCGCCCGCGCACATGGCGTCGCGGGGGATGTGATCGGGGGTCTCACCCCTGCCCCAGGTCGATCAGGGCGATACCGAATTCCGGACGTTTGCGGCGGCGCAGGTGGGCTGGGCTCTCGGTGATCGAGACCTCCAGGGTGGGGCGCACCACGCCCTTCATCAGGTGGCCACCGCGCGTGGTTCCGTCGCTGAGCCCGAGCACCGCGTGGATGTGCAGGCTGGGCGCGCCGTCGTCGCCGGTGGCGATGTCGCCCACCAGGCTCAGCACCTCGCACTGCTGGTCCACCGGGATCGGCCGGTACTGCTTCACGTCGACGTCGAACCAGCCGACCGTGGCCCGCTCGAAGGCGCCGAGCGCGGTCAGGGACGCCCCCTTCAGGCCGGCGCTGGCGGTGAACTCGGTCAGGGTGGCGAAGGCTTCCTCGCCAGGGTCGAGCACCAGCACATAGCTACGCTCACCCTCATCTTCCCAGACCAGCTTCGATTTCATCTGCGGACTCCCTCGTCGGGATATCGAACCGGGAGGACGAGGGAATGTTTCAACCGCTCATAAGCTCAGCTGAGAACTTCATACCTGCTTGAGCGCCCTACAGCTAATTATCCTACCTGTATGGGACCATTCCCCTCCGATCGCGTTGTATCGGTCCGAAACGGAGGACATCACATGAAATTCAAGCTTATGATCGCGGGCATGATCGCTGCGACCTCCGTGGCCGGAGCCGCCGACGCGGGTTGCCTGGGCGGCGCGGCGGTAGGCGGCGTCGCGGGCCACTTCGCCGGCCATCACGCCCTGCTCGGCGCCGCGGCCGGATGCGCGATCGGCCACTACGCAGGCCGCCACCATCACCATCACTATCATTACCGCCGCTGACGGCTGATCGGGCGCGCCCTCTTCCCTCTTGCGAGACGGGAGAGGGCGCGTCGTGTTCTACGCGATCGCCGTGATCTCGACCTCGCCGCCGGCCACAACGGCCACGTCCCCGATCTCGCGTCCCATCAGGGCCGTGGCCAGGGGCGAGATGTAGGAGACGCTGCCCCGCGCCGGGTCCGCCTCGTCCTCGCCGACGATGCGGAAGGTCTGGACCCGCCCGTCCTCACGCTCCAGCGTGACCGCGACGCCGAACGCCACGCGGTCCAACAGCTCAGGCCGTTCGACCAGTTGGGCCGAGGCGCGGCGGGCGGAAAAGTAGCGCAGGTCGCGCGTGGCGCGGGCCATGGCGGTGCGATCGCTTTTTACCTCCCCGCTGGTCTGGGCGGAAGTGTAGGCGGCCTTGGCGGCGGCCAGGCCAGCTTCGAGCTGGGCCAGCCCCTCGGGCGTGACCAGGTTCGGATGCGGGGAGATCGGACGATCGGGCAGCTCCGCGGCGGCGGATTCGCTGTCCTCTTCCTTGGTGAAGGCGACGCTCATCCGCACCACATGGGCGGTTAGCCGCCGCCTGTCGAGAGCGGCTTATCCAGCGGCCGGAGCCCGGTGAGACGGTTTAGAGCCTCTTCGGCTCAGGTGACGCACCTGAAGCGAAAAAGCTCTGGCCGTGTCCTCAGCCCTTGCGCATCGCCGGCTTGGATTTCGAGGCCGAGCGGGCGGCGGCGGCGCGTTCGGACTGGCGGCGGCCCAGCGCGCC
>JBARAK010000244.1:0-4991 GCA_049791955.1 Caulobacteraceae bacterium
CCGCCCTGGTCGGCCACCCGGTTCAGCCGGTCGGGATCGAGCAGGTCGCCGAGCGTGATGTCCACCGCCGCGTCCGCCGCCGTGCCCAGGTCGAAGCCCGGTGCATGGGGATGGCCGAAAACCTCAATGTCGAAGGCCTTGTCCCGCGGGCTGTCGCGGCCCTGGGACAGCAGGTCGATCAGCGGATCGGGCAGGTCGAGCATCGACGGGTCGAGCGTGGCCAGCAGGGCGTCCAGCGCCCGCCGCTGCTCGGCGCCAGGGACGATCCTGGAGGCTTCATGCGCATCGCCCCGCACCGCGTAGGTGAAGTCGATGCCGCCCACCAGTTTGGACGCCGCGTCCACCTCGTAGCGGTGGAACAGGTAGATCGGCACGATCACCCGGCGCAGGTCCGAGACCGGCGCGTCTTTGGGAAGGTTGCGCACCCCGAAGCGGTCGAGCGCGATCCGGCGCACCGCCAGCACATGCTTCAGCCCTTCCACCGCATCGGGACCGTCGTCCCACAGCGAGCCGTAGGGATGGGCCGCGCCGGTCGGGCGGCTGTCGTTGTCGCTGACGTAGCGCAGGCCGTGGGCGTAGCCCTCGTGCACGATCGCATCGAGCTGGCGGCGGCCCGCCTCGCCAGGGGCGACGGGGGTGTAGAGCCACTTGATGGCGAACTTGTCCCAGGTCCCGACGCCGACCTGGTAGGCGTCGGTGAAGTCGAGTTCGCCGTTGACGATCTTCACGCGGGGCGGCGGGTAGTCCATCACCGAGGCGCGGTCGTCGAAGGTGCTGCCGGCGAAATTGTGCTCCAGGCCGATGGCGTGGCCGGTCTCGTGCACGGCGAGCTGGTGCAGGCGGGCGATGGAGATGCGGATGGGATCGTCCTGGGCGCCGGTGTCGGTCTTGTCCGCGCCGACCAGCCCCTCGAAGATCATGCGATCCTGGCGCACCCGCAGCGAGCCGAGCAGGACGGAGCCCTTGACGATCTCGCCGGTGCGCGGGTCGATGATGTTGGCGCCGTAGGACCAGCCGCGGGTCTGGCGGTGGACCCAGTTGATCACATTGTAGCGGGCGTCCAACGGGCTGACGCCCTCGGGCAACACCTCGACCTTGAAGGCGTCGATGAAACCGGCGGCGTCGAACGCCTGGGCCCACCAACGCGCGCCTTCGACCAGGGCGGTGCGCACCGGCTCGGGGGCGGCGCGGTCGACGTAGAACACGATCGGCTTCTTGACGGTGGAGCGGGCGGCGGTGGGGTCGGTCTTCTCCAGCCGGAAGCGGTGGGCCAGCCGCACGGTGGTGGAGGCGTCCAGCGGGGTGCCGTAGTCGGCCACCAGCTCGCTGAAGGCGCCGGTGCGCTGGTCGGCCTCGCGCGGGACGAAGCCCGGGGGCGGCAGCTTGATCAGCGAGTGGTGCTCGATTGCGGTGACGCTGTGCGGGTCCGGGGCGATGCCGCGCATCTCCGCGCCCGGGTCGTCGCTGACGAAGGTCTCGTGGGCTTCGAACTCAAGGTTCTCGGGAAAGGCCTGGACGCCGGCGACGTCGGGATAGCTGAGATCGGCGGCGAGCTTGTAGGCGCCCTGCTTGTCGTCCTTCAGCGCCTGGATCACCCCGAACGCGTCGCGGGTGAGGAAGCTGGAGATGTCGACCAGCAGCGCGCCGTCGCTCTCCTCGGCCACGATCTCCCCGGACCAGACGGTGGAGGGAGGGAAGGACTCCCGCACCGCCTGCACCTCGTCCGGCTTGCCGTCCCCGGCGCGGAAGCGGTTGTTCTGCAGCTCGGCGACGATCCTGCGGCCGGCGCGCTTGAAGGCGATCAGCTGGGTCTCGGAGGGATTGGAGCGATCCACCCCGACCGGCGTCGAGCCCAGGCCCGCGCGCATGTAGACCTGATAGAGGAACTGGCCGCAGTCGCCGTCCTTGTCGGGCGTGAGCGCCAGCAGCACTTTGCCGTTGCGCCGGTCGAGATAGACCGGCAGCAGGCCCTTCAGCGGTTCCAGGTCCTTGACGGCGTCGGCGAAGGACTTCTCGGAGGCGTGGGCCTTGGGCGGGGTCTGGTCCGGTTGCGCCGCCGCCGGGAGCGCGAGGCCGAGCGCCGCAGCGCTCGCCAGCATGGCCATCCGCATTCCACTCGTCGCCCGACCCATGGCTGTCCCCGTCATGATCCGGTGGAAGCCATAGCGGCTAAGCTGGAGGCGGGCCAGCCAGGGAAGCGGTCCGGAGGGGGCGCTTCTACGAAACGCATGCCTGCTTGATGAAGCTTGAGGCGGAGGGATGCCTTCTCCCCCTGCGGGAGAAGGAGGGGACCCGCGAAGCGGGGAGGATGAGGGGTCTCTGAACGCCTACCGCTGCTAAGCGTAGCGCGACCCCTCACCCTCCCATCGCAAGCGATGGGCCCCCCCTCTCCCGCAAGGGGAGAGGGGATCAGGTCTTAGCGATTGCCGAGGAAGTCGGGCTTGCCGACGTCCACGCCGTTGTGGCGCAGGATCAGGTAGGCGGTGGTCATGTGGAAATAGAAGTTCGGGTTGGCCATGTTCAGCAGCAGTTCGCGGCCGGTCACGGTCAGGTCGTCCGTGCGCATCTTGATCGTGTAGGACTTGTCGGCCGAGCCTTCCATGGAGGCCGCGTCGACGCTGCCGATGAAGGCGATGGTCTTGGCGATGCGCTCGTACAGGTCGGCGAAGCTGGCTTCGGTATCGGGATAGCTGGGGATCTCGACGCCGGCCAGGCGGGCCACGCAGCCCTTGGCGGCGTCGGTGGCGATCTGGATCTGGCGGGTGAGGGGGAACATGTCCGGGGCCAGCCGGTCATTGATCAGCACCGCCGGGTCGATCTTGCGTGCTTCGGCGGAGGCTTCGGCCTTCTTGAGGATCGCCGTCAGGTTGTTCAGCATGCGGGTGAAGACCGGCGCGCTGGCTTCATACATCGACAGGGACATGGACCGTTCCACTGAACTCCGCCGCCCGGAAATCGGGCGGCCGGTTACGCTCGGGCTTGTCGCCGGACCGTGGTCCGCAATCAAGCCCTGATAGCCACGCTAAAGGCCCTTTCAGCTCAGCTATCGAGCAAACCTTTGCGTGTGCTCCAATCGATCACCGTGGCGATGCACGTCGCCAGGTGCTCGGGCTGGCCCAGGTAGTAGTGGGTGGCGCCCTTGATGCTGACGAATTCCTTGTCGGGCGTGGCCAGCGCGTCGCGGATGGTGGGGTTGTGGGTGGCGGGCACCGCGTCGTCGGCCTCGTTCTCGATCTGCAGCACCGGCGTGTGGTGGATGTGGGCGGCGTTGGCCGGGCCCTTGGCGTTGGACAGGTCGTAGGACCACTGCGACAGCCACGAGCGCAGGGTGGAGAATCGCGCCAGGCCGACGGGGCCCACGTTCACCGTGCGGGGATTGCCCATGTAGCACCAGTCCGGCTTGCGGCCGTTCGGGTCGATGGAAGGGTCGAGCCAGCGCACGTCGCACATGGTGCGGTGGGTGACGAAGGCGCGCTCGATCTCGCCGTCCTGGCGATGCTTGAGGGTCTCCAGCAGTTCCTGGGCCCAGTGGGTGATCTTGCGGTTACGGGCGCGCTGGGCCTCGCGGAAGGCGGCCACGAAGTCGGCGGCGAAGGGCGCCTGGTTCGGGCAGTCCGGGCTGTAGATATCGAGCTCGGGATTGCGCGTGTCGGGATTGAGCTCGTCGATGATCGAGGGGTCCAGCCACTCGGTCAGGGTCTCGGCCCGGCTGAGGTGGGCGGCGATGAAGACCACCCCGTCCGGCCGCTGCAGGCCCGCCGAGGTCAGGTCGTAGGGATCGCCCGCGGGGGTGTGGGTGATGGTGGGGCGTTCCGCCTGGGCGGTGTAGAACAGCGACAGCGAGCCGCCGCCGGACCAGCCGACCAGCACCACCTTCTTGTAGCCCATCGCCTCGCGGGCGTGACGGACGTAGGCGCCCATGTCGTAGGCGACCTTCTCCATGATCAGGGCGCTGTCGTTCTTGGCGTAGCGGCTGCCGCCGCACAGCACGTGCAGCCCGGCGTCCGCCAGCGCCGCCGGCATCGGCAGCAGCTGCAGGGTCGAGGTCGGGTGCATGAACAGGAAGACGGTGTCGGACGGCCGGTCCTTGGGGACGAAGTGCTGGCCCTCGAGCACGGTGATGCCCTGGCTTCCGTTGAAGCCATAGGTCTCCGTCATCTTCAGGTTTTCGGAGAAGGTGATGATGACCGGAATCCGGTCCCACGCGTGCTTGGTCAAGGAAGGCCCTCGGGAAACGAAGGATCAGGAAAGGTTAGATCGGTTCCAGGCCCGCCGCCCGCCCCGTTTTTGGGGACAGGCGGGGGACGGAGGCGCCAGGTCTTGGCGCCAGGTCTTAGTGGGCGATGAGCCCGGCCTTGAGCCGGCTCCAGTCGGCGAGCTGGGCGTGGGCTTCGGCGGCGGCGTGCTCCAGGAAGCCGGGCTCCTCGGTGCGGGTGGTGATCTCCACCCGCAGGCCGTTCGGATCGAAGAAGTAGATCGACTTCACGAACTCATGGTCCACCAGCCCGCGCACCTCGACGCCGGCGGCCTCAAGGTTCTGCTTGTGCCGGAGCACGGCCTCGATGCTGTCCACCTCCAGCGCCAGGTGCTGCACCCAGTCGGGGGTGTTGGGCGAGGGGGCCGGGGGCTCGTTGCGGCCCAGGTCGAAGAAGGCCACGTAGGAGCCGTCGCCCATCTCGAAGAAGATGTGGGCGTAGGGCATCTTCTCGCCCGAGCTCGGCACCGCGTCCGAACGCATGCAGTGGACCAGCGGCAGGCCCAGCAGGTCCTCGTAGAAACGGCGGGTCTCCTCCGCGTCCCGGCAGGGGAAGGCGAAGTGGTACAGACCCTTGATCACCGGGAGTTCCGACATGGCGTGCGCTTTCGACTCGTTACGTTGGGGTTGCGTGGGGATCAGCGGCGCCGGGCGTCCGCGCGGCCGGTGCTGCGGCCGATGAAGTAGCCGACCCACATGGTCACCGACGCCGCCAGCACGCCGCCCGCCGCCATCC
>JBARAK010000245.1:0-7341 GCA_049791955.1 Caulobacteraceae bacterium
GACCAGGGCCGGGGCGGGGCCGTCATAGGGGGTCTTGCCGGCGGGGCCGAGGTCGGCGGCGAGCACCAGCGGACCGTGCAGGAACGCCGCCACCCTGGGGTCGTCCGGCGTCGGCTCCATGCGCAGCTCCAGTGGCAGGTCGAGCGTCAGCCGGTCGCCCGTGCGCCAGCGCCGCCGCACCTTCAGATAGCCGTCCACATCGGCGGTCACGGAGACCGGCGCGCCGTTCACCGCCACCTGGACGGTCCTAGCCCAGGCCGGCCGCCGTAGGGCGATGGTCAGCTCGCCCGCCCGCTCGCGCCGAACGACCTCCAGCGCGATCTGGCCTGAATAGGGATAGGTCGTCGCCAGCCGGAAACGCGAACCGTCCTCGGCCCAATCCAGGGTCGAGGGGATGAACAGATTGACGAACAGGTGGTCACGTCCGCGCCGCCAGTAGATCGAGTCACCGTGCTTGGCGTGGCTTTCCATCCCGGTGCCCACGCAGCACCAGAAGGTGTCGAACGGCTTGGAGTAGCTGCGCGACGTCCCCGACATCAGCGGCGACATGTAGGCGAACATGCCGTCCTTGGGATTCTGCTGCGCCAGGATGTGGTTCAGGTGCGCGCGCTCGTAGTAGTCGAAATAGGCCGCCTGCGGTTTCTGGGCGTAGAGCTGACGGGTCAGCTTCAGCATGTTGTAGGTGTTGCAGCTCTCGCAGGTCTGCTCCGTCACGTGGGCGGCGGTGCTGTCGCGGGCCTGGAAGTACTCCCGGTCGGCGTTGCCGCCGATGACGTAGCTGTGGTGCTCGACCACCGCATGCCAGAAAGTGTCGCGCGCGGTGGCGTATTTCGGCTCGCCGGTCAGCTCGTACAGCCGGGCCACGCCGATGATCTTGGGGATCTGGGTGTTGGCGTGCAGGTTGGCCAGGTCGTCCAGGCCCTCGGTCAGCGGGTCCAGCACCTTGTCGTCGTAGAACAGCTTGGCCATGCGCAGCCAGCGCCGGTCGCCGGTGCGCGCATACAGCTCGGCGTAGCTCTCGTTGATGCCGCCGTACTCGCAGGCCAGCGCGTCCTGCACCTGTTCCGGTGTGAGGGGCGCGAAAACGCCTTCGAAATAGCCGCCGAGCTTTTCCGCCACCGCCAGCGCCTGCTTGTTCCCGCAGTAGCGGTGGGCATCGAGCAGGCCGGCCATCACCTTGTGCACGGTGTAGAGCGGCGACCAGGCGCCATTCAGGTCGAACCCGGTGGAGTGGATCCTGCCGGCCTTGACGTCCTCGAACATCTGATGGCCCGGCGCCAGGCCGCCTTCGTGCTTGTAGGTCAGGCCGCCGACGTAGCCGTCGGGGAACCTGGACTGGCATAGGGCCAGCTCGGAGACGATGTAGTCGAGCCGCCGGCAGGGTTCCTGTTCGCCGGTCTGGGCGTGCAGCAAGGCGAGCGCACTCATGTAGTGGCCAAGCGAATGGCCGGCGATGCTGTCCTTCTCCCAGCCGCCGTAGACCTCGCCCTTGGGCCGGAGGCCGGCCTGCTGGCGGAAGTTATGCAGGAAGCGGTCCGGCTCCAGGCTGTAGAGATAGGCCCGGTTGGCCTGCAGGGCGGTCAGGAAGTCCGAGGGCTCCAGCCGTACGGCTTCCAGGGGGAAAGGCTCCACCGCTCCCGCCATGGCGCCCGGCGCGGTCTTCGGCGCCGCGAGCGCGACGCTCCCGAAGGCGCCGGCCGCCAGGGCCGTGGGGGCCGCCGCCTGCAGCAGTCGGCGACGGGAGACGGTGGAGCTGGTCATCCGGTTTTTCCTAGTTCGTTCCGGGCCCTAGTTCGTTCCGGGACTGACGGGAGCCGCGAGAAGGCTCTTGTGGCGGCCGTAGGTGAAGTAGACGCCCAGCCCGATCAGGTTCCAGATCACGAAGCGGATCAGGGTGGCCGCTGGCAGGCTGATCATCAGGTACAGGCAGCCGAGCACCGCCAACGGCGCGATCACCCAGGCGATCGGGCAGCGGAATACCCGCTTCAGGTCCGGCCGCCTCACCCGCAGCACCAGCACGCAGACACAAACGCAGATGAAGGCGAGCAGGGTGCCGGCGTTGGACAGCTCGGCGATCTCGTCCAGGCGGAAGAAGCCGGCGATCACCGCCACGAAGAAGCCGACCAGCAAGGTCAGCTTGACCGGGGCGCCGCGTCCCGGGGCGATCACGCTGAGGCCGCGCGGCAGCAGTCCATCGCGCGCCATCACGAAGAACACCCGCGTCTGGCCGTACATCATCACCATGATCACGCTGGGCAGCGCCACCACCGCGGCGGCGGCGACCAAGGTCGCGGCCAGGGGATGGTTGAGGCTGCGCAGCACGAAGGCCAGCGGCTCGCCGTCGCGGGCGAAGTCCTGGAACGGCCATGCGCCGACCGCGCAGGCGGCCACCACCATGTAGAAGACCGTGCAGATCACCATCGAACCCAGGATGCCGATCACGAGGTCGCGCTTGGGATTCTTGACTTCTTCGGCCGAGGTGGACACCGCGTCGAAGCCGAAGAAGGCGAAGAACACCAGCGCCGCCGCGGCCATCACGCCGCGTACCCGCCCGTCAACGGTATGGGAGGCGAAGCCATAGGGCATGAAGGGGTGGTAGTTGCCCGCCTTCACCGCCGGCAGCGTCAGGGCGACGAACGCCAGCAGCGCGGCCAGCTTGATCACCACCAGCACGATGTTGAGCGTGGCGCTTTCCTTCACGCCCTTGATCAGCAGGGACATCACCGCCAGCGCGATCAAGACGGCGGGCAGGTTCACCAGTCCCCCGTCGTGCGGCCCGACCAGCAGCCAGTGCGGTATGCCGACATGATAGCTTTTCAGCACCCCTGTGGCGTAGGCCGACCAGCCGACCGCGACCGCGCTGCAGGTGACGGAATATTCCAGCACCAGGCTCCAGCCCACGATCCAGGCCAGGCCCTCGCCCAGCACGGAATAGGCGTAGGTGTAGGCGCTGCCCGACGCCGGGATCAGGGTGGCGAGCTCGGCATAGGCCAGGGCGGCGCAGGCGCACACCGCGCCGGCGATGGCGAAGGCCAGGATCACCGCGGGTCCGGCCCGGTCCGCGCCGACCCCGGTCAGGGTGTAGATGCCGGTGCCGATGATGGCGCCGATGCCCAGCGCCACCAGGTGCGGCCAGCTGAGCGTCGGCGTCAGCCGGCGGTTGGCCTCGACGTGGAGAGCCGCTTCGAGCGGCTTTCGGCGGCTCCAGAAGGGTGCGGCGGGAACGCCGCCCGGGGGTGCGATGGTCATGCTGTCCTGTGTTTCCTCAGCGCGCGTTGTCCGGACGCTTTTGAGCGGCGGTCCGGGAATCGTCGCGGCGCTCCATTATGGTCGTGGCCGGGACACTCACGTCCAGGGCGCGTTGATGAAAGATGCAGCGATGTCGCTCCCGCGCGCCTATTGGTTGGGCGCCGCTCATGAGGCGCTCCCGCCGCCGGCGGTGCGCTGGATCCAGGCGTCCATGTGCGCTTCCAGCAGGTCCAGCGGCAGGGCGCCTTCGCTGAGCACGGCGTCGTGGAAGGCGCGGATGTCGAAGCGCGGGCCCAGGGTCTTTTCCGCCTTGGCCCGGATCGCCTCGATCTTCAGTTCGCCGATCTTGTAGGCCAGCGCCTGGGCGGGCCAGCCGATGTAGCGGTCGGTCTCGCGGTAGATCTCCTCGTCGGACATGGCGGTGTTGTCCTTCATGCACTGGGCCGCGTGGTCCCGCGTCCAACCCATCCAGTGCAGGCCGGTGTCCATCTGCAGCCGGCAGGCCCGCCAGGCCTCCATCGACAGCTTGCCGAACCGTTCGTAGGCGTCGCGGTAGACGCCCATTTCGCCGGCCAGCCGTTCGGAATAGAGCGCCCATCCCTCCACGAAGGCGGTCACGTCGTCCTTGCGCCGGTAGTCGGGCAGGGCGGTGTTCTCCTGCGCCAGGGCGATCTGCAGGTGGTGGCCGGGTACGCCTTCGTGGGCGAGCCAGGAGGGCAGGTCGTAGAGCGGCGTGCGGGTGGCGGTCCCGGCGCTGTAGGTCACCGCCCCCGCCACGCCCTTGGCGGGATCGCCCAGGTTATAGCCGCCGGACGTGCTCTCCAGCGCCGCCGGCTTGGCCACCACGCCATAGGTCAGGCGCGGCAGGCGGCCGAAGTAGCGGGGCAGCAGGTAGTCGATGCGCTTGGCGATCTCGTCGGCGGTCTGGACGTAGCGCAGCGGGCTCGACGCATAGAACTGCGGATCGGCCTTGATCTTGGCCATGAACGTCTTGAGCTCGCCGTGGAAGCCGGCCTCGGCCATGGCGGCCAGCATCTCCTGGTGGATGCGGGCGATCTCGGAGACGCCGAGCTGGTGGATCTGCTCGGGCGTCAGGTCGGTGGTGGTCTCGCGCCTGACCTCGTAGGCGTAGTAGCGCTCGCCCCCTGGCATGGCGCGCGCGCCCAGGCCCGAACGCGCCTTGGGCAGGTATTCGTCCCGGAAGAAGGCCGCGAGCTTCGCCTGGGCCGGCCGGATCTGGGTCGCGATCAGCTGGATCGCCTGCTGCTTGAGGGCCTCTCGGCGTTCGGGCGGGACCGTCGTGGGCAAGGTGGCGAAGGGCAGTAGCAGGGGGCTCTGGTCGGCCGGCTGTGCGGCGGCGACGCCCACCACCCTCATCGCGTCCTTCACCACCAGGGCCGGCTGGGTGAAGCCGGTGGCGATCCCGCGCCGCATGTTGGCGGTCTCGGTGTCGTAGAAGGCGGGCAGGGCGGCGATGCGGGCCAGCCAGTCCTGAGCGTCGGCCTCGCTGCGCAGGTTGACCGCGCCGGAGTGCTCCTCGGGCATCGTGAAGAAGCCCTGGCCGTCCTCGAACGGGATGCGGTCCACGTCCAGCGCCAGGCCCTCCAGGGCGATGTCCAGCTGGCGGTTCAGCACCGCGCGGCTGAGGGCGTCTTCGCTGGACAGGCTGGCGGCGGGGATGGCGCCCAGCCGCGCCTTGAAGTCCTCCAGGGCCGCCTTGCGCCGGGCTTCGGCGGCAGGCGAGTGGTCGGGCCAGCGCCGTTGGGCGGCCCCGCCGCTCCCGGCCTCGGTCGGGTCCACGCCATGGCTGAAGGCGATGTAGTCCTGGGACAGTTGTGGCCAGCTGTCCGCCCGGGCGAGGGCAGGAACGGCTAAGGCGGGGAGGGCGAGCGCCAGCGCCGCCGTGCAGATCGCCCCGAAGCTCCTGTGCGCTTTCATCTTCCGCCCCCCGCGTCCCGGGCCGATCAGCCGAACGGCGCGTCGATCGAGGGCGAGGGCTCGGTGAACCAGGCCGCCCCGTCCCCAGTGACATGGAAATGGTCCTCCAGCCGGATGCCGAAGCGCTCCGGCAGCACGATCATCGGCTCGTTGGAGAAGCACATGCCGGGCTCCAGCGGGGTCTTGTCGCCACGCACGAGGTAGGCGGGCTCGTGGATCGACAGGCCGATGCCGTGGCCCGTGCGGTGCGGCAGGCCCGGCAGGCGGTAGTCCGGGCCAAGCTCGTAGCGCTCGAGCACGTCGCGGGCGACCTGGTCGATGTGTTCGCAGGCTACCCCCGGCCGCACGGCGTCGAAGGCCGCCGCCTGGGCCTCGTGCTCGATGTCCCAGATGCGGCGGTGCTCGTCGCTGGGCCGGCCGAACACATAGGTGCGGGTGATGTCGGAGTTGTAGCCCTGCACCAGGCAGCCGGTGTCGATCAGCACCAGGCTGCCCTCGCGCAGTTCCTGGTCGCCGGGGATGCCGTGGGGATAGGCGGTGGCGTGGTCGAACTGCACGGCGCAGAAGCTCGAACCATTGTCCGCTCCCATCGCCCGGTGGGCGTTGTCGATGAAGCGGCGCACCTCGCTGGCCTTGATCCCGGGCTCCAGCATCCGCGCGGCGCGGCGGTGCACCTCCAGGGTCATGGCCTTGGCCTGGTGCATCAGCGCGAGCTCGGCCTGCGACTTGATCTTGCGGCAGGCGTCGATCACCGGCGCGCCGTCGACGATGTGCAGCGCGGGCGCGGCCTGGCGGACGCCGCCGAACACGAAGAAGGGCAGGGCGGGATCGAACGCCAGCGTCCCGCCGAACTCGCCTGCCGCCTTGCCGGCCAGGGCGAAGGGGCTCTCGTCCTCCTCCCACAGGCGGATGTCGGCGTCGACCGCCAGGCTCGCGAGCATGGAGCCGAGCTCGAACGCCGGGCAGATGATGATCGGGCGGCCGGTGCGCGGCAGCACCAGGGCCACCAGCCGCTCGGTGGCGCCCCAGCCGACGCCGGTGAAGTAGCGCAGGCTGTGCCCGGCGCCCACGATCAGGCTGTCGGCGCCGACCTTGTCGAGCAACGCACGGGCGCTTTCCTGGCGGGCCTCGTACTCTTCGCGCCCGATCGGCGGAGCGCGCTCCGCCCAGGGGCCGATCCCGGCCAGCTCACGTTCTGCGGTCGAACCGCCGACGCCCTTGGTCATGTGTGCGTTCCCTCAAGCCGGGGCTGCGATTGGAGCTGGGCGGGAGTCCGGCGGGTCCCGTCCTGTTGGTCGCGTCGCATGGATGGGCCGAAGCGGTCCAGCGTGTAGGGTTCCAGCGGAACGGCCGGCGCGCGCCCCAGCGCCAGGTCCGCCACCAGCTCGCCGGTGACCGGGGCCAGGGTCAGGCCCAGGTGCTGGTGGCCGAAGGCGTAGATCAGATTGTCCGCCCGGGCGCTGACGCCGATGGCGGGCAGGTAGTCAGGCAGGGTGGGGCGCGCGCCCATCCATTCGGAGATCTCGCCGCGCATCGACACGCCGAGTTCCTCGACGTTGCGCCTCAGCCGCGCCCACTTGCGCGGGTCGGCGGGAGACTCCTCGCGGCCGAATTCCACGAAGCTGGAGGCCCGGATGCGCGATCCGAAGCGGGTGACGATCATCGAGCGGTCCTCGAACACCACCGGCGGCAGGGCGCCCCAGTCTCCGACGGCGCCTTCGATGTGATAGCCGCGCTCGGCGATCACCGGCGCCACGTGGCCGAGCCCGCGCATCAGCGCCCCCGAGCCGACGCCGCCCGCCACCACCACCTTGGCGGGGGACAGCAGCTCTCCATCGTCCAGCCGCACGCGGACACGGCCCTCATCGCGTTCGAGGGCTGCGACCCGCGCCCGGCGACGCAGCCCGCCGGCGTTCAGGTGGGCGTCCTCAAGCGCCTGCATCAGCACCATCGGGTCGCGGACCTGGCCGGTGTTCTCGAAGGCGATCCCGTCGGCCAACTCGACGTGCAGGCGGACCTGCAGCGCGGCGCGCGTCTCTGGATCGAGGTCGCGGATGCGTGCTTCGCCCGTGTCGGCTTCGCTCCAGGCCTTGCGTCCGGCGGCGGCGCTCTGCGCGCTCTCCCAGACCACGATATGGCCGCCCTCGATCAGCA
>JBARAK010000246.1:0-2971 GCA_049791955.1 Caulobacteraceae bacterium
GCCCCAGTTCGACCCGGCGGCGGTGAACGCCGCCCTGAGCCGCGCCCGCGACGCCGACTTCGCGCTGCGCGCCAAGCTGGAATCCACCATCGTCGACTTCGCCAGGGACCTGCCCCAGGCCGAACGCCAGGACATGGCCAGGGCCCTGTCCCATGGCGGCCCCCTGCGCCATCCCCCGACGCCGCCAGCCACGCCGCTGCAACAGCGTCCCTGATCGCCAGTCACCTCGGCGGTGCAGGGGCGTGGACGGGCGCCTTGGCTACGTGCAGCGGGGTCACCTTCACCGGGGAGACGCCGGCGGTCTTCATGCCGAGCTTGGTGGCGGCCTTGGGCGAGACGTCCAGGATACGGTTCTTCACGAACGGCCCGCGGTCGGTGATGGTGACGGCGGTGGACTTGCCATTGTCCTTGTTGACGACCTTGGCGGTCGTGCCGAGCGGCAGGCTCTTGCTCGCCGCCGTCAGCTTCTTCGGGTCCATCTTCGCGCCGCTGGCGGTCGGTTTCGCCGGGGTGGGCGGCCGGTAGTAGGAAGCCAGTCCGGATTGAGGCTTGCCCGACGTGTCGAGATGAGGCGGCAGACCCTTCGTCCCGGCCTGTCCGTGCGCCTCACCCGCAGGGGTGACCATCGCGGCCAGCACGATCACCGCCGCAAGGAGCAGAAGCCACGCCCCGGACGCGGCTAAACCGCGCCGGACGGGCGGATCGGAGACGAGGCCATGCATATGACCCTCCGGCAGACAAACCCGCCGCGGGGATCACAGGTTCCAGGCCTCCGGGGTGAGCCTGGGCCCATCTCGCGCGTTGTAGGGCCTCCGTTCCCGCCCATCGAGACCGCCATGAAGCCCCACGTCATCTGCCACATGCTGTCGAGCGTAGACGGCCGTATCCTGAACTCGCGCTGGCGGCCCAGGTTCGACAGCGCCGACCTGTTCGAGCGGCTGCATGACGAGATCGGCGGCGACGCCTGGCTGGTCGGCCGCGTCACCGGCCAGGAGTTCGCCAAGCGCGAGACGCCCTACCCCGAACGGCCCGACGCCGGGCTCCCGCGCGAGAACTGGTTCGCCCGCCGCGACGCCAAGGCGTGGGGCGTGGTCCTGGACGCGCAGGGCCGCATCGCCTGGGGCCGCGCCGACATCGGCGGCGACCCCATCGTGGTGGTGCTGACCGAGACAGTCTCCGACAGCCACCTCGCGGGCCTGCGCGAGGAGGGCGTCTCCTACGTCTTCGCAGGCGAACGCGAGATCGACCTGGCCGTCGCGCTGGAGACCCTGAACCATGAGCTGGGCGTCAAGCGGCTGCTGATGGAGGGTGGCGGCGGCGCCAACGGATCGCTGCTGCGCGCCGGCCTGATCGACGAGCTGAGCCTGGTGGTCTGCCCGGTCGTCGACGGGGCCCAGGGCGCGCCCAGCGTGTTCGACGGCGACGCCGAGGCCGGCCGGGCGCCCGTCAGCGCCATGTCGCTGATCAGCTGCCAGACCCTCGACGATGGAGCCGTGTGGCTGCGCTACCGGCTGGCGTCGGAAACCTGATGGCGGCTCACCCGGGCGGAGACAGCTTGTCGAGGGCGAAGCGGGCGTTGGCGAGCACCCGTTCGCGATAGCCCTCCGGCAAGTCGTCGCGACCGAGCAGCCGCAGGCCGGCTTCCAGGCTCGCGCGCGGCCGATCCGCCCAATAGGCGTTGACGGCGAACTCGTCGTCCAGGCCGTAGGCGTAGATCGAGGTCTCGACGAACAGGGCCGCGTCCGGCGGCGAGAGGCCGAGGCCGCGCTCGGCGATCTCGGCCCCGCGGGCGAACTGCCGGCTCCGCCGGCAGAGCCGGGCGGCGTCATGCAGGGCTTCCACCCGATCGGGACGGATTTCGGCCGCTCTCAGGTAGAGGTCGAGCACGGCCGGCGGGTCGCGCCCGAGCTGCTCCATCTGGCGGGCGGCGTAGAGCAGGGCGCAATAGACCTCCTGGTCCCAGCCGCCCATGTCCACGCGGCGCAGATAGGCCTCTATCGACGCCTCGGCCTCCCCGCAGTCCCGGCAGCTCTGGGCCAGGTAGAAGGTATAGCGCGTGCGCAGGAAGCCATCGGTTTCCGACCGCAAGGCCAGCGCGATGGTTTCCGCGTCGCGCCGGAACTTGTCCGGGTCCCGGTTCCGCGCGCTATCCTGCACGGATACGACGTGCAGCTTCTCTGCCGTCGCCTGCGAGAACTCCACCTCGCAATCGAGGAACTCGTGCAGTACGCCTCGGAAGCGGAACGGCTTGCGGTTGCTGATGAGCTGCGGCCTCAGATAGCGGATATCCGCCATCCGGGTGGCTATGGAGTAGACGTCGGCGGAGAGGGCCGCCTTGAAGGCCGAGACGTCGAAGTCATCGGCCAGTTCCAATCGGTCGTCGGCGTCGATCATCAGGGCGTAATCGATGTCGCCCTGCTTCCGCAAAGCCGAAAGCGCCCATGAGCGGTTGTAGGCGAAATCCCGCCAGGGATGCTCGACCACCAAGCCCGGGAGGTCGAGATCCCTTAGCGCCTGCCGGGCGACCTCCACGGTGGCGTCGGTGGATCCGGTGTCGACGATGAGGGCGTGATCCAGCAATGGGCGCGCCGCCTTGAGGCAGCGCTCCAGGATGTGGGCCTCGTCCCTGACGATCATGCAAAGCGCGATGCTCCGCAGGCCGTTGGCTATCCGCGCGCCCTGCATGCCCGCCCCGCCTTAGGGTCCGGTGGGCCCGGTGAGCCCGGTCGCTCCTGTGGCTCCCGTGGCTCCTGTGGCTCCCGTGGGTCCTGCGGCTCCGACTGGGCCTGTCGCGCCGGTCTGTCCGATTCCCGTAGCCCCTGTCGGGCCGGTTGCTCCCGTCGCGCCTGGCAAGCCTTGGATTCCCTCCGGGCCCGTGGCGCCCCTGGCGCCCGTCGCTCCGGTCCCGCCCTGAGTTCCCGTGGCCCCGGTCGCTCCTGCGGCGCCCGCAGTTCCCGTCGCCCCTGTGGCG
>JBARAK010000247.1:0-1936 GCA_049791955.1 Caulobacteraceae bacterium
GCCCAGAGCTGGCATCAGCGCATGAAGCGCATCGTCCACGTCAACTTCAACGAGCATGATCCCGAGGGGTTCGACGTGGAGGCCTGGGCGGACTATCTGGCCTCGGCCAAGGCGCAGGCGACCTATCTCAGCGTCACCAATGTGGTGGCCTTCTATCCGACCAAACTGGACGGCCTGCCGGTCAGTCCCGTCCTGAAGGGCCGCGACCTGTTCGGCGAGTGCGCCCAGGCCGCCCGCGCGCGCGGCATCCGCGTGATCGGCCGCTTCAGCATCGACATCGCCAAGAGCGCGCTGGCCACCGAGCATCCGGACTGGTTCTGCCGCACCCGCGACGGCGCCCTGGTCAAGCGCTCGCTGGTGGGGGCGCCCGACGATCCGTCGGCCTCGTCGGAGTACGCGCCGACCTGCCAGTTCACCGACTACTACACCCGCTTCGTGCCGGCGCTGTTCGACGAGGTGCTGCGGCGCTATCCGGTCGACGGGCTCTACACCAACGGCTGGCCGGGGTGGGAGGTGGTCAAGTGCCATTGCCGCCAGTGCCAGGCCATCGGCGACCCGGACAGCGCGGCCTATCGGGCCGCCTATGAGGCGCGCGCGGTGGCGCTGTGGCGGATGTATGCGAAGCAGATCGCCGGCCACGATCCCCGGCTGATCTTCACCGGCAACCTGGGCGGCGGGTTCAAGGGCGGCGACCTCGACCTCGGCCAGCTCACCCGCGAGGCGCCCTGGTACCAGGCCGACAACCAGGGGCGGGGCGGGATCGGCGCCCCGGCCTGGGACGCCAGCCAGCAGACCCGCATCGGCCGGGCCCTGGCCGGCGGGCGGCCGGTGACCAATATCACCGCGGGCTACGAGATCTCCGGCGACATCCGCTGGCGCAACGTCACCGGCAACCCGGCCGAGGTGCGCTCGCGCCTGTACCAGACGCTCGCGGCCGGCGGGGTGATCCACTACCACTGGCTGGGCTACCACCAGGGGTTCGTGGAGGACCGGCGCTGGCAGGCGGTGGGGCGCGAGGTGCTGGCCTGGCAGGCCGCCAACGACGCCCACTTCCACAATGTCCGCTCGCTGGCTTCGGTGGCGCTGGTGGTGTCCCAGCGCTCCAACCGGCTGTACCGGGCCCCGCCGGGGACCGACGCGCTGGACGCGGTGCAGGGCATGTACCAACTGCTGACCGAGGCGCGCATCCCGTTCGACGTGATCCTGGAGAGCGACCTCACGCCCGCCACCCTGTCCCGCTATCGCGCCCTGGTGCTGCCCAATGTGGCGCTGATGAGCGACGGCCAGGCCCAGGCGGTGCTGGCCTTCGCCCGCTCCGGCGGTTCGGTGCTGGCCACCTTCGAGACCGGGCTCTACGACGAGAAGGGGACGGCGCGCCCCGACTTCGCTCTGGGCGAGCTGTTCGGCGTGCGCCGCACCGGGGCGCGCGAGAGCTACGGCGCCCAGGCGACCGAGGGGCACGGCGCCTTCCCGGGCTCCAGTTCGATCCAGCGCATCGAGCGGCCCCACCCGCTGACCGCCGGCTTCCGCGACACCCAGTGGATCCAGGGCTCAAGCTGCCGGATGCCGATCACCGCCGAGGGGCCGCCGATCCTGACCCACGTGGCGCAGTACCCCTGGTATCCGACCGAGGCGGTCTACAGCCGCCAGCCCCACACCGACCAGCCGACCATGGCCGCGCGCGAGGCCGGCGGGGCGCGGCTGGTCTATTTCGCGGGCGACCTGGACGCGGGCTACTGGCGCTCCGGCGCGGGGGACCTGGGCGATCTGGTCAGCGCCGGCCTCACCTGGGCGGCGGGTTCGCGGCCGCCGCTGGAGGTGGTGGGCGACGGGCTGGTGGAGGTGGGCGGCTGGGAGACCGAGCCCGGCTACGCCATCCACCTGGTCAACCACACCAGCCCCGGCTTCCGCGCCACCGCCGCGCGCGGGATCAGCC
>JBARAK010000248.1:0-8353 GCA_049791955.1 Caulobacteraceae bacterium
GGCCACAGCGCGGCGGCGTGGGCCTCGACCGCGCCCAGCGACACCAGCTCGCCGCCGATCTTGGCGAAGCGCTTGGCGCGCCCGCGGATGGTGAGGAAGCCCTCCCCGTCCAGGCTGACGATGTCGCCGGTGTCGTGCCAGCCCCCTTCCGGCGGCTGCAGCACGCCCGGCGCGCTGTCCAGGTAGTAGCCGGCCATGACATTGGGCCCGCGCACGAACAGTCGTCCGCCCTCTTCGATCCCCGGCACGGGCTCGATCCGCGCCTCGATCCCCGGCAGCAGCCGCCCGACCGAGCCGGCCCGGAAGTGCATGGGCGTGTTGACCGCGATCACCGGGGCGCATTCGGTGGCGCCGTAGCCCTCCAGGATGCGCAGCCCGAACTTGTCGGCGAACGCCGCACGCGTCTCGGGCTTCACCCGCTCCGCCCCGGCGAAGATGTAGCGCAGGCTGTAGAAGTCGTAGCTCTGGGCCATGCGAGCGTAGCCGGCCAGGAAGGTGTCCGACCCGAACAGGATGGTGGCGCCGGCGTCGTAGGCGAAGGCCGGGATGGTCCCGTAGTGCAGCGGGTTGGGATAGAGCAGCGTCCTCACCCCGTTCAGCAGCGGCAGCAGCATCCCGCCGGTCAGGCCGAAGCTATGGAAGATCGGCAGGGCGTTGAGCACCCGGTCGGTCGGGTTGAAGTCGATGCGGGCGGCGACCTGGGCGCAGTTGCTCAGGATGTTGCGGTGGCTGAGCGCCACGCCCTTGGGCGCGCCCTCCGATCCGGAGGTGAACAGGATCACCGCCACCTGGTCCGGGTCCTGCCGCCGGCGCGGCGCCAGGGCGGCGAAGCGGTCGCCGATCAGCCCGGCCGCCTTGTCCGCGGGGCTGATCTCCCTGGCCAGGTCCTCCAGCCACAGGATGCGCCGGCCCGACGCCTCCAGCCGGGCGACGGCGCCCTCCAGCTTGGCCTGGGCGACAAAGGCGCGAGAGGTGACCACGGTCTGGATCTCGGCGCCGTCGCAGGCCGCCTCCAGGTGCGCGGGACCGGCGGTGTAGTTCAGCATGGCCGGAACCCGCCGGGCCGCCTGCAGCGCAAAGAAGGTGACGACCGCCGGATTGACGTTGGGCAGCATCACGCCAACCGCCTCGCCGGGCACGGTCCCGGGCTTCAGCACACCCGCCAGGACACGGGCGCCGACGACCAGCCGGCCATAGGACAGCGGCTGGCGCTTCACGTCCTCCAGGGCCGGCGCCTTGCCGCCATGCACCGCCCGCGCGTCGAGCAGGGCCTGGAACAGGGTACGGTCGGCGCCAGCGGTGGCGAACATCATCTCGCTCATCACGTCGTAGAGCCGGTCGGCCGACAGCGCCCGCCGCTTGCGGGCCGACTCCACCCCGTCCAGGTCGAAGCGGCGCGGCGGCAACACGGTCAGGCGGATCTTGGGGAAGCGCCGCAGCCGGACCTTGCCCTTCATGTGCGAGAAGCCGGTGTACTGGGCGCCGTCGATCCGCACCGGGATGATCGGCGCATCGGCCTTGTCGGCGACCATGCCCGGGCCCGCGAACACCTTCATCAGGGCGCCGGTCACGGTGATCCGCCCCTCGGGGAACACCACCAGGGTCCGCCCCTCGCGCACCGCGCGGATCATGGCCTTGGCCGACAGGGGATTGGTGGTGTCGACCGGGAAGGCGTCGAAGAACGGCAGCACCGGCTTCATCCACCAGGCCCGGGCGATGCGGGTATGGACCGCGAAGGTGGGGCGGCCGGGCAGGAAGGCGGCCAGCAGCAGGCCGTCCAGGTAGGAAACGTGGTTGACCACCACCACGGCCCCCTGCCCCGGCGCGGGCATGTGCTCGGCGCCGCTGAGTTCGACCCGGTAAAGCAGCTTCAGCACCGCACGCACGACCGCCTTGATCACCGTTTCGGGCAGCAGGGCGCAGGCGGCCAGGGCGACCGCGAACGTGGCTGCCCCCATCAGCGCGATCAGCCCGGCGATGCCGACGCCCAGCTTCAGCAGGCCGGCCGCGATGGCCAGCGCGGCCACGGTGACGCCGGCGTTGACGATGTTGTTGCCCGCCAGGATGCGAGAGCGCTGCTCGGCCGGGCTGTGGGTCTGCAGGATGGCATAGAGCGGGATCACGAACACCCCGCCGCACATGGCGATCGCCGCCAGGTCGACCATGACCCGCCAGGCTCCGGGCGTGGCCGCGAAGCCGGCGATCCCCAGGTCCTGCCCATGGATGTGCAGCCCCCGGATCGCGAACGACAGGTCGAGCAGCGCCGCCGCCAGCAGCATGGCCGAGACCGGCACGTAGCGGGCCGAGACCTCGCCCCGCAGCAGCCGGTTCACCAGCAGCGAGCCGGTCGCCACCCCGATCGAGAAGATGGTCAGGAACAGCACCGCCACGTCCTGGCGCGCGTGCAGCATGCCTTTCACCAGCGGGATCAGCTCGCCCAGCAGGACCGCGCCCACCGCGTAGAACCAGGCGATGGCCAGGATCGACAGCCACATCGGCCGCACCGCCATTGCCATGCGCACCAGCCGCCAGCTCACCAAAGGCGCGTTGAGGTCGATCCGGGCGCTGGCGTCGGCGGGCGGCGCGGACGGGATCGCCAGGCTGGCGGCTAACCCGACGCAGGCCAGGCCGCAAGCGATCAGGCCCGCGACCGGCGGCGCGACCAGGCCGGCTAGAAGTTGGCCGCCGACGATGGCGACGAAGCCGCCCGCCTCCATCACCCCGGTTCCGCCCAGCAATTCGTCCTTGCCGAGCTGCTGGGGCAGGATCGCGTACTTGAGCGGCCCGTAGAAGGCCGAATGGACCCCCATCAGGAACAGGGCGGTCAGCAGCAGGCCGACCGACTGGGCGTGGAAGCCAGCGACGCCGAGCGCCAGGATCGCCACCTCGGCCACCTTGACCAGGCGCACGAGGCGGGCCCGCTCCCAGGCGTCGGCGATCTGGCCGGCCAGGCCCGAGAACAGGAAGAACGGCAGGATGAACAGGCCCGTGGCGATGGTCGCCAGCAGGGCCGCCCGCTCCGGGTCGGCCCGGTACAGGCCGTAGCTCGCCATCATCAGCAGCGCGGTCTTGAACAGGTTGTCGTTGAACACGTCCAGCAGGTTGGTGACGAACAGCGGCGCGAAGCGGCGCTTGGTCAGCAGCGAAAGTTCCGATGCGGGCTTGGCCATCGCGACGGGGCTCCAGGGTGTTAGCGGACAATTCCGCTTGACGCCGGACGGAGGGAACACCAGAACTGAACAGTGTTCAATATCTTTTTTGAACACCGCTCAATTTCTGGAGGCGAGATGGGTCGGCGATCGGACCACACCCGCAGCGAACTGGAGGCCCTGTTCGTCGACGAAGGCCGCCGCCAGTTGGCGGAGACCGGCCTGGCGCGGTTCTCGGCCCGCGACGTCGCCAAGCGCGTCGGCTATTCGATCGGCACGCTCTACAACGTGTTCGGCAGCTACGATGGGCTGATGCTGGCCATCAACGCGCGCACCCTGGGTCTGTGGGGGGCGCATCTGCGGGCGCGGCTGTCGGAGTCCGAGGGCGACCGCATCGCCGCCCTGGTGCGCGGCTATTTCGAGTTCGCCGACCAGAACCCCAAGGCCTGGATCGCCATCTACGAACACCACATGGCCGACGGCGGCGCCGCCCCAGACTGGTATCAGGCCGTCGCGGCCGAGCTGATCGGGATCGCGGTGGCCGAGATCGCCGCGGAGCTACCGCACGCCTCGCCGGAGGCCGTGCTTCCCCTCGCCCGCTCCCTGGTGGCGACCGTCCACGGCCATTGCGTCTTCGCCCTCTACCGGACCTTCAGCATGCTGGGCGAAACCGCGCCGATCGACGCCGCTCTGGCGCGGGTGCGCGAGGCCATCGACGCGGCGCGCTCGAAGTGAACGGGAGACCCCCTACGGGAGCGATCTGAAGTCCGCGCCCCGATCGTCCGGCTTGATCAGCGCGATCTCGACCTGTTCGCCGGACACCAGCTGAAGTCGCCCCACCGCACCGTCCTCGACGCGGCTGGCGTCGCCCTCCAGGCTGCCGCTCACGATCTTGCGCCCACGCTCAAGATAGGTGTCGAGCTGATAGCCCATCACCAGCTCCACGCCCGAGGGCATGTGCAGGACCCCCTCCCCCGAGGAGGACTCCAGCAGTTTCAGGGGAGCCGCTTTCTTATATGACATCGCTCGGCTCCGGTTCAGGGCGAGATCGCCCGACGACGGCCCCTGTCGATTGGCAGGCGGCCCAGTTCATACAAACACCTGAAGTCGCCACTGCAGGTGAAGAATAGCCCTCAATATGGGCGCTTTTCTCCTTCTCACCAACGGCTCCGCTGGAGGTTCGGCAAATTTTCCGGCCCGCTGATCTAGCCCTTGAAAAATAAACCGGCCGCTTGTCTGGGTGGGAGACATGCCGTTCTTGCCTCCGATCCAGGTTCCAAAATTCTGGAGGACGCCGAAAAATTTTCGAGGTAAAGAAGCGTATTCCCAATTGTTTATCGACATAAGGGACGAATATTTCCCAACCGCAATCCCCACGAATGGCGGAAGCGGAACGGGAGCCAACCCTCCACTTTTCGAAAGAGATCGCCATGTCCCCGCGAGCAGCCCTACCCAAGAAGGCGCTACCTCCGGCGGAGCGCTTCAAGTCCGAGATCGAAAAGGCCACGGCGGAGGGGACGCCCATCTCCACTTTGCTTCTTCAGCTCACCTTCGGAGATGCGGCGAAGCTGAAGCGCGATCGGAACGTATCCACTGAGGACCTCAGCTTCCTCGGCGGCGAAATCCGGTATCTGGGTGTGAAGGTCGTCGAGGGCGGCGCCGCTTCCAGCGCGCTGATCGTCGTCCAACCCTGATCAGCGGACAGCCGACATCAGCAGGGCCTTCCCTCGGGGGGCCCAGCTTCCCTATCGATATCCTGATTTAGAGATCCTGATTTTCAGGAAAGCAGCCCTCGGGAGCAACTCGACCAAGGGTCAGGGCCGGCGCACAAGGCGCCAGCCCATCCAGATCACACTCTGACGGTGGCTTAGGCCGCCCGCAGGTTCACAGCGCTTTCCTTGCCCGAACGCGGATCGCGCTCGACTTCGTAGGCGATCGTCTGACCTTCCGCGAGCACGCGCAGATCGGAACGCTCGACCGCGGAAACGTGCACGAACACGTCACGGCCGCCGTCTTCCGGCTGGATGAAGCCATAACCCTTGGTGGTGTTGAACCATTTAACAGTGCCGTTAGCCATTTCAGCCTCCTTGGCGTTGGCCCACCGGAACGCCCGGCAGGCGATCGAGTCTGAAAGGTTCGGCTTCGAAAAACCGCGCGCGAAGCGAGGGGCTTTGAGGCGTTGCGCAGCAGAGATCGATCTAGCACGTATAGACCAGGATCGTCATAGACGCTAGGCCGCCCGGACGGAATTTCCAACCGCCCAGCTTGTATTCGGGAATATTCCGGGCGCGAAAAGGGATTTTTGGAATAATAATACCCGCTCCTATCACAATCGCAGCGCCGTGTTATTATTCGTCTGCGAGCGCATACGCGCTTGATCGCACGCAAAGAAGCCCACCATTCAAAACGAGACCGGCTACGCCGAACGCCTCAAGACCGCAGCCGCGGCCAGGAAGGCGCAACTCGATAAATTCCAGCCCAAGGCCACCATCACCGATCCCACGTTCGTAGGGCGCCAGGACCGGCGGGTCGCCGAACTGGAGGCGGTGCGCCAAGCCCGAACCGATGAACGCGCCGCCGCCCGCCAGGCCCGAATCGACGCCCTGGCCGCCGCCGCCGCCGAAGTCGCCGCCCTCCGCCAGGCCGAGCTTGAAGCCAAACGCCAGGATCGAAAGCTGAGGAAAACCGCGCGCCGGCAAGACCGCAGCGACGCCCTGGCCGCCTTCAGCCGCCGCGTCGCCGAATAACCCCAGCACCATAACCCCAACGCCGGTCGCCCGGCGCTGGGATGCAACTGCGAGGGGATGTCAGCCGCCGTTGGCCCCCTCGACAACATCGGCCAGTTGCCCCCGCTCGCGGGCGTAGCCGATCGCGCTGATCGGATTGCTCCTGGAGCGCCGGACACCCCGGTCACGCACCACGGAATGGAAGCGTCGCCGGAACAGGCGATGAAGCCATATCCGGGTGCTCTCGTCGGCCGCCGGCGCCTCGTCCGGTTGAGCGGCGATCAGTAGGGTTTCCTGGACAAGCACGCCGGCTTCATGAGGATCTCGGGTCAAGGCCCGCGCCCAACTCAACAGGCTGGGCTCGAGATCCAGAATTTCCTGGCTTCGGTCTTGAACTATCGTGGACATTTCACCCCTTTCCGGGGCGGCAAGCGGCCTCACGAAAAGAAGCCGACCAAGCCGTTCGACTCCGCCAAAACGGACGTCAAATAAAATACCATATTCAGACTGCTCCGTCCGAATAATCGTGGAGCCGGACGATCGTGTCGGCCTCGATTAGCCGAGTTGCTCCAGAACGATCTGGCGCAATTCCGCATAGGTTAGATTAGAGCCCCTGGGACGCGCCAACAAGGCCGGCGGCGGCGCCGGCGACCTGTTGGGCTGGCTCTGGCGGGGAATGCTCTTTGTGCTGTTCATAGGACTTCTCGAAGAAAATAGAACGACTGAACGTCGTATTAAACGTGCGTTAGTTGGGGAAAATCAGCCCTGGAAAATAGCGTTTCGCCGCCAAATTCTTAAGGAGCCAAAAAAGCGGCGTTCGCCGCGGCGCTATATGCGCATTACCAAGATGGAGTAAAATCGAAAAAAGTCAATACGCCCCCAGAAGGGCGGCGGCGTCAATCGATGCATCCTTTTTCTAATCCATGCGTTACAGGGCATGTCTCTTATATTGATAAAGTGCCCTGTGACGGGGCAGGACGTATCCACCGCCCAATACCTGCGCCGCGAGGCGTTCGAGGTCGCGCTCTTTCCCGGAGCGGCGTTTCGATGTGCGGCCTGCGGAGAAATCCATCACTGGAAGAAAGCAGACGCCTGGCTGGACGCGAGTCGTTCCAGGAGTGCTTGACCCGGCTCGGCCGGTGACGGCCAGCAGAAAGGCGCCACATGGGGACGCCAGAGGCGGGCCCTGGCCGGGGATGGATTCTTCCGGCCCTCGCCGTCGGGGCGGTTATTCTTCTGATCGGAGGCCTTCGCACCTGTGCGCCCCCCGATCTCCGCGGCCCTCTCGCACAGGCCCAGTCGCCGGACAGGGGCTGACAGATGAAAGCCCAGGTCCAGACGCCGCCCCTTCACGAAGGTCGCTCATGAATAGCAAGTCGGCAGGCCAGGAACTCCCCCCGATCGGAAAGGACCTCGCTCATGACGAGGGCGAGCCATCACAGCACGTGGCGCTGGCCCCGCTGCGGCTGTTCGCGAGCAACGAGCTCGTCTTCGTGAATCCACGCAAAGTGGTCAGCGTCTCAAGGTTTCACAAGGCGACCAGGGTCGTCCTCGACGCGGGCGCTCCGCTCGACGTGCAGACGAGCCTGGAAGAGACCGTGGCGCTGTTCACCGGCCACAAGACCGATTGAGGCCGTCCTCATGACGCCGCACATCCGCAAGCTGGAAGCCGAACGCGAAGAGATGCTCCGGCGGCTCGACTGGCTGGAAGGCGAAAACGCGGACCCGGCCGAGCTATCCGACGGCCCCACGCATGTGCAGGGAGCCAGACGGCGGCTGGCGGAACTTGAAGCCGCCCTGCGCTCGGCGCGATCCAAATAGCTACCCGCGCTGGTCGTGGATCCGCCCGCCCACTCGCACAGATCGAAGCTCTAGGGTTTCGGATCGATCGGAGCGGGGGGCGTCCCCCTCGCCGCAATGGCCTCGCCCGCAAGAGGGCACAAATCTTCGCGGGTAGGAGCACCCCGTCCCACACCCGCTGAAATCCGGCCTCCCCCTGCAGGTCGAGGTCGTCTGGGAAGGGTAACTCTGGCGATACCGACGCCAGCAGCACCGGATACCTGGTCAGGAATTCCAGCCACTGCCGGGTGATGGTGGTACGCCGCACCAGCGACCTGGCGACGACATCAGGGGGCAGGGTCGCGGCCTTCGGGCGAAACGCCGCGATGCTCGCAAGCGCGCCGGGATCGCCGTCGCGCCCGACCGCATCGGCCAAGGCGGCGAAGCCGTCGCCAAGCCACAGGCGCTCCGCCATCGCCGCCAGGGCTATCCGGAGATCGCCGAGTCCGAAGGTGGCTGTTGGATAACGGTTGAACGCTGGCTTTGGACTGTGGGTTGCGCGGTGGGGGTTGAGTTGAGGTTATGGAACGCAGAAACGCCCGGCCTTGTGGGGCGCGGGCGTTTTTGTGTGCGAATGTGGAGTTGGATATGTGTAGGGGGCTTGGGTGCGGGGACAGGATTTGAACCTGTGACCTTCAG
>JBARAK010000249.1:0-4543 GCA_049791955.1 Caulobacteraceae bacterium
AGCCACAGCGACCCAGGCAAAGCCTGCGGCCACGCCATCGACCTCTGCGCCAGCCGCCACGACCCCAGCGCCGCAGCCGCCCGCGGCGACCGCCCCCGCTCCGGACTCCGGGCCGCAACCATGAGCCGGGGCCAGTCACAGCCGCTCCAGCTCCATGAATGGATCGGCCTGCCCCTGCTGATCTGCCTGGTGGCGACGCTGGTGCTGGACACGCCGCTGCGCATCTACGGCCTGCGTCTGCCTGAGCCGGTCTTCCCCATGGTGCTGGCCTTCGCATGGCCGGTGATCCGCCCGTCCCTGCTGGCGCCGTTCGGCCTGCTGGCGGCGGGCCTGTTCCTGGACCTGTTCTGGAGCGCGCCGCTGGGGCTGTGGGGGCTGTGCCTGCTGCTGGCCTACGCTGGGGCGCTGATCTCGCGCAGCCTGATGACCGGTCGCAGCGCGCCGGTCCTGGCCATGTGGTATCTCGCCCTCACTGGCATTGCGTTCCTGGGCGCCTACCTCTTCATCATGCTGCGCGCCCACGTCACGCCCAACCTGATGGGATCGCTCCTCCAGCTCGGCGCGACCCTGGCGCTCTACCCGTTCGCCCACCGACTGATCGACCGCTTCGAAGACGCCGATATCCGCTTCCGCTGACCCGTTCCCGCCCGCTCGCTCGCAGAGTAACCGTCCCGTGAGCCACGAACCCCACATCTACTTCGACGAGGTGAACGAGCGGCAGGGCATGTTCCACCGCCGCACCGTGCTGCTCGGCGGCTTTGCGGGGCTGGGCCTCGCCGCCCTGGGCTTCCGCCTCAGCCAGCTGCAACTGGTCGAGACCGGCCGCTACCAGACCCTGTCGGCCTCCAACCAGTTCAACTTCCGCCTGGTGCCGCCGCCGCGCGGGCGCATCCTCGACCGCGAGGGGGTCGAGATCGCCTCCAACCGGCCGGAGTTCCGCATCCTGCTGCAGCGCGACGTGGTGGACGACGTGGACGCCACCATCGACGCGGTGGCGGCTCTGATCCCGATCCCCGACGCCAAGCGCCGCCAGATCACGCGCGACATCGCCCAGACGCCGCGCTCTAGCCCCGTGGCCATCGCCACCGACCTGACCTGGGACGAGTTCTCGCGCGTGAACGTGCGTATGCCCGAACTGCCGGGCGTCACCGCGGAGATGGGCGACGCGCGCTTCTATCCCTTCCCCGGCGCCTTCAGCCACGTGATCGGCTACGTCTCGCGCGTCTCGGCCAAGGACCTGGAGGCGGAGGGCGACGACCCGACGCCGCTGCTGCTGCACCCCGGCTTCCGCATCGGCAAGCAGGGGGTGGAGAAGTCGCTGGACCTGCAGCTGCGCGGCAAGGCCGGCGGCCACAAGGTCGAGGTCGACAGCGTCGGCCGGGTGATCCGCGAGGACCCCGCCGGCGACATCAAGGCCGTCCCCGGCGACACCATACGTCTGACCCTGGACGCCGACATCCAGAACCGGGCCATGGATGTGCTTGGCATGGAGTCGGGCGCGGCGGTGATGATCGACTGCCGCAGCGGCGACATCCTGTGCCTGGCCTCCAACCCCAGCTTCGACGCCAACGCCTTCGTCAAGGGCATCCCCGGCGACGAATACGCCGCCCTGTCGAAGTACGAGCGCAAGCCGCTGTTCAACAAGGCGCTGACCGCCAACTACGCGCCAGGCTCCACCTTCAAGACCATGGTCACCCTGGCCGCGCTGGAGCACGGCTACGACCCCAAGACCGTCCACGTCTGCAACAAGGCCTGGTTCTGGGGCGGACGGACCTGGCACTGCGACAAGGCCCATGGGGCGCTGGATATGCGGGGCGCGCTGAAGGCCTCCTGCGATGTCTATTATTATCAAACCGCCCTGGCGATCGGGCCGGACCGCATCGCCGAGGTGGCGCGGGCGTTCGGGCTCGGCAGCCTCTACGACATCGGCATTCCGGGGCAGAAGGTCGGGATCGTTCCCGATACCGCATACAAGCGGAAGCATTTCCCGCGCGACCCGGTCTGGCATCCCGGCGAAACCCCAAGCATGGGGATCGGCCAGGGCTACGTCAGCGTCAATGCGTTGCAGCTCGCCATGATGTGCGCGCGCATCGCCAATGGCGGCAAGACGATTCAGCCACGCCTGATCCACGCGATCGGCGACCAGATACAGCCGTCGGGCGCGGACGCCGGCGCCGTGCCGATCTCGCCGGAGCACATGGCGTTCTTGAAGTCGGCAATGAGCGGGGTGTGTAACGAACCGGGCGGAACCGGCTTCGGGCCGGCGACAAAGCTCGACCTCGGTCCCATCAAGATGGCGGGCAAGAGCGGCACGGCCCAAGCGCATAACTACACCGGCGGCGGAGTCGGCGCGCACGGCGCCAAGGGCAAATGGGATCAGCGCGACCACGCCTGGTTCATCGCCTTCGCCCCTGCCGACAATCCCCGATACGCCGTCAGCGTGCTGGTCGAGCACGGCGGATGGGGCGCCGAAGCCGCCGCGCCCAAGGCGCGCGAGCTGCTGAAGGTCGCCCTGCTGAAGGACCCCGAGATCCGCGCCCTGATCGAGCAGCCGCCCGAACCCAAGCCGGCCGCCCCTGACGACGCGGCCTCGACCCCGCTCACCGACCCGCCGCTTCCGGACTCGACCCCGACCGATCCGTCCCTGAACACCACCGACACGGTGACAACCACGGGGACGACCACGTGACCGCCAGCGCCATCACCCGCCCCGGCGAACGCGAGCGGCTGTCTTCCAAGCTGATGCAGATCGATTGGACCTTCGCGGTCCTGCTCTGCATCATCGCCGCCATGGGCACGGCGATGCTCTACTCCGTCGCCCCCCTGGCCTGGCAGCCGTGGGCGGCCAAGCACCTGATGCGCTTCTGCCTGTGCCTGGTGCTGATGCTGGCGCTGAGCCTGGTCAACCTGCGGGTCTGGCTGGCCCTGGCCTATCCGGTCTACGGCGCCGGCCTGTTCCTGCTGCTGGCGGTGATGGCCATCGGCCACACCTCGCTGGGCGCCAAGCGCTGGCTGCAGTTCGGGCCGGTGCAGATCCAGCCGTCCGAGATCATGAAGATCGGCCTGGTCCTGGCCATGGCCCGCTTCTACCACGGCGTCTCGGCCAAGGACGCGCGCTGGTCGTGGAAGCTGATCATCCCGGCCGCGATGGTAGGCGTGCCCATGCTGCTGATCGCCAAGCAGCCGGACCTCGGCACCGCCCTGCTGATCGCCTTCACCGGCGCCGCCATCATGTTCCTGGCCGGGCTGGACTGGCGCGCCCTGTTGGCGGGCGTGGTCGGCGTGGTCATCGCCGTGCCGGTGTTCGTGAAGTTCGTGATGAAGGGCTACCAGCGCGACCGGGTGCTGACCTTCCTGAACCCGGAGGACGACCCCTCCGGCTCCGGCTACCACATCCTGCAGTCCAAGATCGCCCTGGGCTCGGGGGGCCTGCTCGGCAAGGGCTACGGGCTAGGCACCCAGAGCCAGCTCAACTTCCTGCCCGAGAAGCACACCGACTTCATCTTCGCCACCTTCGCCGAGCAGTTCGGCTTCGTGGGCTGCATCACCCTGCTGCTGCTCTACGCGGCGATCATCTTCATGGCCCTGCGCACGGCGATGCGCTCGCACAGCCACTTCGGCCGGCTGGCGGCGGGCGGCGTCACCGCCACCTTCGCCTTCTACATCCTGGTCAACGCATCGATGGTCATGGGCATGGCCCCGGTGGTGGGCGTGCCCATGCCGCTGCTGTCCTACGGCGGCACCGAGGTGCTGACGGTGATGATCGGCTTCGCCCTGGTGCAGGCCGTGCGCGTGCACCGCTACGCCGAGATCACCAGCGGCAAGGGCACGCTGGTGTGAGGTCTCTCCTCCCCCGCTTTGCAGGGGAGGAAGATGTGCCTAGAGCGTGATAGCCGAAAGTGGAAGCCGGTTTCGGCGGCCATCACGCTCTAACTCTATGATTTAGAGCCTTTTTATCCCGTTCGAATGATTCATTTGAACGGGAAAGGCTCTACCGCCGGCGGAACTGTTGCGGGCGCGTGCCGGGACGCGGGGCGCCTTCGGTCTTGTGGCGGAAGGTGATCCGGCCCTTGCTCAGGTCGTAGGGGGTCATCTCCACCGTCACCCGGTCGCCGACCAGGGTGCGGATCTTGTTCCGCTTCATGCGGCCGGCGGTATAGGCCAGCACCACGTGATCGTTATCCAGTTGGACGCGGTAGCGCCCTTCGGGCAGCAGTTCGGTGACCACGCCATCGAACTCGATGAAATCTTCTTTGGTCGACATGCTGCTCAGAGCGCCTGCAGGTTGGTGGCCGCGACCTTGCCGTTCTTGCGGTCGCGTTCCAAGTCGTAACTCAGCTTTTGATTCTCTTGAAGGTGTCCAAGCCCCGCGCGCTCGGCGGCGGAAGCGTGGACGAACACGTCCGGACTGCCGTCCTCCGGCGTGATGAACCCGAACCCCTTCATGGGGTTAAACCACTTTACAACACCCGTAGCCAATATGGCCTCCAAAACCACGGGCGGCCCAAGGCCGCCCGTTCAAACTGTAGTTAAAGTATCCAGA